>DAISJZ010000156.1:0-5876 GCA_036821145.1 Spirochaetota bacterium
AAAAAAGTTAAGGAATAAATACTGATAAATAAACGTTATTTAAGGCAAAAATCAATCTGCACTATTATACAAATCTATATTATACAAGGATATGATGAATATCATTAATGCTTAAAGTCAAATCAAAATTACACTTTGTATTCTGCTATCAGGATTAATGTTTATTTTCGTGAACAGTATTACTCTATTAAAATGTATAAAATTTCCCCTGTGTATTTCTAAAGAACAATTATTTAAGAAGATATAAACTATTCGGGAATTTACATCTTTTTTAATATTTTGAACTCTATTTTAATAAAACTATTTTTTAGCGGTATTCAATTTTTTTATTGTGATAAGTATTGACTTCAAAATGAATGGCATATATTTTTGCATGATTTCTTACCCCTTTGAAATCAGATTATTTATAAATAACAAAGAGAGAACAATGACAGAAAACAGAAGCCTCAGAGACATTTTCATCTATAATATTGCCATGTTCCTATTCTCCTTTTCGGTAATGGCTCTTGAAACCATTTTCATGCACCAGCTGCTTATAATTACAAATTATCTTACTGCTACATATGTAATCGCCATTGCCATGATCGGCATAGCTGTTGGTGGTTTTATCAGTTTTTATCTCGCAAGGATTAAGGGATATGCGGTAATGTTCATTGCTGCTCTCTGTTTTATGGCATCTATTCCTTTATCATATTATAATATAATTAGAATCGGGGAATTCGAATATCCTTATTTTCTCGTACTCCCTTTTCTATTTTCATCTATAATAATATCACTTCTATTCGCCCGCGGCCAGTCAAACAGGGTTTATTTTACAAACCTTGCAGCTTCCGCAGCCGGTGTTATTTTCCCGATATTCAGCGTCAGTGCTATAAAGTCTGAGAATGTACTTATAGTTCTGATGTTTATACCTGCAATTTTCATCCTGACACTTGTTATCGGGTTCAGGAATATTTTTGCGAAAATTCTTGCAGCGGCAGTATCAATACCGCTGATTTTCGGAGTTGCTTATATTTATAATGAAAACATGAAACTCCCCCTTGAATTTCCAAAATCTGAATTTGAACAGAAAATCGTCCCCTCTATCAAGTTCAGATTCGACAGAGATTTCATGCTTTCAAAGTATAAACTTAAGGGTGATAAATATATACTCACAGGTTCAGATTACGAGAAGAAAAGAGCAAAATATGTTCTCAGTGATATAGGTTATAAACAAAGCCAGGATTACAGGGAGCTGGACTACTGGAAAAATCTCGACATAAATTATAAAATCAAATGCGGCCCCACCAATAATCTTAGCGAAAGAAAGATATGGTGTACCCAGATGAGGCTTCATAACTGGAAGGTTATCTTCTCTGAAGATGATCTTATGGGAAAGATTGACCTCTTTGCGGTTGACAATAATAATATATTTTATACTACAAATGCCATCCCTCTTGATACTGTTGATAAATCAAATGGCACATACTGGGATCCCCGTGTGCCCCATGTTGATAATCCTAAAGTATTCATAATAGGTCTGTCCTATGACGGAATAGTCAAATCCGCAAAAAAACTTCCGGGAGCCCGTGTCAGCGGTGTTGAATTCTCTCCAATCGTAATGAGGATTATGATGGAGAATAACAAAAAGGGCTACTTTTCAGAGTTCGGAGCCTATCCATACGAAGGGCTTGACGCTTATTATGGTGAAGGACGTTACTTTCTATCCAGCAATACTGAAACTTATGATATGATTACACTCATGAATCTCCATATGGAGTATCCGGCTATTGCAACACTCGCTCCCGAATATCTTCATACAGTTGAAAATACCAAAATGATGTTAAATAAACTGAGTGATAAAGGTATGGTGGTTTACGAGGAGATTATTGAGACCAAACGATCCAGGTTCGCATTTTATAAGTTTCTCAATACTGTAAAACAGGCAATGACGGAAATGGGGATTAAAAACCCTGACAGACATATAATCATCTATTCATGGGACTTCTGGGGGACCTGGAAGCAGTTTCAGACTGTTATTATCAAAAAGGCCCCTTTTACAGACAAGGAACTTGCAACTTTTGCAGGCTATCACAATGTTATAGCCCCCAGGTACGGTTCCGCGATATTTCTTCACCCGAATATGAAAACCGGACATATGTTTGAAAGGATATTCAGAGCTGATAAACCGGTATATTCCTATATTGACTATCCTGACGGTATTTCAAAGAAAGAGTTTCATAATGAAATTCTCGGGAAGATTGAGAAACCTGAAGATAAAAAATTTGTTGAATCCAATTACGTATATAATCCGACATACTACAAATATTATCTCAAAAAGAAAAATATGACTTCTGCGGATTTCAAAAGATATGAAGAGATACTGCACCAGGTTAACTTTCCGTTTGAACTGGATCTCTCTCCTACAACTGACGACAAACCTTATCCTTTTAATATTTATAAAAACAAGAAAGAGGTTACTGATGTACTTAATATCCTGCTGAAAGTCGCAGGAGTAATGCTTACACCGGTTCTTCTACTTGCTGTTTTCAAATACGGTTCACAGCGCTTCAGGCTTCTGGGGCATACGGTATTTTTTGCACTTCTCGGATTCGGTTTTATGCTTATCGAGATTGTTCTTATGCAGAAGTACCAGAGGTTTATAGGATCACCGATTTATTCAACCATTGTTATATTAGGGGGGCTTCTCCTGTTCAGCGGTATGGGGAGTTTCTTCAGCCGTAATTTCAAAAAAAGAACCCTGGTAATCTGTATTTCTATTATACCATTAATTATTCTTTTCCAGTCTTTCTTTATCGATGATATGTTTATGATGTTCGCCAAATTCAGTTTCGGGTTTAAGCTTATTATCGCTTCTGTACTGATATTTCCCCTGGCTTTTCTTATGGGTATACCATTCCCGCATGCCATGGAACAGGTTAAGAAGGATGTATCTGATGAGTACGCGACACTGATGTTCGGTGTTAACTGTATACTCTCAACTATAGCAGTGTCATTTTCATTACTTTTTAATGTAACTTACGGTATGAGTACCACACTTATGATTGGATTTATTACCTATGTTGCAGCAATACTCCTTTTTATAGTGATTAAGGAATGATAAGGAAAACAATCGGTTTAATAATGAGCACAATCATCCTTACCGCCACAATAACAGACTGCTTAGGTAACGGCGGCAGGGATGATCTAAAAGTTTTTGCTGTTAAATATGGAATTTCAGAATTTCCGAAAAAGTTTATTATTTATGGCGATAAAAGTCACGAAAAACTCCCCTTCTGCTGGATGTTTTATTATATCGAATACAAAGATAGAAAGATTCTTGTTGATACAGGGTTTAATAATAATAAGCTCATTCAGATGTTTGATATCAGGGAATTTCGTGACCCTGTAGAAATTCTTGCTGAAAACGGCATTCCTGCTGACTCAATAACTGATATAATTATAACACACGCGCATTTTGATCATATCGGTAATGCCGATAAATTTCCCAATGCGCGGATTATCATCAATAAGAAAGAACTCGAATCTTTTATGAAAGGTAACGGCCTCGCAGATGTAAGGAAGTATTTAAAAGGAAACCCTGAAGTGCATACTTTTGAGAATTCAATAAGCTTCCTTGATTTTTTCCGTATTCAGACCATCGGAGGCCATACTGAAGGATCGTCGGTTATTTTTTTCACATACCGTGATAAACAATACTGTTTATCAGGAGACGAAGCATACCTGAGTGATAATATTAATTCATTAAACGGCAACGGTTCAGTTGTAAACCACAATAAAAACCTTTCATTTCTGAAAGAGCTGAATAAATCCGGGGCGAAAACACTTATCTTTCATGATAACAAGTATTATAATGATAAAAAACAGTTTATTCAGGTTATACCCTGATATATCCTGAATAAACTGTTTCTCTCTCAACCCCCTACCCCGATTCCCGGACGTTTTTTTATACAATAAAAAAAGATAACCCGGTTATTTCTCATTTATTTTGATTATAATTCCATCCTGTTGTATTATATCTTTAACCTGTTTTACAAGGAGGTATAATATGAAAAGCTTAAGACTAAAAGTAATTATGCTGACGCTCGGTACCGGGCTTGGAGTGCTGATCCTTATAATCGGGATAAGCATTTTTTCCATAAACAAATACAGCAGACAGCTTCTTGATATGAATAAAAATGCGATTTTTAATGATTATGATAAAAATGTAAAAAACCAGGTTGAAAACGTCATATCTCTTCTTGAATCTGTAAAAAAATATCAGACCGCAAATAATCTTACTGATGCCCAGGGGAAAAATCTGGCCCGGGAACTCGTAAGAGGCCTTAAATATAATAAGACCGGTTATTTCTGGATCGATGATTTTGAAGGGGTAAATGCCTGCAACCCTCCGGATCCATCAATTGAAGGAAAATCAAGAATCGGGATGCAGGATGTAAACGGAAAGTTTTTAATTAAGGAAATAATTGAGAATGGCCGTCAACCCGAAGGGGGATTTACCGATTACTGGTTCCCGAAACCGGGAGAAACAAAAGCGGATAGAAAAAGAAGTTACAGTAAATCCTTTGAACCTTACAGATGGGTTACAGGTACCGGGAATTACGTGGATGATATAGAAAAAGTTGTAACCGCCCTGGAAGAAGAAAACCGTGCATATATAAGGACTCTGCTATTAACTGTTATTGCCATTGGTGCAGGTATTTCAGTTATAATAATAATCCTTTCAATATTTTTCGGAAATTCAATAGCGCGGCCTGTTATTGAAACCGCAAAGGTTGCAAACAGACTTGCTGATGGTGATTTAACAAGCAGAATTGATCCGAAATTTGCCGAAAGAAATGACGAGGTAGGAACTTTAGTCACAAGCATAAATACTGCTAATGAAAAACTTGAACAGATGATTACATCTATAATAAGTGCAATGCAGAATCTATATTATGCCACTGAGCAGATTAGTGCCGGGAATCAGAATCTTTCACAAAGAACTACAGAGCAGGCTTCTTCCCTTGAAGAAATTGCCTCAACAATAGAGGAAACAACTGCCACAATTACTCAAAATACTGATAATGCAAGGCATGCCAATACAACATCTATTGCTTCATATGAATTCGCTGAAAAAGGGGGTGACCTTGTAAATTCAGCTGTATCATCAATTAACGAAATAAGTGAATCAAGCAAAAAAATCGGAGAAATAATATCTGTGATCAACGAAATTGCCTTCCAGACCAACCTGCTTGCTCTTAATGCTGCAGTAGAAGCTGCACGTGCAGGGGAACAGGGGCGCGGTTTTGCTGTTGTTGCCGGAGAGGTGAGAAATCTCGCCCAGAGATCAGGGACAGCTGCAAAACAGATAGGTGAATTAATAAGAGAATCTATAGATAAAATCGCCAAAGGTACGGAACAGGCAAATCATAGCGGTGAAGCTATTAAAGAGATTATCAATTCAGTAAAAAATGTAACTCAATTGATTTCGGAAATAACCGCAGCCAGCGATGAGCAGAAATCAGGTATAGATCAAATCAATACTGCAATCATGGAACTTGATAACATGACACAGCAGAATGCCGCACTTGTTGAAGAAACTGCATCAGCAAGTGAAGAGATGGCTTCACAGGCCCTTGAACTTATGAATATGACCAAGGTTTTTAAAATTGACTCCGGAAATGAGTCTATAAAAAAACAGGAGGGAGAGATTCCTGACAAATCTGTTGCAAAAGATTAATAATCGGTATTAAGATTCAATTTATTGTCTTGACAATATTACGTGATAGAAATAAAGATTTTTCTATAGTGCGCCTGTAGCTCAGTGGATAGAGCGTCGGACTTCGAATCCGTGCGTCGCAGGTTCGACTCCTGCTAGGCGCGAAGAACCCCTG
>DAISJZ010000157.1:0-5798 GCA_036821145.1 Spirochaetota bacterium
ATGAAACTCAATCTTAATATTTCCAAAAAATTATACATACTTGTCGGCACAATAATTATTGTTTTCGGTTTAATATGCCTTTTTTCCGGATTGAGGCTGATCAACACAATTCACGAAACCAGGAACAATACTGCCAGGGCCGCTGTTGAAGTGGGCTACAGCATAATCAGTCAGCAGTATAGCGATTACAAAAAAGGGAAACTTACAGCTGAAGAAGCACAAAAAAATGCACTCGCTATTATTAAATCTCTAAGATATGAAGGAGCGGAATACTTCTGGATTAATGATTCAACACTCCCATACCCTAAGATGGTTATGCATCCGATCAAACCGGAACTGGACGGCCGGATACTGGACAGCGAATCATTTAACGTTGCGATGGGAATAAAGAAAAACCTGTTCCAGGCAATGGCGGAAGTATGTCTCCAGAGTAATGAAGGCTTTGTTGATTACTTATGGCCCAAACCCGGTAAAGATGAGCCTGTACCGAAAATATCCTACGTTAAATACTTCAAAGAATGGAACTGGATTATAGGTTCCGGCGTTTACAAAGATATAGTGGGGGAACAGATAAACGCTGTGGTTTATCCTATAATTTTTATAATACTGATCATGACTGCGGGTATTATTTTTGCAGCCGTTTTTCTGCTGCGTTCAATCATAAAATCTGTGGATTCAGTATATGCCACATCAAGCCAGGTTACATCCGGGGTACAGCAGATATCCTCCTCTGTGGAAGCACTGTCACAGGGAGCAACAGAACAGGCCTCAAATGTGGAAGAGATATCCTCATCTATTGAAGAGCTCACAGCAACAATAAGGCAGAATGCGGACAACGCGAGCCAGACAGAAAAGATAGCAGATAAAAGCGCTGATGATGCCGGTGTATGCGGAGAAACAGTTTCAAGGACAGTTTCAGCCATGAAAGAGATAACCGCAAGAATTTCAATAATAAACGAAATCGCACGGCAGACAAACCTTCTGTCATTGAATGCCTCTATCGAGGCGGCAAGAGCTGGTGAACATGGAAGGGGATTTGCGGTTGTGGCAAGCGAAGTTCAGAAACTTGCCGAAAGAAGCCAGCAGGCGGCAGTTGAAATCGGCAACCTTTCAAAAGAGCATATTGAAACTGCTATTCAGGCTGGTGATATGCTGAAAATGCTTGTTCCGGACATTAAAAAAACATCAGAACTTGTTGCTGAAATAAACGCGGCCAGTATGGAACAGGCCAAAGGTATTGAACAGATTAATAACGCGGTGATGCAGCTCAACACGGTAGTTCAGCAGAATGCCACAGGAGCAGAGGAAATCGCAGCCACCTGTGAGGAACTTGCATCACAAAGTATTATAATGCAGTCTGTAATGGACCTCCTGAAATACGGAACAGAGAAACATGCAGTCGCCGCTGAAGACCACACTGCTCACGGGTTCGCTGCACTTACCCGTAATGAGTCAGAGGAGGAAACAATATGGAATTAGAACGATTTAAAAGATATATAATAAAAGCAGCAGTCAGCCCCCTCAATAAAGGGGACTGACACATATCTATGCGGAGATCCCGTACTGTTCCCTGATATTATCCATTAGATTCTGTTCCTCGTCAGTTATACCGTCAACGTCTGCTGCTTTCTCCATGAGCTTATAAATTTTAGCCCGCTTTTTATCATCCTGGGGCATCTTTATAACAAGGTTCCCGCTCATAGCCATACCAAAGAGCGGGCCAATCTTATCCACATTGTATCCCCACTTTTTTGCAAGGTCAAAAGCAAACTGGTACTCCTCTGAGCTCATTGTTCCGTCAGAGGCTATGACAACCATTATATTATTGAAGGCAAAATCACGGACATCCATAAGCTTATCTATTAGCTGAGGATCAATTGTATATCCGAATGATGATTTGTTTGCACTCACATGTCCCCTGTACTCTGCCACAGAGAGTATATCTGTAATAATCCATTCATTGCTTGTGCTGTTAAGTGCAGTTCCGCAATACTGACAATTCAGATTAAGAGAATTTTCAACCGGCGCCCCGCAATTCGCGCACATATGCGCATATATTGAACCCTTTGATGCTGCCGCATTTTTGTCTCTGCTCATCACAATTATCTCCGTGTCAGACATGAGCACCGGATCAATTTTCCGCACTGCACTTCCATCAACAGCTACCCTCTGGTAAGATGATTTTATGGCAATAAAAAGTTCATTCATATTCCCCCTTTCACTCACCCCCACCAGGTATACATCATTAAGATAAATACGGTTATAGGCCACAGTGTTCCCTGTCATCTTTCCCTGTATTTTTTCAAAGACATTATCACTTACAAAACGCCTCATAATGGAAGGATCATTATACGCCATGGCAGTTATGATCTGAAGGTAACCGTTGCTCGCCTTATCCTCAACAAGCTGAACTGAAAAATCCTCATTCTCCTGCACAAGCCTGCGGATTTTGCTGTTAAGATCATCTGACTTATCAAGTTTCGGATTTGAGCTTATATAATCATCGGCCTGAGTAATCTCTGAAAGCACCCAGTCATATTCACCGGAGTTTGTCTGTGTTCCGCACGATTCACATCTGCTCACCTCTCCCATATCAGGGGGGAGAGGGGCTCCGCAATTCGGGCAGTTATCTGTTTCATAAATATCCTTTCTCGGCCTTCCGCGTTTTTTAAGGAAAGACCAGTATTCAACAAACTCCTCCTTCCCCCCGGAATTAAGTGAGGAGTCCATTTCACTTATAAACCTGTCTGTAATGGAGGCGTGTATGGCCACATGTATAATATCATAAAGCCCGTCAGAGTCCACCTGGTCTATATATATATTCTTTATTGTAACATCTTCAAGTGTGTTCCTCTGTTTCAGAAGCTGCATCATTTTAAACTGTGTATTAAACCTCTGGTATACACCGTCAGATATAAACTTCCTTACACCGGAAATATCCTGTTTCTCCCAGGCCTCCTGTATTTTAAGAAAAGCTGTCTTCACGTTTGACCTGAAATTCTCCTCATCAAAATCAGGGTTGTTCCTTAAAAAACTGTCATAACCTTTAACTTTCATTACACTATCACCGGTGGGGAGCTGATTGTAGATTGTCTGCTCCTTTATCTTTTTCTTTGATATGTAAGAGAATGCGGCAAAACCCCCTATAACAACAGCAATAGCAATAACATTAATAGGAAAAGGAAGTTCCAGCAGAAGTCTGAATATAATGTAAATCAGAGTACCCAGACCGTCATCACCACCGCCTCCGTATGAACCTCCGGATCCCGATTCCCCTCCTGCCCCGCCGGCACGGGCAAAAACTACTGCCGCAGTAAAAAGCAAAACTATGCTCAGCAGCATTATTATATTATAACGTCTTTTTATCAGCATACACTTTCAACCTCGAATAGTATTATTATGAATTCCGGCAGGGAATTACATTTAATTAAACATATATTTACGGCAGTTTCAAGTGAAAAACAGTACTCTAAATTAACACTTTTTTACCCGGGGAGTGAACCTGAAATACAATAGCCCGCTGTATATAATAAAAGATACACATAATAATTGACAAATTTCTGATTAATTATCTTCACTTGTTTTATAAATTAATCACATGGAAAAGAAAGACAATATATTTGCGGGTAAGGCTGAAGTTACCCCCTTTGAATTCAACGAAACAGTGGCATCTGTCTTTGATGACATGATTACCAGATCTGTGCCTATGTACAGGGAGATTATCCTTCAGCAGGCAAGGCTTGCTGCCAGATTCTACAAATCCGGGACAGGGATATACGACCTTGGTTGTTCAACAGGAAACTTTGCCTCTGCGCTGATACAGGAGATGAAAGGGGGAGAATTTACACTCACCGCGATTGACAACTCCTCCCCAATGATTGAACTTTTTAAAAAAAGAATCGCTGCATTCGGCGGCGCCGGAAATATCACTCCCCTTGTATCCGATATTATGGATATAAATTTCGCTCCTTCTTCTGTAATTGTATCCAATCTTACAGTGCAGTTTATATCCCCGGAGAAGAGAGACCTTCTTATAAAAAGAGTATACGATGCACTGGTACCCGGCGGTATATTCCTCCTTACTGAAAAAACGGTAAATTCTGATGTTGACCTTGCGGCTTTACAGCAGGAATTCTACTACAGGCTAAAAGAGGAAAACGGATACTCGCAGATTGAAATCACACGAAAGCGTGAAGCCCTTGAAAACGTCCTTATACCTGAAACTGTTGATTCACATATCAATCGGCTCAACACTGCGGGATTCAATGCCATAGAGATATGGCTGAAATGGTTTCACTTTACATCGTTTATCTGCAGGAAAGACTGATGCAATGGTTTCCAGATAACCCAGGCAGATGGGGATTCTCAAAATCCGACATTGAACATCTGCATAAGCTGACAATGGATAAAGTTAAATTCCTCACAGAGAAAGACGTAAAGGGAAGAGAGCTTTACTCCCTCGTGCAGAAA
Source organism: Spirochaetota bacterium (assembly GCA_036821145.1). Lineage (GTDB taxonomy): Bacteria > Spirochaetota > UBA4802 > UBA4802 > UBA5550 > UBA5550. The sequence goes on from DAISJZ010000157.1 coordinate 4,471, forward strand.
CTGGCGGGAATTCATGCAACAGGTTTCGACTTCACTTCAGATTACGTTTCAATCGGCATGAATGAAGATGCCGCTGCCATTGGGATTAATGAAGTAAGAGAGACTCTACTCTCCATGTGGCCATGGCGCAAAGGCCCCTTCAGACTGTTCGGCATTGATATTGAGACCGAGTGGAGATCGGACTTTAAATGGAACAGGGTTATACCTCACCTCCGTTCACTTGAAGGGCGCCATATCCTTGATATAGGCTCAAGCAACGGCTACTATATGTTCAGGATGCTTCCGCATAACCCGGCAATGGTGACAGGTATAGAACCTTACACAAACTTCTACATGCAGTTTATGCTGCTTAATACGCTGGCCCGCAGAGATAATATATTTACACTGCCGCTCCGTTTCGAAGAGATCACAGGCCTTACAAAAAAATTCAATACAGTTTTCTGTATGGGTATACTATACCACAGGCGATCCCCCATAGATTTTCTCCGGGATATTTATTCAATGATGACAGCGGATGGCGAACTTGTATTAGAAACTCTTATAGTCGAAGGTGAAGAGCATATCTCACTGGTCCCTGAAGAGAGATACGCCAAGATGCCCAATGTATATTTTATACCAACAGTACCCGTGCTGATATCATGGCTGAAAAAAGCCGGATTCCGCAATCCCAGATGCGTTGACATAACAAAAACTGATTTTCAAGAACAGAGAAAGACCGAATGGGTAAATACTGAATCACTGGAGGATTTTCTCGACGCAGGTGACCAGGCTAAAACTGTTGAAGGTTATCCCGCGCCGGTGAGGGCAGTTATTATTGCGGAGAAATAGTTGTTGAAAAAACAGTGCTATTAAACTATAATATTGATATAATTGTCATTCCGGTTTCACCCCAAGGGTACTTCTTCGCTGCGCTCAGGGCGTGCACACTTCAGTTCGTGCAAATACCGGAATCTCATAGACTGGTTTTATGAGATTCCTGCATTAGCAGGAATGACGAATTGATCTTCTAATTCAATCGTAAATCGCTATAATATTATATTTACCGAAGAGGCATTATATAATGACAACACAAAAATTCCGCAGCATACTGGTTGAAAACAAAGAGAAAGTCATACCGGGTACAGTTTTTTCAAAAAGAATACTCGAGATGGATGAATCAACAATAGCTGAACATGAAATGAAGCTCTCCGCAGGTGATATCATTACAGACTGGTCCTGGCTGCTGAACTTCTTTCTTGCGTTTATGTCTGTAGGCGGTGTATCAGCTGTTATTTTCGGCCTTGCATACATGGGTTACGGCAGGGGCGCTGAACCGGCCTCATGGGATA
>DAISJZ010000158.1:0-5722 GCA_036821145.1 Spirochaetota bacterium
TTATTTAACCAGATCCCCAACAATTTTTACCACCTGGTCAATGTCAGCCTGTGTAGCCGGATGGTATTTATCCATAAATTTGACATATTTGACTTTGGCATCTTTTCCTACTATGATGCAGATCGACTTGTTATTACAGTTGCCGAGTCCCCATGAACGGGCGACTGTGAGATCAACGTCAGTGAGGATTGTTGAGTTATACTTTGCAATTTTTCCTCTTACGATTTTTCTTATGAGCCAGTTCGGTGCTACAGAATCTTTAAGGTTTGCGATCCCTATACCGCGATTTTTTGATTCCGGGAAATTTTTTGCTTTAAGCGCATCAGCCATGGGATCGCTTAAATCTGATGCTTCAGCATCATTATAGAATATTGTGAGCACCTTTGATCCGAAATCGGGAATTGATGCCGGTTTATCATTTGCGTCCCTGATGTTCAGATTGCTGAGAGACTGGTTTACGGATAAAGCGTAAAGCGCCGCAGTACCTGAAATTATTGCTGCGCAAAGACATAATGCCAGAATTCTGAATTTTCTTCTCATGGTTATTCCCCTCTGAAGTTTGTTTTTTGCCCGGATAGAGCTTAAACAGCTTAAACTTCAGAAAAAAGGATTGTCAATAAAATTTGAGGGTGTACAATTTTAAAATATCTGACTCAGTAGAACTTAACCTCTTTACCTGCGATAAAGAGCTTTGATAACGCGCTCCTGCCGTCCTCATCTACTGATACTTCAGCGGAAACCTCTGCCATTTTAGTCTCTATCTCCCTCCCTTCGTTTTGAGGAACAAAGTAAGTTTCAAGTCCATACTTTACCCGGAGGACAAAGTACGCGTCATCTACGGTTCCCTTAAGAATGACCCGGTATTTCTTTTTAAGGTCATCTGCAGTTTTTGCGTAGTCGGCTATTGAATAAAAACGATCCTCGTTGTTTTTCACAAGGGCGACATATATTGTATCACCTTCAGAGAACTCATCGAATTTTTTATGTTCAGCTTCGGTTTCACCTTTTCTGATTTCAGAGATCCCGTAATTCAGCCGCACATAGTCACCGCTGAACAGACTCCGGGGATCAACAGGGACGCACTTAAGCATGACTTTAGTCCCGTTTTTAAGGAGCAGTTCCTGCTTTGCAATCATTGAAAAGAGAATAACTGCCTGAAGTATAACGGCTGTTATAAATATAATCTTTCTTCTGCTGCTCATCTTTCCCCCTCCTCTTTGCCGGAAATTCCGGATTCTTTTTCCATCTGCATGGCAAGATCCTTTCTCTTTTTCTCGAGTATATATCCCCCGAAAAGCCCTATAAAGCCTGTAATAATAAATAGAAGAGCCCCTGAAAACATGTCCCAGAAGAGATCAAAGTACCGTGTGATAATATGAATTACGAATCCGATAACCGCAGCGTTCAGAAGAATTTTTGACTGAATAACCGTGCTGTAGTAGATATAGGTTGCTGATATAATTAAAAGCAGCAGGTTGAATATAACGGAGTACAGCTGCCACGGCACCGACGGACCTGCCATAAACATGGTGATCCCTGAACCAAGTAAAACCAGGAGTGAAAGGTAAATTATAATCTTCCCTGTTTTGATCCTTGTAAGGAGCAGGTAATATAATAAAGCTGCCATTGAAGCAAAAAGTATAATCATAATAATAACTATTCTGTCAGCCGTGAAAATTGATGCCTGGTTCCGTGTTTCGAAAGAAGAGAAATATACGGATAGCCAGAGGACAACCGCACATGTTGAGTTGATCATCTTTGCCGGGTAAACCGGATTTTCAAGGAGATGTTCCAGGAGCCTGTTAAGGAGAAAACATACTGTTACAAAAAGTATTGAACCCGCCAGGTACGCAATTCTGAACTTTGTATCAATACCTGAGTAGCTGATAAATCCGATACCCTTTATAATAATTACTGCCATGATAAAAGTTACTGCAATCCCCCGTTCAAGCCTGTACTGATCCGGAATGCTGTATGAATAGTAGAGCAGTGCTCCTGAAAGTACCACTATCCCGATGTGTAAAGATACCATACGTGTGGCTGTATGACCCATTGGGAGTATAAAACCCGCTGCGGCGAATATCATGATAAGAGCAGAGAGGTGAATATGTTCCCCTTTCTGTTTCAGTATAAAGATAAGAACTGCTGCGCAGAGTGTGAGAACGAGGTATTCAGCGGAGAGCATAATTGAATCGCTGAACAGTATCAATGATGACATTCTCTCAAGCGTGAAAGGCCATGAAAGGGCAAATAACGGAATAACTGCGGCAGGCCATCCTGCAGCGTGAAGGAGGGCACCTCCTGATGCAGTGATTTTATCATAACGCATAAATCTCCCGCCTGAAATCATGGCAGCTCCGGCAGGGAGAAGCATTATGATGAAAAACGGATCAGGTATACCTGTATCAGCTGATGCCATGGACGCGTAGTGCCACGTGAAGAGAAGAAAATACCATATAACAGAAAGTGATGTGACAACAATACCCCTGCTGTCGGTCCGCCGGTAGAAAAGATATCCTGTAACAATAACAGGGAATATGTACAGCCAGGGGAAAACATCGCGTGAACCGGTTTCGGTAAGAGACCAGAGAAAGAATATGGCAGCGGATACATAGTATCCCTCATATTCTCTCAATAAAACCGAAGCGGCCAGAAGTGATGCTCCCCAGACAAACATCGAATAGCCTGAATAAGGCTCAACGTGAGATGATAAAATAAGGGGGAGAAACCATAAACCCCATCCGCAGACACGGAAAACGCTCCCTGCTCCCCTTAGCTCCTCAGCAGCTTTTAGAAATTTTGATGCTGTAATCAGAAGTGATCCTGAAAGGACAAAAAGCATTATAAAAAGATACCCTTTCCATCCGTCATCAGCATAATTGAATATCCAGTATAATGAAACCTGGAATATATACCACCCTGCAAGCAGAGCTGAACCTGTGAGCCCCCGGCGGTCATTGACCTCAAGGAGAAGAAAGGCAATGATAACCACCGGGATGATATAGAGATACCCGGCACTATGAAATACTGTTACCTCCCATAAATTCCAGATGAAGAAGAGAAGTGCTGAGAGGTAATAACCGTATTTATCACGGGCAGCTGCAGATACAATGAGCGCGCCTGCACCCCATGCAAGTATTCCGTTAGTGGGATGCGAACTGATGTGATATATCTGCGCCACAAGCATAATGCCGGCGCCATAAGATATGATTCCCAGGATAAGGAGAGCTGAACCAATGGCCGGGTGCTTCCGCTTAGGATCAAGAAAGAAGAAAGCGCTGCCATAGATCGAGAACATAAGAATAAATATCTGGATAAGCTTAATCACCGGCGGCATTTTACGCCAGTTCGATGCGTAGAATATAATTATCCCTGCAGCAAGGCAGAGTGTCGCAAGCCCGATTACAACACGGGCGATGTTTATCACTTCCTTCTTCGGATGGGGAGGAGCCGGTTCAGGTGCGGGAGTTTTAACCGTGTCAGCAGAGGTGTACCATGATTCAATACGGCTTTTATGGTCGGAGGAGATTAGTCCCTCCTTTACCCATTCCCTCATTTCTGAAACCAGGTTATTGATGAAACTTTTATCTTTAATCATCAGAATAGCACCTTCCGTGTAAGATTCAAAATTATAATAATCAGACTCCGTGAACTCCGTGTCTCAAGCGAAGCGGGTGGTGAACAATTGTAATAATTCACCACGGAGGCACGGAGTTCACAGAGAAAAAATCTTAATTCTCTTCGCGTCTTTGCGTCTTCGCGAGAGATATTTTTTAATATTATAGAAGAGACTGTTTAAAGTCAAGGAATAGATTTAACGTTTAATGCTTGATTTATATAGTAAAACTTTGACATAATGTTTAAAAATATTATGTCGGAGATTTTATATGAAGAAGTTATTCGTTTGTTCAGTTCTTGTATTGGGGCTTGTTATTACAGGATGCTCCAGCGCGCAGAAAAAGAATCCTCACCTTGACGGTTACTGGCAGGGTAAAGGGAAATCTGTTTCATACAAGAAGTTTACAAGAGTAAAAAGCTGGGCTCCGGGCCAGTATGTAGTAATGGGAAACCTTGATGATGGTGAAAGAAAATCTATTGTAACAACAACAATAATAAGAAGAGAAGGGGGCGGATGGGTATTTGAATCCATCACTAAAGATGAAGACGGGAAAGTCTCAGGTATGCAGATGCTGATTAAAGGGTATGAGCAGGCGGTCAGAACTAATGATGCATCAAAGATCAGCGTTGTATGGGCAAAGATGCTTCAGCCTGACGGAACTGTGCAGACTCTTCAGAGTGACATGATGATGATGTATAATGTAATGCTGAAATCAGCATGGGAGAAACTGATCATCGGCGGCGGAAGTTATACAAAGGCCGGAGCTGTTTCTGTCCCTGCTGGAAATTTTTCCGGAACAACAAAGCTTGTGGCTTCGGTGAAAATTCTCTTTACTACACTTACCCAGGTTAATTATCTCCACCCCGATGTACCGGTTCACGGTATTATAAAAGCAACAAAAGAGGATGGAGAGGTTCTGCAGGAGCTTCTTGACTACGGTTATAACGGGAAGGCTGTGATTAAGTAGACCTCACCACCGGCCCCTCTCCTTGAGGAGAGGGGAGCAGTTATTTATATCTTCCGTCAACACATCTAATCTGCTTTTTTATACAGCTTGTAAATTTAATCAATCCTGCCGGAAAAATTTTTAAATTCATCTCTCCTGTTTCGTATTAGATGCAAACAATATAGTTTGCGGGAGTATGATGAAAAAGAAAAAACATAATTATCATGATTCGGGGTATAAAAAGCTATTCTCAAGTCCAGAACTTGTACGGCAGCTTTTAACTTCTTTTGTGCATGAGGAGTGGGTAAACCAGATTGACTACAGCACTTTGCAGAGAATTGACAAAAGCTTTATTACTGATGAATTTGCTGACAGGGAATCGGACCTGATTTATAAAGCAAGCTTCAAAGGAAAAGATCTGTATATATTTATAATGCTTGAATTCCAGTCAACAGTTGATCGTTTTATGGCTCTAAGGATGCTCCGGTATATAACCGAGCTTTATGAGTATCTTGTGAAAAGCTACAGGCTTAGAACACTTCCGGCAGTTTTTCCGGTAATGCTTTATAATGGAGAAAAGAGGTGGACAGCGCCGACAGAAGTTAATAAACTGATTGAACATACTCTTCCGGGAAGATATATACCCTCTTTCAGTTATTATAAAATTGCTGAAAATGAATTCAGCAGGGAATTTCTGGAGGGTATTAAAAACAGTGTTTCGGCCCTGTTTTATGTTGAAAACAGTTCAGAGGAGGATCTAAAAAAAGAATTTGATGTTTTAACAGAACTGTTAAGGTCAGAGAAACCGGCTGAGTTGGCCCTGTTTATAAATTGGTTCAGGTATACGTTTAATGACAGGGAAGATCTAGTAATTGAATTGAAGGAGTTGGAAGAGGTTAAGACAATGTTACGAACATCACTGGAGAAATACAGTAAGAAGCTTATCAATGAAGGCATTGAGAAGGGAATGCAGAAAGGTATTCAGAAAGGCATATTGCAGACAAAAACAAAAACTGCTCTTGCTTTATTGAAAGAGAACATGACTGTTGAAAAGATTGCTGAAATTACAGGTCTCAGTGTAAAGGAAATTGAGAAGCTGAAGAAATAGACCTCACCCCCGGCCCCTCTCCTCAAGGCGAGGGGAGTGAAACAGAAGA
>DAISJZ010000159.1:0-5690 GCA_036821145.1 Spirochaetota bacterium
GTCAGTTTGTCAGCTTCGAGAAGTTCGAATAAGACAAATTTTACATCCCTTGTGTCAACTATAGGATTAAGCATATTTGCCCCCTTTTTTTATTATTTAGCAAACAGAACCTTTCCTGAGATGAATGCTTACCCCATAGCATGGCTGACATTCAGGGCCGGATATCCTGTTTACAAAGTTTCGCAAAGGCAATTTTATTTTTTAGAACCGTGAGGCCGGAAAACCGGCAAATTTATATAATATACATATCTTTTCTTAAAAGATTCAAGTGTCAAGTCTTTTGTTGAAAAGAATAACAGTCGGACGGTTTTTGTACATATTATTAAAAAAGTATATTTTTTACAAATTACACCACAGTAAGTAAACTTTTTTTCTGAAAATCATACGACCTGTGGGATAAAAGCCCGAAGTTGAACTGAAGAAAAAAGAAAAAATCGATGGAGACCTGAATAATATTGCATTTAACAGGTGGTTTTCTGGCTTCTAAAATACCTGATAATTAAAACATGAAAATATTATATGCAACAAGTTTGATATTTTTTTAAATTTAAGAAAAAAATACCGCTACAGCCTCATCCCGGCAGCAAGTTTCAGTAAATCACCAATCATTTTCAACCTGCCCGATTTTCTCATAAGTATGGAGAGATAGAGATGTTCGGTATTGATTGGCGGTTTTCTTTTCTTCTGCCTGCTGTAAAGCTGTGCCGCTTTTGTTGAGCATTTTACAGCGCATACACCGCATCCGATGCAACGGTCCTGATTAATGATGATCTTTTTACCTTCGCGGGTAAGAGCATCCATGGGGCAGCGTTTTACACAAAGCCCGCAGCCCGTACACTTCTCCTCATCAATCTGAATTATATAATTTGTCGCGAAGAGTTCCGCAGGTTTATCAAACTTTTTAGCGCTTGTAAGAACCCCGCAGCAGCACCCGCAGCAGAGACATATACATAAAGGCTGCAGTGAATTGGCAGGCTGTATAACAAGCCCGCGGTCTTCAGCTTTATCAAGTATTGCAAGGGCTTCCTCTTTAGATATAAGACGGCTCCTCCCCCTGTCGAGATAACCACCTTCACCGAACTGTATGCATATTTCAATATCATCAGTGACTTTACACGGATTACCGAGAATCGCCTCACCCTGCTTGCATACACAGTTAGCCACATGTATAATCTGTTTTGTGCTGCGGATAAATTCACGCATGTTGTCATAAGTATCTATACGGTGCTCAGGCACAATTGCTTTCAAATGAGGAGATGTACGGAGCTGGGGAATTGACGCGCGGAAGAACTCATCCATAAATGCTTCATCATAGTATGAGTGAAGCATCTCCATCAGCTCAGCTGTAAGTCCGTCAACCTGGAACTCGAACATACCAAGTGCAAGCATGGCGCTGCCGTATTTATACGGAGCCCTGTCGGATCTCCTGATACACCCCTTCATAAAGAGAGCGTCAAGTTTCTCCACAAGCTCCTCCCTGCTGTATGAAATACCGTATTTTCTTCTGTACCTCCACGCAATACGACGGGGTGACGAACAGGTCAGACTGAGGCAGAGAGATATCCTGGCCTCCTCCTCTGTGAAAAAATATTTAAGTATATCTAATTCAATACCTGACGCCGTTGCCGGGTATCCGATTGGGTATTTGTCAAGATGAAGCTGAAGTTCACGGTAAAGGTCAGAGTTATTCCGCATTAGTTCTTCCTTAAATTATTTGAGTCGGGCCTTTTTTAAAACCGGTCATCTGTTCTCTGCCATGCCGGTTTTTGTAAAAATACCGGCATCCCACAGTATGAGTTCATAAATGACCATGCATGCCCCCCCGGTACTCATACATGGTCATTTAAAAAGATTAACACTTTTATGTATATAAAAAATCTTGACTCAAAACGGTTGTTACATCTTCTTTATTTAAAATTTTTGAGGTTATTATGAACGAAAAAACAACGCGGATTATTCAGTTAACGATTTTTACTGCTGTGATGATATGGTCTCTCATCAATCCTTATGATATTCCAACATGGTTCATGGAAGCATTACCCGCCCTGGCTGCCCTGGCGGTACTTGTTTACACATATAAAAAATTCAGGCTGGCTGATATAACCTACTGGTTTATCCTTATCCATTGTATTATTCTTTTTGTTGGAGCGCATTACACCTACGCCAGGGTCCCGCTCTTTGACTGGATTAAAGATGCTTTCGAACTTTCACGGAACAACTATGACAAACTCGGGCACCTGGCACAGGGATTTATACCAGCTATGGTTATACGGGAAGTGCTTATACGCACCTCCCCGCTACGCCCCGGGAAATGGCTCTTCTTCATAGTATCATCAATCGCCCTTGCGATCAGCGCGTTTTATGAGCTTATAGAATGGTGGACTGCGGTTTTATACGGAGACGGTTCAATTGAATTCCTGGGCCTCCAGGGGTATATATGGGACGCGCAGTCTGACATGTTCTTTGCTTTAACTGGTTCGATTATAGCACAGATCATTTTTATGAAGATGATAGACAGGCATGCCTGCAAAGCACTTGGTTAAGGCTGTAATGGCAAAACAGCAAATACATTTGCAAGAATAATTTTTTTTATTATCTTATAACAATTGATGAATCATTTTAACCATGTCATTGCGAACGAACGTTAGTGAGTGAAGCAATCTGTTTTTGAAACGAATAGTAACTAATTATAATAAAGTGTTTATAATCTGAACAGATTGCCACGTCGCTATTGCTCCTTGCAATGACAAATAATTAATAGTTCAATTATTAATTGCTATAATTATAACGGAGGCTCAGTATGAAAACACTATACCTGTTCAGGCATGGAGACGCGAAACCTGATGAGGATTCAGATTACAACAGGGAGCTTACGGATGAAGGGATAGAGCAAACATCCCTCATGGCTGACTACCTGAAAACCGAAGGTGTGGTTATAGACCTGATTATAAGCAGCGGGGCACCGCGGGCTGAAACAACAGCGGAAACTATCGCTGATAAAATATCCTACCCGGTCAACAATATAAAAATTGATGATGTAATATATGATGCAAAAAACGGTGATGAACTGCTGCCGCTTATAAAGAATGTCCCGGAACATGTTATTTCACTGATGATTGTGGGGCACAACCCTGTACTGAGCGACCTCGCTTCATCTCTTATAAATCACGGGAGAAAAATCGACATGAGCAAATCCTCTGTTGTGAAGATCGATTTTGATTCCACCCCCTGGAAAGATGTTAATAACGGCAGGGGTGCATTTGTTTTCTACAAGAAGCCTGTTAAGGGTATTATTGAAACAATTATATAATACGCCGTGTTATTTATACCTGTTACTACATTTTTCTTGACAGGGTTACACCCCGGTAATAGAGAAGAGAAATCCCGCCAACGTAGCTCAGCCGGTAGAGCAGCTCACTCGTAATGAGCAGGTCGCCTGTTCGATTCAGGTCGTTGGCTAATAAGCCCTGAGATTATCAGGGCTTTTTTATTCAGGCATAACAACCTAAAATCGCAAACCATCATTTTGGACAGATTTTGGACAACTTTACTGATTCATGACTCTTTGAAATGACACAACCACTGCCATACGATCCGCCTTCTCCCTGGCGTTCTTCCCTCCTGCCTGAGCATAAAACTTCTCTGTTACAGTAACTGAAGAAATACCGAGGAAATCCGGGACAGCAACTATCCGGCTCTTCCGGTTTTTTGTTGTGCCGGCCCTCAGGAATATCCTTCAATCTCCGAAGAGTGTATTTGCCGCAGTTCTTCTGCATGTTATAACCTTCCGGTATTGCACTCTCTTAAATCGGAAATAGAACTGATACTTTGTGTATCCTTTCTCTACTCCAGGACTTCTTTTTGATTGCAGAGCTCACTTCTTCGGGATCAAACAGATATGATTTGTTATTCGGTGAGTACGCAGGTATCCGCTCCTCTCTCACTATTTTTCTGATTGTCCACACCGGGATGTTTACTAATATAACTATTGACATATGCTTATAAGTTTTAAGAAGTTTATGATAATAAATTTGAAAAACCATTTTCTATCTTGATAACTATTAATAAAACACTTAGAGGCTGAAAGAATGAAAAATTCTTTTCCAAACCCTGAAGGTAAAATAAATGTCCTTAAAAGATATCTGCATATTGTTGCTCTGCTGCAGCATATACCGGCAAATGATGAAAAGTGGAATGCACGAAAACTTGCTGAAATAATACAACTTGAAGAGGGTAATGAAAAGCCTTTTGATGACAGCCTCATCAGGACATATATAAGGGAGCATATAGTAAAGGAACTCGATATATCACTTGATAAAACCCAGGGTGGATGGTTCACTACCTTTGCCCAGGATCTTGATAAAAAGACACAGCTTGAAATAGCCCGGGTTTATGCCGACTTCGTAATTAAAGATACATCCCGTGATGCAATTCTTGAAAGATTTATAAAAGCAATGCCAAAAACAGCTCTCTGGACACTTGGAAGGATATACCTGGCAACTGTTGAAAAAAGGATGATCCAGATTAATTACACTACAAATACAGGATATAAAATACGCTACTGGCAGCTCTGCCCCTACTATTTTGTATTCAGAAACAATAATCTTTATCTTGTTGCCTGGGACCCGAAACAGAAAAAACGACTCCCGCTCCTCGCTGAAAGGATCAAAAACCTGATCGTTCTGGATAAAGATCAAAGTATCCCCTGGGATATACCTCCGGTACAGGAAGTATTTAAAGATGCTCTCAGCGCCTTTATCTCTGATTCAAAACCTGTTGAAATGAGAGTCCGTTATAAAAAAAGGGCTGCCAATATCATCGAAAGCATAATAAGCCCCCTGGCCCCGGAGATTATTTCAGTAGAAAGCGGTGACTGGTTTGAATCAACATTTCACATTACAGATTATATCTATCTCTGCAAACAGTTTGTATTATACGGCAGTGATGTTGAAATAGTCTCCCCTGCTCATGTAAGAAAGGATATGATCAACATGCTGAAAGCGAGCCTTAAGGTGTATGAAAAGTAAAAAACAATAGAAATGCTTGCTTTTTACCGCAATAAGTATTAGACTTTAAAATCCAATCAGGAGGTTGTATGAATGCTTTAAGAGAAATAATCAAACCAGTAGATAAAAAACTTATTATTAATCTGCCCGATGGATTTGCACATGTCAGGGAGTTTGAAGTAATAATATTACCTGCGGATGAAAAAACAATAAAAGTAAAAAGCCGCAAAGAGTTATTCGGAAAGTATGAAGGTAAAATCAATATGTCCGCTGATTTCAATGAGCCCATAGAGGACTTCAAGGAATATATGTAATGAATTATCTGATAGATACGAATATTATTATATGGTACCTGGAAAGTAATGAAAAACTACCTGTAGAAATTAGAAATGCAATTACAGATGATGATAATGATATCTTTATCAGCATTGTCTCATTCTGGGAAATCGCAATCAAGTATTCTTTAGGCAGATTAGATTTTCCAAAACCCTTAAATGAAATATTTGATGAATTAAGTGATAATGATTATTTTAAAATTTTGCCATTAAAACAGAATCATATTTTAACCATGACAGCCCTGCCTTATATTCACAGAGATCCTTTTGACCGTCTTATCTATTCACAGGCAAGATCGGAAAATATTAAGTTCCTATATACGGATGAGATTTTCAACAAATATGAAAA
>DAISJZ010000160.1:0-2894 GCA_036821145.1 Spirochaetota bacterium
TTTTTCTCAATGCATGATAAATATTAACTCATAAAAACATGAATTTATACATCTTATAATGGTTCTTTTCCCGCTTTTATGGGCAGACCTGCCTGTAAGAGCGGGAAAAGCATATTGACATAAATAAAAAAAATATATACCTATACCCATTATGCTTAAATCAAAAACCAGAGTATTCCTTGTTGACGACCACGAGATGATCCTCCCGGGGCTTAAAATCGCTGTTGAATCAATGGAAAAATTCACCGTAATAGGGACAGCAACTGACGGCCTCACTGCTTTCAACAGCATCATGGAACTCTCACCTGACATAGCGGTACTGGACCTCTCCATACCTGTGCTGAACGGATTTGAAATCACACGCAAGCTCAGGGAGAAAAAAAGTCCGGTAAAGATTATAATCCTGACATCCTATTCCGAGGATAAATATATCCGTGAAGCAATGGAGCTTAAGGTTGACGGATACCTTTTGAAGGAGAATTCCTCACGTGAGCTTGTACAGGCTCTTGATACTGTTGCCGCGGGATCAAAATATATAACCCCGAAGGTCATGGCAAAACTCACAAACAGCGCCTATACCGGCAGGAAGAATGATTCGTCCATACTTGCAGCAGATTCGCTGACAGAAAAGGAATATGAAGTGCTCAAACTTGTTTCTGAAGGTAAAAGGGGGAGAGAGATATGCAGCATACTTAATATCTCTGAATCAACACTTAAAACACACAAGTCTCACCTGATGCAGAAACTCAATGTTTCATCAGTTAATGAACTGATGCTCTATGCTTTAAAGAACAACATCTTCAGCTGAACCGGCTGTCTCCCCGGCATAAACAGGTATCTCTATTATAAACTCCGCGCCGTCTCCCGTATTGCGGGCTTCAATTCTACCGTTGAACCTCTGTTCAATTATAATCTTTGAGATATAGAGCCCCAGCCCTGTGCCTGTTTTCTTGGATGTGCGGAACTTGTCAAAAACTCCGGAAGGGGTTTCCAGCTTTATACCGCCGGCATTATCTTTAATCCGCACAAAGTTTATGCCGCTTTTCCGGTCAACTGTGATGGAGAGTCTCCTTTCAGCAACACCCCTTTCATTAAACTCGTCTATTGAATTCTTGATTATATTCACCACCACCTGTTCAAGTTCATTGGAGAGCCCCTCCAGCACCGGATCTCCGATATAGTCCCTTTCAATAGTGACGCTGTTTATTGTAATAAAATCGTGCATCAGGGAAATGGTATCCTCCACAGCCCTTTTAATGGAAAATAGTTCAGCTTCGCCAGCCGGCTTTATAAAGTTATTAAAATTATTAAAGGTGTTGAACATCGCTATTACAAATGAATCTATCTTATCAAGATATTCCCCCGCAGCATCTTTATTAAATTCATCATTACTGTTTAAAAGATTCTTAAGCGCTTCAGTGTAGAGGGATATTGCATAAATATTCTGTTTCCACTGATGCCCGATGAAGCCTAACATCTCACCCATGGCAGCCTGCCTCGCGCTGATTGTAAGCATGTCATCCTTCTGCTGCATATCCTTTATTGATGATTTCACCCTCTCTTCGAGGTTAAGGTTCATATCCGTAATTTTCCGGTTCTGCTGCGATATCTCCATGTTCTGGCGTTTAAGCTCGTCTGTTTTTTCAGCCACCATAAGTTCAAGGTGTTTATTAAGCACTGTGAGTTCAGCGTTGCTTTGACTGAGGGCCTCTGTTAGTTCACGGTTTCTCTTATACTGAACATTGATATTCCGCCCTATAATTATAGACTGGATTATACAGAATAAAACAATCTCAGCGGGGCCCACTATATTAAACCTGGTCATTGATAACCTGAAAATTTTACCTGAAAATAATAACGGTACAAGAAGAAGAAACGAAACAACCAGCAGCCCGGAATTTTTCTTTTTATTATAAAAGGCGTGAATTGAAATTCCGAGAAAATACGCTATTGAAAAAAGGTAAAGTACTGTTATAATATAATACAGAAAATCGTAATTCCCCGAGGGCCTGATAATAATTAAAATGCAGCATATAACAGCAGCCGCTGAATATAGAAATAATACTACTCTGCTGCTGTACTCCCGGAACATCATGGTAAAAAATCTGTAATAAAAATAAACAGCTGCCAGCCATGACATATAGCTGATCATTTCAATTTTATCCCGGGTTACTCCAAGCCTCCCCAGAAGTGACGAACCCCCTGCCGTTGAATGAAAAAAAGCGGCAAGGCATACAAGGGCGAAAAAAAGATAAAGCTTTCCTCTTCGTAAAACAATAAAGAGAACCATGTTGTATATGCACATTATCAGAAGCCAGCCAGTGAGTATCATCTCAATTGCTGTCATTAATTCAACGTACCTGGATATTCCCGCTGCATAACCTATTAGCAGCGGCTCATTAATACCTTTACGGACGAACCGGCAACCTGACGCGTGAATAACAATTTCAAGTGACCCGTTATTCACAGGAGCCTCTGTTACCACGGGATAATTCTTTATAATCTCAGCTGATTCAATTGCTGTTCCCGCTGTTCCATTGCTGAAGATCATTCTGCCATTGCAGTATAAATTGACAGCCATGTCAAAAGCGGGGATGCGCATCATTATGATTTCACCCGGTTTATGAGGGATATCTACTTTGAGCCTGTATGTAGAAAAGCAGTAACCCTGTTTTATGATGCTGTCGAATAGAGACCTGCTGAAATATTTTCTGTAATCTGAGTATTCCCTCTGTTTCAGAACTTCAGCAGAATTAAAATCTTCACCGGGATACAACTTCTCCCTGTAAAACTCCCAGGGCCCTGAAAGCTCAATAACACCGCCATCCTCCAGCATCCCCTGCCTGACAATGCCGTCAGGGGGGATAACGGATCTTTTAAAGCAGCCTGTTGAG
>DAISJZ010000160.1:2994-4136 GCA_036821145.1 Spirochaetota bacterium
TATTCATATACTGCTGAATATTAAAACATGCACAGGGATTAATCCAGCATTTTTTATGAGTTACATAAACGCAGTGAATAAACTAAAATGTGCTTTCTGAATCAGATGCCTTGCCCCCTCCGGGGGTGCGGGGTCCGATAAGTTACAGAGAGCGCGTTAAATGTCACGCAGGATAATAAACTCCCCCGTCCTCACGGACTAAACCCTCTTCAATAAGAATGGCAAGGTTTTCAGCAATCATATGCTCTTCGAAGTAGGCCTGAATTTTTAAATCGAAAAACCTGTTTTTATAGAAAGGTGATACTTCAACAAGTTCCGCGAGTGTTTTCCCTGAGTTAAGCGATGCCAGAACTTCATTCCTCTGGCGGTGAAAAGCTGAGAGAAACGCCTCAAAGCGCCCTGTCGCGTTACCCTCGTGCACTGGCTTGTGAGAAGAGCATACACGTTTATATGGGAGAGCCATTACTCTTCTCACGCTTTCGATGAATGGTTTAATTTTACCCTCGGGGTTCCCGTACCAGGGGCCGAACCCTGTGAAGTCTATATCTGTTGAAAAGAGTGTGCCTGTGTTATGCTCAAAAAAACAGTAGTGATCATCAAGATGACCGGGAGCATGAATCGCCTCGATGCGCGATGTCCCGTTTTCGATAATATCCCCGCTGCTGAAACGCCCGTCAGGTTTCCTGAATGCGACAATGCCGAGCCATTTCCCTATTACCTCAACCCAGCGCGCCCCTCTCTCCCCGGGGCCCACATAACGCTCACCAAGAGTTTCAATGTTAAAAACAGAGTCCGGTGTCTCAGCAGGGAGTATCAGCTCGCGGTGAGTAAGCACCTGCCATCTCCTGATGTGGTCAGGATGGGTATGGGAGATGATAAGCTGATCAATGCCGATCTCCCTGTCAATGCGATGCATCAGATCTTCATCAGTGCCTGCATCGAGCAGTATATTTTTATCGCCGGTAAAGAGAAAACCGTGGCAATAGGGGAACTGCCCCCTCTCCGGGGCCTCTATCAGATATATGTTGTCAGCTATTCTCTGAATCTGTTTATTATCGATTAAATTCATAAAGGCAACTCTTGCATGCGGTTATTTTAGTGCAAGGAAATTTTCAATCAGAATCAAGTATCTCCCTGATCTT
>DAISJZ010000160.1:4236-5657 GCA_036821145.1 Spirochaetota bacterium
GAAAGCATCACGTATTCACCGGGAACAGCATAAGCGTGGTTTCTGCAGTAGTGTTCATCAAGTGTTACATTTGCTGTTTCAAGGGTAAGCTTTCCCCCCTGCGGCATGGCATCCCGCGCATTAACAGAGAGGTTCACAAGTATCTGTTCAATCTGACCGGTATCTGCAAGTATTTCACCCTTTTCTGCAGCAGGGATGGTTTCAAGCTTTATATCTTCACCTATGAGGCGTTCAAGGAGTCTCTGCATCTGTTCAAGCATCGAGTTGAGGTTCATAGCTTTCGGTTCAATAATCTGTTTACGGGAGAATGTCAGTATCCTCTTTGTGAGGTCAGCTGCGCTTTCAGAGGCTTTTTTTATTGTCTCAAGATTATGGTAACAGGGGTTCTCAGCTCCCCCCCTCATCAGGCATATTTCAACATTACCCATAATTGCAGTGAGAAGGTTATTGAAATCATGGGCAATACCCCCGGCCAGTCTCCCCACAGTCTCCATCTTCTGAGACTGTGCAAGCTGCTGTTCCATAGACTCCTTCTCTTTTTCAGCCCTTATCCTCTCTGTTATATCAACAGCCACGCTGATAAGGTGGGGCTCACCTGCTATTGTAACGATTTCTGCCGAATAACGCATGGTAAATATATCTCCATGCCGTGAACGGAAAAGTATATCAAGCTCCTTTACCACCCCGTCATTTTTAAGCATTGTCATTACCTGCTCGCGGTCTGCGATGTCGCCCCATATATTCAGCTCAATAGAGGTATGGCCCAGCACCTCCTCCCGAGTGTACCCTGTAAGTTTCAGAAAGTAATCGCTTACTTCAACATATCTGCCGTCATCAACCCTGCTCAGCGTTATTATAACAGGGCCAAGATGAACTGTTTTGGAAAACTTCTCTTCAGATATTTTCAGTCTTTCATTGGAAGCAATAAGCTCGCTTTGCGTTTCTTCAAGGCGGACCCTGCCCTTATTCATTTCGCTGAGTGTTTCGGTCAGGGCGCTGTTAACCCGTTCAAGGGCATCTTTCTGTTTACGGATGGTCTCCTCTGATCTCTTTCTTTCAGTTATATCAGCATTAACAGCAAGGAGGCAGGGTTCCCCCTGAATAACAATAATATCAGCGGAAAAAAGCTTGATGCGTATCTCTCCGTCCTTACCGCGGAACCGCATCTCAAGATCACGGACACTCCCTCTTTCCTTCATCTCCTTAAGAATCCTCTCCCTGTCGGAGAGGTCAGCCCATATATTAAGCTCGAATGCGGTGTGCCCAATAACCTCCTCCCTTGTGTACCCAGTTGCCTCATAAAAGCTGTCGCTTACATCAATATATCTCCCGTCAGAGACAGTGGAAATTGATATAACAGTGGGGCTCCCCCTGAATGCCTTTGAGAATTTCTCTTCAGAGAACTTAAGCAGATCATTGGT
>DAISJZ010000161.1:0-5631 GCA_036821145.1 Spirochaetota bacterium
TTTTTTATAATAAAAATGTTATTGCTGATTTACTTTCAGTCAATAATTTTTACTTGTAATAACTCACCATGTAGTTCTTATAATGATATAATCAACTGATTATAATCTTAACAAGGGACTGCACTATGCTTTATTATATTAACCTGCTGGTTGCTTTTGCCTGTACATTTATACTGATATTTACTGCCGGTTTTGTTTTATACAAAAACAGGGGGGGGCAATCCCCGGTATACTATGCACAATACAACCTTGCAGGTGCCGGTATTATGGGATTCATTTTTCTAACTTATTATGCCCATGATTCACAATACGCCCTGCAGTTCAACAGGTTAAGCCAGGTTGCTACAATTATTTTTTCCGGGACATTACTGAATCTCTCCCTTACTTATCCGGAGAGAGAAAAAAAAGTGCCATTTTATATCCCGCTGGCCTGCATGGCACCCGCTATTATAATTTCACTGCTGGTATTCTTTACAGACTATTCAATATCCAGCGTAAAATTTGTCAATATGAGGCCGGACAGAACCATTGGGTTTCTCTATCCTGTTTATGCAGCGGCTTCATTCCTCTACTTCCTGGTCTTTATGGGGATATTCTTCTATAAATATATAAAAGTAAAAAATGAAACATTCAGGCTTCAGATCAGATACGTGGTTTTTGCGACATCAATATTTATCACATTCACATACATCGGTTCAATTTTCATGCCTCTGCTCTATAATAACTATACTCTCTATGTACTGGCGCCGACCCTGACTTCACTTGCTGCCACTGGAACGCTTCTATATTCGGTACTGGCGTATAACCTTATGGATATCAGAACAGCCCTGCTCAAAGCAGCTGTTTACCTGCTGCTTACCGCTGTTTTTTTTAGCCCCATCCTGGTTCTCATTTATCTCTTTGATGTCAGGCTGGCATCACTCAATATACCATCAGAGGTAAAGATTATATCAGCAGTTGCTTTTTTCATGATTATATCATTTATTCTGCAGCCCAGGATTGAAAGAACCTACAGAAGAAACATCTTTGATATAGACGACCTTACAAACCGGTATATACGCAAAGCTTCAACACTTAAAACTCTGGATGAACTGATAGATTTAAGCGTTAGAGATTTATGCAAAGGCCTGTCTCTAAACAGAGGCCTGTTTTTT
Organism: Spirochaetota bacterium; assembly: GCA_036821145.1. Lineage (GTDB taxonomy): Bacteria > Spirochaetota > UBA4802 > UBA4802 > UBA5550 > UBA5550. Next base: position 1,155 of record DAISJZ010000161.1, read on the forward strand.
ATGTATAATGACACTGAACGTATCTTTAAAAAAATTTATGATTCAAGGGATGAATTCCATCCTGATGAAGATATTGAAAGACATTTCCCGCTAATAAAATGGTTTGCCCGTAACCAGGGGATACTCCCTGAAAACAGGATCTATATTGACGAGGAATATTTCGGCCCCATAAGAACCGGTGTTTCAGAATTTTTCGACCGATACGGAATTGGCTCAATTCTCCCCGTATATTATGAAAACAGGATTTTCGGGATGCTCTGCCTGGGGAAAAGGGATAACGGCAAGAACCTTACTCCTGACGAGATTGAGCACCTTGAGGAGTTCAGAATCAGATTTAATGACTTTATTATTACTGTTCTTGCATTCGATAAGGCTAAAAAAGATCAGTTTATCACAAGGAGCCTTGAACTGTCAGCTGACATACTCAGCAGCGCCGCAGCAAGGGTGCTCCCCAATATAAAAAATATTAAATTCAGTTCGCTTATTGCGCCGCGCTACCAGAGAGGTTTTGATTATTTTGATTATATTCAGCCGACAGAAAATACACTGGGGCTCCTCTGTACAGATGTTTCAGGGATCGGGGTTAATAATGCCCTTTATGCTGTGATTCTAAGGTCAGTTTTTCATTCATGCATAAATGAAGCTGCCTCCCCTTATATTATAATTAAGAGGATCAATCTTGTAATTAATGAATATACAAAGGGTGGAGGTGAGCTTGTAACGGCATTTTATGCTTTTTTTGATTCAAATTCACGCCGTGTATATTACGCCAATGCAGGTTTCCCTCCGATGGAAGTATTCAGGATTGACAAAAACGACTTCGATTCACTTGATACAGAGGGTTCACCTCTGGGATATGATCCGCTTTCAGAATACGGTCAGGGAACTTCTGAGCTCAAAGCAGGGGACATCTGCGCAATCTACTCAAAGTCACTGATAAACTCAAAAAACAGTGAGGGGGAGAGTTTCGGACTTCTCCGCCTTAGAAATACGATCCGTGAGCAGAAGTCCAGAACTCCATCAGAAATTGTAAAAAACCTTAAGGCCGCTTACGAAAAATTTATGGGTATAGCTCTCCCTGATTCAGATATTACTGTAATTGTAATGAAAATTGTCTAATTTCAGGTTAAGCGGAGAATTAATGGTAATTATGTCACTTTTTTTAAAAAAAAGTGACATAATTTATAAATTTCCACCGTTTTTTTGCCCAAAAAATTGACATATTAATAATTTTTTTATATTGTTAAGTCAGACAAAGTATTACAGGGGCGTAGGAATTAATGCTCTTTTAGTGATTTTATTAGGAGGATTCCCGATGGGAAAAGAGAAAGAAAAGGCATTTATGCCTGAGTTGACAGATGAGATGAACCTCTGCAACGAGCTTTACTCAAAATGCTGCAACGATGAATTGAGAGAAATCGACAGACATGAAATTATTGTGAAAATCTGCCAGTTTATGGGTGCGTCACCTGAAAACCTGAGTATGGCTGAAAAGATTTTCGATATAGTTAAATATGATATAACGAAGTATGTACTTCATCATGAATATTGTCCTGAAACCAGAAATGAAGTTAAACCTAAATTTCTGCTCTGGCTGGATGGTAAAGCAGAACCTAAAAAGGCTGAACAACTGTCAAATTTTCTGGATAAATACCTGAAATAAAAAGTTGTGCAGAAACTTTTGCTTCATACATGCTGCGCCCCTTGCATGTCTTATGTTTATGAAGTTTTGAGTGCGGAATTTGATGTAACTGCTTACTTCTATAATCCTAATATAATGCCTGCTGATGAATACGTGGTAAGGCTCAATGAGCTGACATCATACAGCAGGCATAGGGGATTCCCGCTTATAATTGAAGAACCTGACGTTAAATCATGGGTACATGCCGTAAGGGACTATAAATACTGCGGAGAGAGATCTGAGCGCTGCTGGATCTGCTATGAGGTGAGACTCGAAAAAACCTTCATGAAAGCAAAAGAGCTCGGCTTTGATGTGGTAGCAACCGCTCTTTCAATCAGCCCTCATAAGAATGTTAATAAAATTAATGAAATAGGTATCAGGTTATCCAGAAAATACGGCATCCGTTTCTATGCAGCTGATTTCAAGAAAAATGACGGTGTGAAGAAATCCGTTGAGATGTCAAAAAAGAATAATTTCTACAGGCAGAACTACTGCGGATGCATATATTCAAAGCTTGAAAGAAACAGTGAAAGCGGCTGGTCAAAGAAATCACGGGAATTCAGGCTGAAAAAAATACCCGCTGCGCATATTGACGATGATACTGTTGAGATCCCATTCACAGACACAATAGACCTGCATCACTTTCACCCTGCTGATACGGAAATAATCGTGAACCGTTTCCTTGATAACGCTGTGCTGAATAAATACCCCACGGTTAGAATCATACACGGCAAAGGTAAATCTGTAAAAAAAAGGGATGTGTATAAAATTCTAAAAGGCCATCCTAAAGTTATCTCCTTCAGAGATGATTCTGCAAACTGGGGAGCAACCCTTGTTGACCTCCTGCTTAACGAAGAAAATATTTAAGCGATCCCCGGTACAGTAAATCTCCACTTCCCTTTTTCATCGCAGCCGGTTACTTTAATTTTTATTTCATCCCCTGCCCTGAATTTGAGAGGTTTATCAGCAGCGCCTGTTTCCTCCATTACATGGAACCTGCAGCTGAACTTTCTGCCGGAGTGTTTTTCTATATCTTCGGTGTAGACTTTAATTTCAATCCTCGGCGAATCCAGCATCACATACATTTTAGTATCCTTCATCCCCATAATTGTGCCGCTGTGACATGGCCTTGCTTCGACAGCAAGTTCAAGCTCCGGCCTGAATAGTGAATCAAGCACAAGATCGTTCACCATACGGTCAATATCTTTCTGTATATCCTTGCACCTGTTGGACGCGAGGATCACCTTTTCGCGGAGTTCGATGTCAGCTTCGTCAGGGTGAGGCTCCTGCAGGCCGAGTTTTTCAGCAAGCTCCTTATGGCTGTAAATACCTACGATTTCGCGCATGGGGGAGGAGAATCTTCCGTAAAGCTTAACTCCAAGTGCGTAGTGAATACCGGGGTTTCCTGAAAAAAAAGACTTCTGGTTTGAGATTAGTATCTGTCTTTCAATAGCTTCGGTGATCCGCTTATCAGGCCCGGTGAGCGGGAGTTTCTTCAGGTAGAGCGCAAGGCTCTCCCCTCTCCGCCATCCCCACTTCTCTTTATCAAGTGAATGTATCTCTATGAAAGATGATATTACATTTTCCAGACGTGCGAGGCTTGCCTCGTCCGGAGCCTCATGTATCCTGAAAACAGGCTGCACATGCAGATCACCGGCACCCCCCTCCGGTGAAAGTATCTTTGCACCCTCCATGTTGCAGAGGAGAGAGATCTGCTCATTCCAGCGGCTTGCGTCATTGCGGCGGAGATCCTGAAACTCAAGGTTCACCTCATCTTCTGCAATGCGGACAACCTGCTCAAATCTTTCGTAGCTTATGACACCCCTCCTGTCGCCAAGTGCGGCAAGAAAACGCCCTGCAACCCGGAGATTCAGCAGCGACTCATCGTAACCTCTTCCTGCCAGGGGAGAGGATGAAGGGTCATCATAATACTCCTGCACTCCGTTATAGGAAAGTTTCTCCCTGCTGATGATTTTTCCGCGGACAATATCTGTATGAAGAATGTTCCCTGTCACATCCAGCTCCATGATGAAAACAAGCGCCCTTCTCTCCTGCTGCGGATTAAGGGAGATAATCCCCTCTGACAGTTCACGCGGGAGCATGGGCACAGAGTAATCCGGGAAGTAGTAGCTTGCTCCCCTTTTAAGAGCCTCCCGGAAAAGAGCAGTTCCCGGCCTGATATAGTATGAAGCATCAGCTATCGCATAATATATGAGAAACCCGATCCCTTTTGACCGTACATAAACAGCCTGATCCAGATCTTTAGAGCCTTCATTATCTATGGTTACAAAGGGGAGATGAGTAAAATCCTTGAGAGATGGATCATCAATCCCCGGTTCATCAAGAATCGCCTTCACCTCATCAAGAACGTCAGCAGGGAAGAAAGGGTTCACATGCAGAGCATCCAGTTGAAGCATATATTTATGAAGTACTGTCCCCTTTTTATGAAAAAGAGATACAAAAATGTCGCCATTGTCCCCCCATGCACGGACAATGTCCCCCTCCTCTATCCCGGGAGTTGTTATAATCACTGAAGGACCTGTTTCGTGTTCAAACATGGGGCGTACAGCGAGCTTATCCCCTTTATAATGGCAGATACCGATAAAACCCTCGCCCTGTCTCAATCTTTTCATAAGCACACCACGCTTTTTAAAGGATAAATAATTCTTAATTCATTGAGTTTTATTAGCAATCATTTTATCGGAAGAGGGAATTCCCCGCGCTGTAATAGCGGTCTTGTACTAACCTTAATTCAACGATCCCCCGCCTGCGCGCAGGCCTGAGGGATCTTTCTTT
>DAISJZ010000162.1:0-5583 GCA_036821145.1 Spirochaetota bacterium
TCCGCCCTTTTACATTCTTAGGAGATCTCTCGTATTCAATATACCTGCTGCACTTCCCGGTACAGCTTCTTATGTTTACATTTCTGCCGATAGCAGGAGTTCAGCTTGATTACACGAGAGGCTCGTCATTGCTGATTTACGCGGCAGCAACAACATCACTTGCAGCAGCATCTCACTACCTCTTCGAGAAACCTGCGCAACGGATAATCAGAGAGAAATATATCACAGGTGCGTAGAGGCGTAAGAATCACGCCTCTACAATAAAACTACATAAACCTGTATTCAGCGCCGATTGCCACAACTAAATATTCCTTATTGTATTCTTTTGTTGTGAGAGATGATATTGCCCTGTCATTTTTATCAGCATATTTATAAGTATCCTGGAAACCGGTAACTCCTATGCCGAGATTGATCTTCAGATCTTCAACAGGTGTCACCTGGCACCCGAAGCCCACAGAGCGGTAATCAGCATGCGCACCCGGGATGCTGGTGTCCAGTGTGCCGGATTTTTTCTGACCGATCTGTGTCAGGTTAAAACCTATACTGGCGAGAAAGTACCTGTTGAGAGTGTACTCAAACATCAGCCCCTCTTCGTAAGTATTTCCATAAGATTTATCTGAATCAATGCCTGAAACGGGATCATCAAGCCTTTCAAAATTTGCATATTTTTCAAGATAAGCGTCAGCGCCGAACTCAACACGAAGTTTTCCGGTGAAGTTATAAGATATTCCGAAACGGAGTGCCTGCGGGAGATCAAGCCTTTTCTTCTCCCCATCAGTAATCATACCTCCTCCGTTTTTGCCGCTATTCACTTTTCTTTTAAATTCAAGAGGTGTGGCCATTTCATAAGTAAAACTTAAAGTCATCCCATCGACTGGAAATATATCCATGTTTATTTCACCGGAATATCCGAGAGCTTCATCAGTGTAGTCAAATTCGTTATTTCCCGGACCTGTTACGATGTAACCTTCGACCTGCTGCTGAGAATAAACTACACGACCGGCTGCACCAATAGAAACCATGTTATTAATTGCATAAGCCCCTCCAACCCGCCATGCAGCATAATATGACTCACCTTTAAGATACGATTTTCCAGGACCGGAGTAATTTAAACTGAGCAGATCCAGCGAAGGTAAGCCGTCCTTCCACTCCCTTATGGCTGTTGCACCTATTGTTTCAATCCCTGTGAATGCTGACCAGTTATCCAGTTTATAAAGGACGTAAAGGTTCGGGCAGAGCCAAACAGGATTGTCGGATTTATAGGTTTTATCACCAAGCACCGGATTGTTCTCTGTTTTTACAGTTGCTTCCTGGAAAAGGAACTGGTTGCTGCCGTTAACGTACAGGCCGTCTTTCATCTTTGTGGTGCCTGACATATTATAATACACGGCGTCCGCATTGTCTGTTGCGGCGTTTCTTTCGTATGTGCGGAAATATTCTGCGCTCTGGTTGCTGTTGTAGAAAATACCACCGGCAAACAGAGGTGTTACAGACGCGAGTATAATCGCGGTCAGAAAAAACCTGAGTTTCATAATGAGTCTCCCTATTCTTAATGTTTGTTTTTGCCGGTTTTACATTAATATCATTCCGGCAGGTATTATATATATGATTATTAGAATCTGTTCATTAAAGATTTTGTCAAGAAATAATACTGAAGCGGTTATTCTCAACCGGAGCGTTGAAAATTATCAAAAATTCCTCCGAAGATATTTGTTATACGGTAAAAAAAAGTACGGCCCCCCTTTGAAATTATGTTTATCTTTTATTACTTTATATAAAAGATATTCCCATTATTTAATATAAAAAACCGAGGTATAATAATGAAAAAGTTTGCAGTAATGATGATTGCCTTTCTGCTGCTTGCAGTATCCTGCAAAAAAACCGTTGAATCGGAACAGAAAGCCTGGGAGGTTAACCTCAAAATTGCGAATCAGCTCGCATATGAGTACCCTAATTTTGACGGTGTAATTAAAGAGCAGGTTAAAGTCGCTGAAGCAGTGATGAACGAATCTAAATCTATCTCTGACGAAAAAGCAAAGGTTCAGAAAATGGCTGACGCCAATGCACAGCTCAGGGCCCCTTTCATAAGAAGCCTTGATGAAATAAAATCGCTGAGACAGACAATCAGAACAAAAAGCACAGACCTGAGAGGAATGAAGCTTGAGTATAATGAACTAATGGGCGCTAACCAGGCTATCTCAAATGGTGAAAGGGCTATTTTTGATGCTGAAATAAAGATTAAAGCACCTGTAAACAGCAAAGGCGACGCTGATGCACTTACAAGTCTTGTTGTCTCTGACCTGAAACTTGCTGAATCCAATATTGAAAGAATTATTTCAACAGTGAAGGCCCGTGAATCAGAACAGAAAAAAGTTGCCCAAAAAGCTGAAGAGGTAAAAAAAGCAGCTGAAGAGACAAAGAAAGTTGAAGCCCAGCCTATTAAGTGCGGTTATTGCGGAACACTTAATCCCGCAGGTTCAACAACATGTAAAGGATGCGGCGCTGCCCTGGGGAAGTAATATAAATTCTGCGAAATCTAATCCGGCATCAGCTCTATAGCCCTGATGCCGGAAACATAACATTATCTCTGTTTATAACAACTTTTCTGATACAGCCCGGAAAATCGCAGGATTTTACACTTTGATTTTACTAATTGACATTTTAAATTTAATATTTTAGATCTTCTTCATGAATATATAGGATGAAGAGGCCGCAGATGTTAAACAAATATCTACTCACCGCAATATTTCTAATAACTTCACTTCTTTTTATAACAGGTAAAGCTCATGCAGCAGATATCAGTGTTGGCGCAACAACATGGTACATGGCATGGGAGACAGAATGGGACAGTGAAGATAAAATTGAATATGACCCCGGTTTTCTTTACGGACCGGTGATCTCTGCAGCATTCACGCGGGATCTCAGTTTATCCTTCGTGTTTCTTTACGGTAATTTTGACATGACCTTTAAAGAGTCAGATGGCAATAAAGATAATGATTCAATAAACAGATATGACGGGGATCTTGCACTTAATTACAGAATTTCCTCCTGGTTTAAATTATTCGCAGGAGCCAAATACATCCGGTACACATGGTCCGGGAATGGCAAGCATGAGGCAATAGGCCCAGGCGCGGGGATCAGCTCAGTTATTCCTGTGGGCGGCAATTTTTTTCTCCTTGGTAATTTTTCAGGATTATACCTGAAGGGAAATGAAAAAGCAGGAGACGACTTCGATTCCAAACTTAAAGAGTACGGTTTTAACGCAAGCTTATCCCTTGCATATTATATACAGGAAGCGGCCACAACATTAAGTTTAGGGGGGAGATACCAGTATGTAAAAATAGATTATGACAGCTCTAATGCTGATGAAATAGACAGTAAGAACAAATTCTATGGAGTTACCCTGTCTGCCATATACAGTTTCAATATATAAATTGTTTATGCCGGTACAGGAATATTTCAGGAGATATTATACTATGCCGATTTATCGAAGATAATACCGCATTAAAACCTGATGACAGAATTTTATTAAAAAAACTTTAGACACAGATGGATATTAAACTTTTTATCTTTATAATTTTTAAAATATTACCGGGAAAAAGGTAACAAAATGAAAAAGAAAACATTAACAATAGCATTTCTCACACTTATTTCCATATCGTTTCTCCACGTTAAGGCTAATGCTGCTGATATTTCAGTTGGCGCGACAACATGGTATTCATGGTGGGATATGGATAATGAAAACTCCTCCAGTGATCCGGATATTGATCCCGCATTTCTATACGGCCCTGCACTTTCCGTAAAATTCAATAATGATTTCAACCTTTCATTTGTATTCCTCTATGGTAAATTCGACTTACAGGAAGAAGAGGGCAAGGAGGAGGTCACCAGGATGGACAGTGACCTTGCGATTAATTACAGGCTGAACAGTTACCTTAAACTGTTCCTCGGGGGAAAATATATGAGCTACACCCAGGATAACGGCTTCAAGCATGCAGGCCTGGGCCCCGGTGCCGGTATAAGCGCAGTTATACCAGTGGGCCTGAATTTTTTTCTTCTTGGCAATGCTTCCGCCCTTTACCTCTGGGGTGAGGAGAACCAGACGGATGAATCCGATAATGACGTTACTGCCAAATACAATGAATACGGTCTTAATACAAGCCTCTCACTTGCATATTACATAGCGCCAGCCTCAACTACATTGAGTATAGGGGGGAGATACCAGTATTTTAAAACAGAATATGAAGATGATAACCTTGGGGATATGAAACACAAATTTTACGGAATTACAGCTGCAGCAACATATTCATTCAGTATATAAACCTGCCCTTTTAAACAATAAAAGCGGTTTCCATCTGACCGGAAACCGCTTCCACTTATTTTCAGTATTATAATCTGCTATTCAGTATAGCAAACTACATTGTAGGTATATTCGAAGCCCTGTCCTTTTTCTGCTGCTCCTCTTTTTTCTTCTTCTCTTCAGCAAGGCGCTGAGCTTCCTCCTCCTGCTGACGCTTCAGTTCCTCAGCTTTCAGTTTCTCCTCTTCCGCACGCTTTTTCGCAAGGGCAGCCTCCTGTGCTTTTTTTGCTGCTGTATCATCAGCTTTCAGATCTTTCTTCTCTTCAGATACTGGAACAGCCGTTGTAACCTCTTTTACAGATTCAGTAAGTTCAAGGGCCAGTTCCGGTATTTCTTCAACTTTAATATCCTTCACATCTGACTGGATTTCTATTTTCTCAGCAGGGGTCATTTCCATGACAGGGATCTCCATCTTCCCCATGATTATATTCTCTACAACTTTCTTATCTATATAATCTGTCTTTTTACCGGCTTCAACATCAATACTCTTATCTTCAATAATCCTGCCTTCTTTTACAGGATTAACAGCCACAGTTCCTTTAACAACCGAAAGCTTTGCTCCTTTCCTGTCACTGAGAACTGTAAAACTTGTTCCCCGTACAGCTGCGATAGCTGTTGGAGTCTGGACTTTAAAACCTGTTCCCCTGAGTTTTGTAAGTGTACAGAAAACTTTTCCGTTGTCCATCTTCATTACTGTATCACTTCCTGCTTTTTCAGCCATGGAGGTCACAACTATCCTGCTGTTTTCACTTATTCGAATAACACCGGACTTGCCGTAAAGAAGGTCTGCAACCGCCTTTTTACCTGTTACAATTATATCATTTACAACTAACCCGTCACCCTGGTTCGCTGTTTTTTCACCTGACGCTCCGGTTATCTTAACATCCCCCAGGACAAACTGAACTTTAAAAATGAACTGCTCTTCAGGTTCCGCAACAGGAACCTCTTTTTTCCCGCAGGAGAGAAACAGCAGGCTGATTGCCGAATATATAATTAGTAAGATTTTTAACCTGTTCATTTAATACCTCTTCTTTAATATAATAACCTGTTTACTTTTAAAATATAATGAATTTCAAGCAATTTTTCGAAAAAGCATATACAGCTGTTTCGCCGGATGTTTAATAATACTTTATATTTAAAGATAATCGATTTAATACTTAAATTTATACAGTATTTATTCCTTAACTTTTTTAGTCAGGAAGTGCTCTATTACCCCCGCCGCC
>DAISJZ010000163.1:0-5505 GCA_036821145.1 Spirochaetota bacterium
TCCTCCTCTCCGCATCTGTTGAGAGTGTTTAACGCGTTTATATAGTTTGTTTCAACCTGTTTCCAGTTTATTACGTTCCAGAAGGCGCTTATGTAATCAGGGCGCCTGTTCTGGTATTTCAGGTAGTAGGCGTGTTCCCATACATCAAGTCCGAGAATCGGGATAAGACCCTCCATAAGGGGTGAATCCTGGTTTGCAGTTGAGTGAATTACAGGTTTACCACAGGAATCAACAGAGAGCCATGCCCACCCTGAACCAAACCTCTGAGCAGCGGCTTTTTCAAATTCAGCCTTGAAATTATCAAAAGATCCGAATTCAGTTTCAAGGAGGTTCTCAATCATCCCTGTCGGTTTACCTTCGCTGTCCTGTGTCAGAATTTTCCAGAATAGTGAATGGTTGTGGTGACCGCCTCCGTGATTCCGGACATCTGTTTTTATATCTTCAGGTAATGAAGATATATCTGTAAGCAATTCATCCAGTTCTTTTTCAAAAAGTTCAGGGTGCTTTTCTAATGCGGTATTAAGCTTACTTACATATGCCGCGTGGTGTTTTCCGTGATGTATCTCCATTGTAGCCGCATCAATGTGCGGTTCAAGGGCATTGAAAGAATATGTCAATGATGGTAATATATGTTTATTCATAGCATTCTCCTTATTTCATATTCATTAGTAATCATTTACTCCGCTAAATTATTAGGATTGCGGATATATTAAATATAATAACTGAAATACTATTTGTTACAGTTTTTTATTTTAAAGTCGATTTTTTTTGGAAATATATTATTTTACATATTGTATAGATTAATATTAAAAAATTTATCAGTTTATTGTTTTAAACGGTCATGATAATACTGTTTTTATAGAACCAGTCTATTAGATTCCCGCCTTCGCGGGAATGACAAAACCGGTATAAATTCAAAACCGGCTGTTTAAAAGGACAAGGGGGGAGATATGGGACTTTTTTCGCCGAATATAAGCAGGCTTGAAAAAAATAATGATATAAAAGGGCTTCTTAAATGCCTTGAGAGCAGTAATGAAGATACAAGGTACAGCGCCTTTGCTGCACTTGCTGACAGCAGTGAGATAAGCGAAGAAGTGCTGAGCAAACTCAAGAGTATGGTGCATGATGATGATCCCTGGGTGAGGACCCTTGCGGTGCTTAAGTTTGCCGAACTGGGGGATAAGAGTGTGTCGGATTCACTCCTTGATATCATGGATGAAGGTTCTGTAAAGAACAGAATTGAGCTCATGAAGATAATTGCTTTGCGCGGGCCTTCTGAGGATACAGGGATCCTTCAGTCTGTTGTCATTGCTTTAGGTGACAGGAAAGAGGTGGTGAAAATTGCTGCAATAAAAGCTGCATCCGCGACAAAGAGCAGTCACCTGATGCAGTACCTCGGGGATCTTCTGCATGAAAAACATCATAAGGTCAGGATGAAAGCAGCCAGGGCTCTCCATGATATCGGCGGCGATGAGAGTGCTGATTATCTCATAGGGCTTCTGGCTGATAAAAATGAGGATGTGCAGACGCTTGCCAGATCTTTTCTCTCTGTAATGGAGATAGATTACGTTAAAAAAGCACTTCATGACGCGGAGTTCCGGAACCTTATAACAGGACTTGGCGGCAGGGTACCGGAGCGTGAAAAAACAGCACAAAGGATCGGTACAGAAAAGATAAGGGAAGGGCTCCCTCTGCTGCACAGGGCATGCAGGGATAAATATAAAGGTGTAAGGAGAGAGGCGCTAAAGGCAATGGCTGTTTTTAAGGAGCAGGCTTCAATAGAATTTGCCGAAAAACTTCTTGCCGATAAGTTTTACGATGTGCGCATTGAGGCGCTTCATACCCTTGCGGCAATAGGGGGTATACGCGCTGAAAAAGCCATAGGTATCGCCCTGCATGACGCAAGCAGAGATGTCAGGGAACTTGCGGAGAGGATTCTGAATGTGAAGTAGGCCTACAGCAGCTTTCCGCCAAGCAGCATCTGCGCAATGCTGAAATAGAGAATGAGCCCTGTGACGTCAACGATAGTTGCCACAAAGGGAGCTGATGATGTTGCAGGGTCAAGCTTCAATCTCTTAAGGAGCAGGGGGAGCATTGAGCCTGAAAGGGTTCCCCACATAACAACCCCGATAAGGGAGAACATAACAACAAACCCGATACTGAGCCAGTATGGCCCGTAGATACCGCTTATGGACTGCCACAGCCAGATCCTGATAAAACCGATACTACCCAGTATAAAGCCCAGGATAAATCCCGAGAGGAGCTCCCTCTTCATGATTTTCCACCAGTCGCTGAATCCGAACTCCTTAAGTGCAAGGCCCCGGATAATCAGTGAAGTCGCCTGGGAACCCGAGTTACCTCCGCTTGAAATAATCAGAGGAACAAAAAGCGCAAGTACAACAGCTTTGGAGATATCCCCTTCAAAGTGTGTCATTGCTGAGGCGGTAAGCATCTCCCCGAAAAAGAGGACTATAAGCCAGATGGCCCTCTTCCTGATAAGGTCAAAAACAGAGGTCTGCATGTAGGAGTCATCCAGCGCCTCAATACCCCCTATCTTGTGGATGTCCTCTGTTGTCTCCTCTTCAGCAACTTCGAGAATATCATCAATGGTAACTATACCAATCAGGCAACCGTCATTGTCGATTACAGGGAGGGCGTAGCAGTCATATTTTCTGAATGTCTCAACAGCGATCTCCTGGTCGTCAGTGGCGTTAAGATAAGCGAATTTATAGTCCATAAGCTTGTTTATCTTTTTCTTCGGGGGTGAGAGGAGTATCTGCCTGATTGTCAGGTCATCAACAAGTTTCCCCTCTTCGTCAATTACATAAATCATATCGAGGGTTTCACTGTCTGAACCGTATTTTCTTATCTTTTCAAGAACATCTTCAATTGTAACATCCTCTTTTACAGATATATATTCCGGAGTCATAAGACGCCCGACGCTGTCTTCAGGATAGCCGAGAAGGGTTTTGGCGATCTCCCTTTCATCTTTAGTGAGGAGTGACAGCATATTTTTAACTACGGAGTGAGGGAGCTCCTCAAAAAGAGATGTACGGTCGTCAGGGGAGAGGTCATTGATAATTGCGGCAATCTCTTTATTCCCCATGGATTGAAGTACATTTTTCTGCGATTCGAAGGAGAGGTATTCGAAAACGGGTGTTGTCAGTTTTTTAGGAAGTAACCGGAATACGACAAACTGCTGAGCTTCAGGGAGGTCGGAGATAAGCTCTGCAATGTCAGCATGGTGCCATTCGCTCATAATCTCCTTTAATGTTCTGAAATCTTTAGCTTCAATGAGTTCAAGAATTTCAGGGAGTAAAAGTTTCCCGAACATACAACCCCTCCGCATTAAAATAAAAAAGCAGACAATACCACCATCATGTTTTACCGTTACAGAAAGCAAGGATATTATTTCTGCTGCTTAAACTTTGTTGTTTTTCTCAATTAATAATAAATCTCATCCGAATTGGTAAGTCAAAGTATTTTTATTTTAAGTGCTGCAGCGGTTTACGGAATTATCAGAGCAATGTTATAAACAAAAAAGGCTCTATGCATCTGCATAATGAGCCTTTTTTGTGTCAGGTCAGGGAAACGGGATAACCCGTTCCGGAAAAATATAATCAGCTGACTTTTCTTTTGTCTGCTTTCATTGAACATCCGACAACATATACTGCACCGCCTTCACCCTGAGAGGTTACGTGCTGCTGGTTCTGTTTCCAGTAGTTGCATATTACAAAACCGTACTTGTAGCTCACATGATTGGGGCATTTTAAACATGTTTCAAGCTTAGTCACTTTTTTTCTCCCTCAGAAACATTTTTTATTTATACCGGGATATCTGATATATCACCTGTGACTGTATTATGTCCTCAAAATACGGTTTTTTTGTCAAGAAAAGAAAATCAAAAAAAATCCGTTCAGGCTGTTTCAGGTTCTATGATAGATTACCGGCTTGACGTAAAAAGTGTTCAGTGTGAAATGTACTTATGAATTCAATCAGCAATAGAAGACTTAATTTCAGGGTGGAGGGGGAAGCCCCGGGCTCAAAAGCACGTGCCTCAAGATTAACCACCCTCCATAATGAAGTGGAGACACCTGTGTTTATGCCTGTGGCAACAAGAGCTGTGATCCGCACGCAGGATATGGCTGCAGTTGATGAACTCGGTTTTCCCGTGCTCCTTGCCAATACATATCACCTGCTGATTCGACCCGGCACGGATGTTTTCCGTAAATTCGGTGGTATACATAAGTTTATGAACTGGGAGCGGTCTGTGCTTACCGATTCCGGCGGGTTCCAGGTTTTCTCTCTCCCCAACGCTGTAAAAATTTCGGAGGAGGGGGCTGCTTTCCGGAGTTACCATGACGGGAGTACAATTCTTCTGAGTCCGGAAAAGAGCATAGAGACGCAGAAGTGTATAGGCAGTGATATAATGATGGCAATGGATCAGTGCATACCTTCCACATCGGAGTATGGTTTATGCGAAGAGTCTGTTGAGCTTACAGCACGGTGGGCCGGGAGGAGTCTTGCTGCGCGGGGAGATTCACTTCAGTCGATCTTCGGTATTGTGCAGGGCGCCTGCTATCCGGATCTGCGCAAAAGGAGCGCCGGGCAGATTACCGCTCTCCCCTTTGACGGTTACGCAATCGGCGGCCTTGCAGTGGGTGAAACCGGCAATGAGCGTAATGACATGACTGAGCTTACGGCTTCTCTTCTCCCTCCGGATTATCCCCGTTACCTCATGGGAGTAGGGACACCGATAGATCTCCTTGAGGCAGTGCACCGCGGTGTTGACATGTTTGACTGCATACTCCCCACGTCTCACGGGCAGCAGGGAGTTGCTTATACATCACAGGGGATCATTGAACTGAGGCGCGGAGTATATAAGTTTTCCGATAAGCCCATTGATGAGAACTGCACATGTCCCGCGTGCAGAAGATACAGCAGAGGTTATATCCATCACCTTATTAAAACAGGGGAGTACTACGGCGGAAACCTTGTTGGTGTTCATAACCTGACTTTCTACAGAAACCTGATGCAGACCATGCGTAGACATATATTGGCAGGTGATTTTTATCCATACTACCTTGAACAGCGTGATATCCTCGTGCGGGGCGATGAAAATCATCCGCCGGTTCCCACCCGTGTTAAAAAACGGAAGGAGACGTTGTCCCTCGGCAGTTATGAGGTGGTCAGGCAGGATGGGGGATTTCACAGTATACGTCATGTCAGTTCAGGGGAGGTGATGCACTCTGTCACTGATCCCCTGGTTGAAGCAAAGCGGCTTTATGTTGATCAGCTTAATATCGCTGAAACATTATCCGGCCATAGTGCCGGGAGTTATATTGTCTGGGACGTGGGCCTTGGCGCAGGTACAAATGCCATGGCAACTGTACGTGAATACGAAAAAATTTATGAAGAGATGGGCGAACTACCTGAACTCAGAATTATAAGCTTTGAAAATGATCTCGATTCATTGAGGCTTGCGGTGAAGAATCCGTCGCTCTT
>DAISJZ010000164.1:0-1131 GCA_036821145.1 Spirochaetota bacterium
GTTATGCCGCGGGAGATATTTTTTATAGTAGCAACAGCTCTGATCTCCCTGGTTTCCCTGAGATTTATCGGGATAATCAGAAGTTTTGCGGATAATGTAATGAGCCAGAAAGTTGAGATTGAAAACAGGATTACCCAGGTGCAGGATCTTAACTTTGCCATCAAAGAGAGGATGGAGTCACTCTTCAGCGAACTTGAATCGCAGAATAACCTGGTGGTGAGATTCAATGAGAAGATGCAGAACCAGGCTGCCACATTTGAAGAGATATCCGCAACACTTGAAGAGCTGAGAACCTCCTCTGAATATATACATCAGTCAACACTGGAACAGATTGAGGGAAATACAAAACTCGATGAAACCATTGAGGATTTCAGAAGGATTAAGCAGGAAACTGCGCTGAATCTCCGAACATCATATGACAGGATGCAGAGAATATCCGGCAGCGTTTCAAAAGCTGAGGAAAAACTCGCTAATGTAGAGAATACAATAAATACAATTACATCACAGAGCGGTAAAATTTCCGGCACAGTGTCCATAATAACTGAAATTGCCGAGAGGATAAATCTGCTTTCTCTTAATGCCAGTATTGAAGCAGCAAGGGCTGGCGAGCATGGCAGGGGTTTTGCGGTTGTTGCAGGGGAGATTGGAAAACTTGCCTTCAGTACAACTGAAAGTATTAAAGAGATTGATAAAGCTCTTGCCCTTAACAGTGAAGTAACAGGGAGAGGCGCCTCAGTAATAAAAGATTCATCATCGGTTATAAAGGAGATGATCAATGATATAACAGGGAATACAGGGAGCATCCAGGATATTCAGAAATCATTAACTGTGGAGGAGAGCCATCTTGCGACGATTTTACAGCAGATGGGGGTGAATATTAACCTTGCAAGAGCCATCGGCACAGGAACAGAGGAACAGAAGATTGCAATTGAGAACACAAGCGATGCACTTGAGGGGCTTAATCAGATTGTCAGTGAAATGGTGCGTGAGATCAATGACCTTTCTGCTTCATCTGAAAATATCTATTCCGGAGCCAGGGAGCTTCTGGAGAAAACAGAATATCAGGCATAAAGCTCCCTGATGTTAAGTTTTTAAATTTTTTATTTGCTTTTTGTAATGTATGCATCTGAA
>DAISJZ010000164.1:1231-5478 GCA_036821145.1 Spirochaetota bacterium
ATATACCGGCTGGTATTGTTTCTGAATCAACTGAAGAACAGGGAATAGGATGCATACAAAGACAAAAAAAGAAAGAATTATGTATGCCACTTTAAAGCTTATAACTGAACATGGATTTCATGCCACACCGGTATCTATGATTGCCAGTGAAGCCGGAGTGGGTGCAGGGACAATTTACAGGTATTTTGAAAGTAAAGAGGCCATAATAAATGAGCTTTATGATGTTATATTAAAGGAACTTCATGAAGCAACAATGGCAAATATACCGGAAAATATCAGTGTCAGGGATGAGTTTTTTCTGAAATGGAGAAATATTCTTAATTATTTTATAGAAAGGGAATATGAGGGGAAATTCATTTCCCAATATGTAGCGTCACCATTTATTTCAAGAACTGTTATGGCTGAGACCGAAAGGAGAAATGTCCACCTCCGGCAGCTCATTGAGCGGGGGATTAGTCAGAAGGAGATCCGTGAAATCGATTATAACACAATTGCGGTTTATATGTGGGGTACAGTTAAACAGCTGCATTATCTTCATATTAATAATTCAATTGAGATTACAGATGAGCTGATAAATGATATTTATGCGGTATTCTGGGAGGGGATCAGGGTTCATCGAGACAAATAGTGGTATTCTTTCATTTTTCTGTTATTTTATTGACAAAAATAAGAGAAGATAAAGTTTACAATGTGATTTTCAGCTTATTTCTTAAATTAAGAGAGTAATATATGACCACTGAATCAGATAATAAGAAGGAAGAAATTGAATTTTCTTATTTTAAACCTGTAAAGAGGCTGGCGCTGATTTTTTTTGCGGGATTTTCAGTCTACCTGTTCGCTTCCACCATGATGCTGATTTTTCTCACAAAATCTTCAGCTGAGATAAAAGTACCTGAAGTAACAGGGAAGAGATATATGGATGTGAGCAACGGTCTCACAAGAAAAGGATTTAAAACTGAACTGAAGTTTATTGATGTTTACGACATTGAAGATGGAATTATTTTAAGGCAGCATCCTGAAAGCGGAGAGGTGGCACTTGAAGGGAGTAAAATAACACTTACAGTCAGCAGAAGTAAATTTTTTATTGATGTGCCGAGCCTTACAGGTGCGCAGTTGCCAATAGCCATAAACAAGCTTAAAAATCTTCATTATCAGGATAAGTCTGTTTCTATAGCTACAGGCATGATCTCCTATATTCCTTCAGAAAAAACTGCTGCTAATGTTGTAATTGATCAGTTTCCCAAGGCAGGGACAAAAATCAGTCCGGATGTAAAGGTTAATCTCCTTGTATCCAGCGGTTCAACAGGAGTTGATAAAAAGATGCCCGATATTAAGGGGCAGTCCGTTGATCTCTGTTTTGATCTCCTTATGGCGCAGGGATTAACTGTTAAACAGGAAATTATAAAGACTGGCGATATAAACAGAAGCGGTATTGTTGAATCTCAGAGTATTGCCCCCGGAACACTTCTCAAAGAGGGGGATTCTGTTATTCTAAAAGTAAACTATTATCAGCTTACAGAGCATCCCTATGCCGCATATGAGATGATCGATTACACGATCCCCTCTGATAGCGGGAAGGGCCTTTATGAAGCGGTAATCGAGGATAATCATTCAAAGAGAATAAGGTATTCGGCTAATGCCGGTCCCGGTGAGAAAATCAGGTTTGTTTTCAGCAGGGTGGGAAATTCCAAGGTATATATTGATAAAGATAAGAAAAATATCAGGGTAATGAGTATACGCGTTGATGAATTCTAAAAGCGTAATGATATCGCCCTCAATTATTGCGGGTGATTTGAGCACAATGGGGAGCCTGGTTGAGAAGTTTGACCCTGCGGTGGTTGATCTGCTTCACATGGATGTAATGGACGGGAATTTTGTTCCCAATCTCACATTCGGACCAGGTTTTGTCGGGAGCCTGGGGAAGCATACCAGTATACCTCTCGATGTGCATCTGATGATTGAAAAACCTGAACTCTCACTTGATAGCTATATAAGCCTTAATCCATGGTGTATAGTAATTCATTATGAAAGCACAAGGTTTCCGGCAAGGTGTCTCTCTCTCATAAGAGAAAAGGGTATAAAAGCCGGAATTACGATAAATCCCGCAACACCTGTTGAGTCAGTTTATGATCTTCTTCCATACTGTGATCTTGTGCTGATTATGTCTGTTGACCCCGGTTTTTACGGGCAGTCCTTTATGGAAACAGCAATCCCGAGGATTGAGAAGCTGAGAAAGCAGATTGACAGTAATTTTGACGGGAAGATACTTATTCAGGTTGACGGCGGAGTTAATACTGAGAATATCGGACGGATTGTTTCCGCAGGTGCGGATATACTTGTTGCGGGAAGCTCAGCGTTTAAGGGCGGAGATGTGAATGGAAACGTGGCAGCTCTAAAAAAGGCAGCTCACGGGAATTAATGTTGACAAAAAAATAAGGGATAAAAATAATTTACTCCCTAACTATACGGAGGTGGAAAGTGTCGGTAAAGATACGATTACAGAGATTCGGAACGAAGAAGAAGCCCTTTTACAGGGTAGCGGCTATGGATAGCAGAACTAAAAGAGATGGCGATGTAGTAGAGTATCTCGGAAAATATCAGCCTATCATTAATGGCAAACAGTTTGATGTTGATGAAGAAAAAGTTCTTAAATGGCTGAAACAGGGTGCACAGCCTACAGATACAATCAGGGAGCTGCTTAAAAAGGAAGGAATCTGGCAGAAATACACAAGCGGCAAATAATTTTTCAGGGGGCGGTAATGAACTATAGTGAATTAGTTGCGTATATGGTAAAGTCTCTGGTTGATCATCCTGAACAGGTGGAAATAAGAGAGATTGAGGGCGAAAAATCCACAATACTTGAGCTGAAAGTAACCAAAGAGGATATAGGAAAGGTTATTGGTAAACATGGAAGAATTGCCAGAGCAATCAGAACTATCATTAATGCCTCTGCTACAAAAACCGGAAAGAGAGTTGTGCTGGAAATACTTGATTGATTCCCGAAAATGAATATATCAGGGTAGCCAGAATTGCAGGCTCACACAGCCTGAAAGGCGGCCTTAAAATTTATACTGTAACAGAAATCCCGGAGAGATTTGAGCCGGGAAATACTGTTTACCTGAAGTTAAATGAAGGATATAAAAAGTTTACTGTAAGCGATTTCAGGCCTCAGAAGGATAAGATGTGCATCCTTCAGCTTGAAGGGATTAATGACAGAAACAGCGCTGATCTTTTTAAAGGTGTTGATATTTTTATAGATGGAGCTTCAGCTGAGAAGTTCCGTAACAAGCTTGAAGAAGATGCTTTCTTTTATTATGATATAATCGGATGCAGGGTGTTATACAAAGGCTCTGATTTCGGCACTGTGAAGGATATAATGGAGGCCGGCTCCGGTGAAATTCTGGTAATAGAGGATCAAAAAGGGAAAAGCTATATGGTACCCTTTGTAGAAAGCATGGTTAATACTGAAAGAATTGAAGATAAATTAATCGAGATAACCCCTGTTGAGGGTTTGCTTGATTTTTAAAATTTATACGCTTTTCCCTGATTTTTTTGAATCACCCTTTAAATCGGGTCTTCTTGGGAAAGCGGTTGAATCCGGAATTATTGATATACGGATTATTGACATAAGGGATTATTCAGAAGACAGGTTCAGGAGATGTGATGATTATCCCTACGGCGGCGGTTCAGGTATGGTTATTATGCCGGGGCCCCTGTTCAGGGCCATAGAGTCCAATGAAGCCGGGGGAACAAAGATGCTCTACACCTCTCCATCCGGGAAGCCTCTTACACAGGGGTTTGTGAAGGAGCTTAGCGGCATGGAATCAGTTTCAGTAATCTGCGGACATTACGAAGGGATTGACCAGAGGATTATAGATACTTTTGTCGATCACGAGGTTTCAACAGGGGACTATGTCCTTTCGGGCGGTGAGTTTGCCGCTCTTATAATTGTTGACGCTGTTGCGAGAAATATTCCGGGCTTTATGTCAAACATGGATTCGCTTGTTGAGGAGAGCTTTGAATCGGATCTGCTGGAGTATCCTCAATACACGAGACCCGCTGAATTCCGCGGGATGAATGTACCGGATGTTCTCCTTTCCGGAGATCACAGTAAAATAGCCGGGTGGCGGCATGAGAAGAGAATTGAAAAAACCAGGTCTGTAAGGCCTGATCTTTATAAAAATTATCTGAAGAGAATAATATTAGGGGAGTGACCGAAATGGATATAATGCAGGCAATCGAGAAGG
>DAISJZ010000165.1:0-5472 GCA_036821145.1 Spirochaetota bacterium
TCCGGCCTGTCCATACCGAGACGCCAGAATCCTATTGAATCAATATACCCCCTGTAGAGCATCAATTTCTCTTTTGTGGCATCTATATTATCAAAAAAAACAATTACATCGGAATCATTAAACGTAATCTTTATCCCGTTCTCCGGCGTATATTCACTCATGGCGCTCTTTTTAGTCAGGAGAATCCTTGCCTGCCCCGCGCTTATGGAACAGCTTTCGCTTCTGTTATACCATGCTCTTCCGTATAGCGGTATACCCATGACAAGCTTTTCATAAGGTACAGCGCTCATGGCGTAATTCATCACCCCCCTGCACCAGGAGAGTGATGCAACGGGCCCGGGCGTACCGGTGCTCCAATGCTGATCATACGCCATAACAAAAACCCTGTCAACCCTGTCCGCTATTCTGAAATAATCATACGCGTCATCCCGCACCCTTTTCATCCTCGCAGGGACTGCGACAGAAAGTATCTTCCCTTCATCAAGCCCCATCTTAATAAGCTCAAGGAATCGAAAAAAATGCTCCCTGTCTTTCCCTGAAACTGATTCAAAATCGATCTGTATGCCGTCAAACTTTACAGAAAGCTCAAGTATGTCATCAATGAGATAGTCCCTGATTCCGTATTCGGGATTAAGGCATTTATGCATAAGCTCTGTTCTGTCAAGCTCGGATATAACAAGGTGTACCCGCCTCTTCCTCCCTTTTATAGCCGGGAGTTTAGGGGGAGAAACCTTCATATTAAGCCTTCCCTTTGAATTGACCGCGCAGCTGAAATAGAATACATCTGTCACAGGCGCATTTTTTTTAAAGGACTTCTCCTGCCCCCTCATCAGGTAACCCCAGACCTCCCTGAACTCAATACCTGCGGGGACTTTCACTACGACATCCCCGGTAAAACTCTGAGATTGTTCAGGAGTGTCTGAGTTGCGGAGAGCAAAGCCGGCAAAGTGCAGCAGCAGGAGCAGTAAAAGGAGTATAACACCCCAGATAATCCCTCTATTCATTCTCTATAACTCCGGATACTTAACAGGACAGTCATTTTCTCCACTCTCCCTATAATATTCAATCATTATCCGTTTTACGCAGGTTCAACCTTTAAGCAGCGCGCTTATGCTCAGAGAAAGCTCTGAAGCGGTATAGGGTTTCTGAAGAAAACCGGCAGCTCCGCGCGACAGGGCTTCACCAATTCTCTCATCATCGTTATACCCTGAACTGAGCAGCACTCTGACATTTTTGTCAATCTCAAGGAGTTTATCAAATACCTCAAATCCGGACATATACGGCATTGATATATCCAGAAGCACAGCATCTATTATCCCCGCATTATCCCTGAATAACGAAAGCCCCTCAAGTCCGTCAGAGGCCTTAAGCACATTGTATCCGCAGGCCTTCAGAGAATCCTCCGCCACAGCAAGGACAGGTCTCTCATCATCTATAACGAGGATTGTTCCGCTCCCCTTAACCAGGTGATTATAGTTACGGGTATATTCAGGCACATCATGGCTCTCTTTAACTTCAGGGATAAATATTCTGAAAAGAGATCCCCTGCCGGGCTCAGACTCAATCTCAATATATCCCCCTAACTGGCTTATAATGCTATATGCCATGGATAACCCGAGGCCCGTACCGGACTCCTTCTTTTTCACGGTAAAGAAAGGTTCAAATATCCTCTCCCTGGTTTCACTGTCCATGCCGACTCCCGTATCTTTTATCTCAACAATAACATACATTTTTTCTTCTGAGGAAACACCGGTTCGGGAAAAAACTTCCGGTTCCTTTTCAGCAGAATAGATACTTACATCCAGAGAGCCCCCCTCTTTTTCTCCGGGCTTTCTCATTAATGTCATTGCATGGGAGGCATTAACACAGAAATTCAGAAAAATCTGTTCAATCAATATAGGGTCAGCCATTACGATCGCAGGTATACTGCTGTAATTTACATTAAGAATTACACTCTTGGGGAAACTGTTTCTGCATATCTCCATTACATGTTCTATTGATTTATTTATATCAACACAGGTAAGCCTGATATCCTGCTTACGGGAGAGTATAAGGAGTTTCCTTATCATATCAGCAGCTCTTTTCGATGAATCGAATGCCACCTGTATATAATTATCAAGCTCCTCTCTCCCTTTTAAATTTTCATTACGGAGCTGATGGCTCATGAGGCTCAGACTCCCCATTATTCCGCTCAGTATATTATTAAAATCATGGGCAAGCCCGCTTGTAAGAGTACCGATGGCCTCCATCTTCTGCGCGTGAATCAGCTGAAGCTGCATCTTCTCCTTCTCCTCCAGCGCGCGCTTCTGCGGTGTAATATCATTCCCTATACAAAGAAGTTCAATATATTCACCCTCATTATTCAGCACTGGCTTGTTGGCCCAGTTAATCCATACCCTTCTGCCGTCGCGTGTAATATTCTCATTTTCATTTGAATGATAATCATCAGGTGAACTGAGTATATTATTAATAATATTACGAAGGTCTTTCCCCTCACTGTCAGTATGCGGAACTATTGTATCAATGGCCATCTTGCCAATGAGCTCCCCTGCGGGGTATCCGAAGAACCTCTCCGCAAAGTCATTGCAGAATGTGATTTCACCCTTTTTATTTATACGGAGTATAATACTGTTGGCGTTTTGAACCAGTTCCCTGTATTTCCTTTCACTCTCCTTAAGTGCCGATTCTGCGGCTTTTCTCTCCTCAACTTCTATATGCTCATCCTGAAGTGCTTTACCATACTGAAGAATAAGAAACCGTATAAGAAGTGTTATGCCTATTATTGCTGATACAGTGACAACAATACGGTTAATGAATGCCGTTTCAGATGTCCTGTACTGAGTAAGGTAACCGTATCTCTGCAGAAGCCCTATTGAAACAAAGGATATAATCGATACAGCAAGGAGTGTGTACATCAGAACTATCCCACGCAGAACCGCCGCAAGTATTATCGCTGCGACATAGAGCAGCATGGCAGGAGCTTCTATCCCGCCAATGAGATTACCGTAAACTGCAGATAAAAGTATAATGCCCGGAGGGAAAAGACTCCCTATGGGCCAGAACCCTCTTTTTACAAGTATCAGTCCCGACACAAATATTAAAGTCATAAAAAAAAGAATGAATACAGTATCAGCAGGAATATAACCGTAAAACCATCCTGCTGCCGAGAGAAATAAAAAAGGTACAGTAACAAATGAAAGAAAAAGAAGGAGCATCCTGGTCATATATTCCATGAGAGCAGCATCTGAATTCAAAGAATCACAGGAGGCGTGTCTGTCAGATAAAAATTTAATCCAGTTATTCAGTTTCATTTTAGCCAGTTTAACCCGCAGTATGCCGTATAATACTAATATATATTAAAAATATTGTCATTAATATTTTAATAGCGGGAAATTTATGAACCGGTGCAGCAATAGAAAACTGGGGAATTACAATATATTATGACATTTTCTCATTATTAAATCTTTTATTTTAGTGTGAATTTTAAAAAATAAATACCCTTTAATTGTTGAATTATTATTCAGGTATAGTACGCTATTGAACAACCGGGCCGGATAAATAAAAATTTCTTAATTTAAATTAAAGATATGAACACCAGGAAAGAAGAACGGATCGAAAATGAACTGAGATACCTCAAGAGACGTGTCAGTTATCTTGAATCTTTCATAACCTGCCACCCTGACCTTGCATTTCTTATTGATGAAAACGGACGCTATGTTGATATACTCACATCATGCGAAGGGCAGCTTTATAAAAGCGCCCGTGAACTGATAGGAAAAAGATTAGTTGATGAACTCCCGGAAAAAACCGGTATTGAAGCTGCGGAAATAATTCATAAAACCCTCAGCACCGGCGAAAGCCAGGTTTATGAATACATGCTTGACGTTCCTGACGGCAGGCACTGGTTTGAGGGGCGTACATCTCTGCTCCTCACTGAAGACGGCAGCAGGTATGTTATATGGGTGGCCCGGAATATAACCAGCAGAAAAACCATAGAAAAGGAACTGTTAAAGCAGAAGGCCGTAGTATTAACAGCTATCGAATCTCTCCCCTTCGAATTCTGGGTATTTGATAAAAACCGGGAATGCATACTTCAGAATTCCCGGGCCATGTCAATATTAGGAAACTGCGCAGGGAAAAATCTCTTTGACCTTCCAGTGAAACGTAAGCGGCTTGAACTGGTTGATAATGAAATCGAAGCCATACTATCAGGCTCAAATCTCCAGATTGAAGTGTCCCGGAAGAACAGGAATGAAGAGGAGTTTTTTCTTCTCATCGGCGCGCCTGTAATAGTTGAAGGGGACGCAGTGGGTGCCACAGGTATAAAAATCGATGTAACCAAACAGAAAAAATATGAAAACACACTGAGCCGGATGCAGAGAATAGAGTCCCTGGGGCTCCTCGCTGGGGGGATTGCGCACGACTTTAACAACCTCCTCATGGGTGTAATGGGCAATATTTCCCTGGCAATGCTGAGCGGAGAACCGGGGAGCGGCAGAAACGAACACCTTGCTGAATCTGTAAAACTTATTGAAGAGGCAAAACGCCTCACATCACAACTCCTGACCTTCGCACGTGGCGGCGCACCTAAAAGGAAAAGCGTGCTGCTGCAGGAACATATACCTCAATGGGTAAGGTTCGCTTCATCAGGCACATCAGCGGATTTAAAAATTTCAATCAGCAGCGACACCCCGCCTGTAAGTATCGACACAGACCAGTTCAGCCAGGTAATCAACAACCTGATAATTAACGCTCTTCAGGCAGGAGGAAGTGAGGTGCGCATCGGCATAGACGCAAGGCGGGAAACCGCAGACACGGGGAGCGACGTAATACTCGCTGTAACAGATAACGGCCCCGGGATCCCGGATGATATAATTGATAAAATATTTGACCCCTACTACTCCACAAAACCAGGAGGCACAGGCCTCGGACTTACCATCTGCCACTCAATTATTTCACAGCATGGAGGTGAAATATCGGTATGCGCGAAACCGGGAAAGGAGACATCCTTCATAATCAGACTCCCGTCAACAGAAGAAAAACCTGAGCATATATCCTCTCACAAGGAACATCAGATAATCCGCGGTTCAGGAAATATTCTTGTTCTTGATGACGATGATTCAATCGGCAGACTGCTTGAACGTTTCCTGAAGAAAACAGGTTATACACCTGTCATAGCAAAAAACAGTATGGAGGCTGTTTCGGAATTCGGGAAAATGGCAGAGAGAGGAGAAAAATTCAGCGCAGTGCTCCTTGACCTGACAATCCCCGGTGACTGCGGCGGAGTTGAATGCCTCAGGCTTCTGAAAAATCTTGAACCTTCAATAAAAGCCATTGTTATGAGCGGATATGCTGAAAACCGGGCACTGGCCGACTACCGGGAACTCGGATTTGCAGGTTCACTGGAAAAACCCTTTACACTGGAATCCCTCAGCAGTATATTAGCTTCTATTATTAATTTGAATTAAACTT
>DAISJZ010000166.1:0-5334 GCA_036821145.1 Spirochaetota bacterium
TACATGCGTCTTTATCAATTTTATATGCCATCTTTTCCTCCAGATGAGAATTATTGTTCCTTTAATAGAGTCCAGCAAAATGCTAAAATTCTTAATTTCAGGAGCAGACAACCTATTTCAAATCCTGAAAAAAATGTCAAGATTTTATGCATTTTTATAAAAATTCAGGATAAAAAGTACCGGAATATCTGATTAAGATAAAATGAGGGTCAGAGCCTCCTGTTTTAACTACCAGACCCAGCCTGCAGTGATACCGATTGAGTATCCGTTATCGATATAGTAGGATGCCGGGATATCTATAAAAGCAGGGCCTATACTGAAACCGAGGTTAGCAAGGATTTTAGGCCTGAAACTGTCTGATTCAATACCGGAGGTTTCTGCATCAACAGTGATCTTACCAGTTTGTCCTATATAATTTGTGCCAATATTTTGATTTGTTATAACTACATCTCCCGCGCTGGACAGTTTAAAATCAGTCCTGCTTAAAAAGACGTAATCGAACCCGCCACCAACCCCAATATTAAGGAACCAGAAAAGTCTTGCTGAGGTATATATTTCTACAGGGATAATATTACCCTTTGTATCAAGTTCAAAGTTAACTGAAGGGTCTATTTCATATGTGATATCTACTCCAGGCCCACCACCATCAACTTCTGTTTTAGTTATTTTATCTATCTTATTATAAAACTCAAGTGAATTATCCGTATGAATAAACCCGGCCCCTATTGAAATTCCTCTCCAGAGAAGAGCCCGTGCAAGGATAGATTTTTCTTCAATTAATGAATAATTAACATGTCCTCCAATAAGATTGGCATTATGTTCTATTTTAAAGTCACCTTGATCAATATTGGTTTTCAGCTTTCCAAACATAAATGAAACATATAATCCCTCAAGAAGAAAGTCCAGATTAATACCGGCCTGTACAACAAGCGGGGCTAAACCAACACCAGCGTATACATCCCCCTTATCCATTTCATCCTGAATATCCTTAAAAAAATCAGGCTCACTGTTAGGTGCCTGGACTGATACCATGCTCCCCATAGATATCGCATATAAACCATAATTCTGGTAACCTCTCAATGTGGATGCATGTGAGGCATATGTATTTGCATTACCGAAACCGCGGGTAAGCTCAGGCACATAAGAATACTTAGCTAATTCGGCTGCAACTGTTGTTTCAACTAATGGCGAAATATTAGCATTCAAAGTCAGATCACTGAATGTAGCATCAACAGTCAAAGCTGCAAAAACTGTTGAATGCGATGAAATGGATATAATGGCAACAAAAAATGATATATATAAACTTCTCTTCATACTCAAACCCCGGTATAGACTCAGATATATTAATCTAACTGAATAAAAACCCATTATCAAGAACTTTTTAAAAAGGGACGGCCTCCCCTGAACATTATCGGCAGCATGTTTATTATTCTGAAGGGAATTGAAATCAGTTAAGGGGTCAGAGCATATCAGGATAAAGGGGAAACAATAAAAATATCAGGCTCTGACCCCTGCCACAACAATGAATAAAAAAAAAGGGACTTTAATCTCTCAAAGCCCCTTTTTTACTCCGGGGTCAGAGCCCCATTTCTCAAAAAAACTACCCTATTACAACCTCTCCACCTTTAATATCAATTTTCAGAGTACCGCTATCCTTCATCTCCCCCGAAAGAAGCTTCATTGATAGCGGATTAAGAATGTGGGCCTGGATCGCACGTTTAAGAGGACGCGCTCCGAACTGCGGATCATAACCCTCCTTCACAAGAAAATCGAGGAACCGCTGGGTCATTTCAAGAGATATGCCGCGCTCCTTGAGACGCACCGCGACATCTGCAAGCTGATTCTTTACAATTGATGCAATATTCTCTTTTGTAAGAGGGTTGAATATTATTGTCTCATCGATTCTGTTAAGGAACTCAGGCTTAAAGAACATCTTAAGTTCCTGCTCGACTCCGGCATACCTGTCAGTTTCAGGAATTGACTGGTCACTGATGTATGAGGTCCCTATATTCGAAGTCATGATGATAAGGGTATTCTTAAAATCCACTACACGACCCTTGGAGTCCGTAAGCCTCCCCTCATCCAGAATCTGCAGAAAGATGTTGTACACATCATGGTGTGCCTTCTCTATCTCATCGAAGAGAATCACGCTGTACGGCCTGCGCCGCACGGCCTCTGTAAGCTGGCCCCCCTCCTCGTAGCCTACATATCCGGGAGGAGCGCCGATGAGACGCGCCACAGCGTGCTTCTCCATATATTCCGACATATCAATGCGCACTATGGCTTTCTCATCATTGAAGAGGAACTCCGCCACAGCCTTTGCCGTCTCGGTTTTACCAACACCCGTTGGCCCGAGAAATATAAATGTACCCATTGGCCTGTCCGGGTCCTGAATCCCGGAGCGGGATCTGCGCACCGCATTTGATATAGCTTCAATAGCCCTGTGCTGGCCTATGACGCGTTTTTCAAGCAGCTTCTCCATATGCAGGAGTTTCTCCTTCTCCCCCTCAAGCATTCGTGACACAGGTATGCCTGTCCAGCGTGACACAACTGCAGCGATCTCCTGGTCTGTCACCTCCTCTTTAAGAAGAGAGGTTTCACCCTGGATTTCACGGGCGCTTTTATTCAGCTCATCAATCTGCTTTTCAAGCTCAACAATCTTGCCATAACGAATTTCAGCAACACGGTTCAGGTTCCCTTCACGCTCCGCCCGCTGTTCTTCTACGCGGTACTGCTCAATGGCTTCCTTCACGTTGCTGATCTTCTTGATTATTTCCTTTTCCTGCTGCCACTGCGCGACGAGAACGCTCTTACGCTCATTAAGGTCAGCAAGCTCTTTCATGATCTTTTCAAGACGCTCTTTGGAAGCCGCGTCCTTCTCCTTCTTGAGGGCCTCGCTCTCAATCATAAGCTGCCTGATACGCCTCTCAATCTCGTCAATCTCAAGAGGCATTGAGTCGATCTCCATTTTGATGATTGACGCAGCCTCATCCACAAGGTCTATAGCTTTATCAGGTAGAAAACGCGCGGTTATATATCTGTCGGAGAGTACAGCCGCAGCTACACAGGCTGAATCGGATATCCTCACTCCGTGGTGAACCTCATACTTTTCTTTAAGACCGCGGAGAATCGCAATTGTATCCTCTACAGATGGCTCAGTTGTATAAACAGGCTGGAATCTCCTTTCCAGAGCCTTGTCCTTTTCTATATACTTCTGGTACTCGTTCAGTGTTGTGGCGCCGATTGTCCGCATCTCCCCCCGTGCAAGTGCGGGCTTCAGCATATTAGACGCATCCATACCGCCTTCAGCAGCTCCTGCCCCGATAAGTGTATGAAGCTCATCAATGAAGAGAATAATTTCACCGGCGGATTCCTCCACCTCCTCAATTACTGCCTTAAGGCGCTCCTCAAACTCACCGCGAAACTTCGCACCCGCGATAATGGCCCCCATGTCAAGGGCAATGAGCCTTTTGTTTTTCAGGTTCTCAGGTACGTCACCTGCAACCATACGCTGAGCAAGTCCCTCAACAATTGCTGTTTTACCCACACCGGGCTCACCGATTAACACGGGATTATTCTTTGTACGCCGTGTAAGCACCTGCATTACACGGCGGATCTCCTCGTCTCGTCCGATTACAGGATCGAGTTTGTTGAGTCTCGCGTAGTTAGTGAGATCCCGGCTGTAGCGGGTCAGAGCATTATACTTATCCTCGGCATTTTCATCATCAGCCTTTTTGCTGCCGCGCAGATCCATTAACACGCGGAGTATATTTTCACGATTGAATCCGTATGAATTAAGTATCTGCTTAGCCTTAGATGAATCCACCTCTGAGAGCGCGAGGATCAGGTGCTCAGTACTGAGATACTGATCTCCAAGCTTAACAGCATGATTCCATGCCTCGTTGAGTACATCACGCCCTTTTGCGGAGAGAGCGCCCCCTCCGGGGCCGCCCCCCACCTGACGGGGCATTGATTTTATATACAAATCAAGCTCGTTTTTTATATCGCGGCAGGAAGCCCCAAGCTTTTCGGCAATAGCTGTGAATATACCTCCATCCTGATCAATAAGAGCCTTGAGCAGATGCTCAGGGTGAATCTCAGGGCTGTTGTTTTCTGTTGCTATATTCTGGGCATTATTAATAACATCCTGTGCCCTCAGTGTAAGACGATCCATTCTCATAGATATATATTCTCCTCAATATGTAAATTAAGGGGTTTCTTTGAAGATAAAAAGGTCAGTGTTATGAAGATTCTTATATTTTTATTTTTTTGTGTCAATTTAAAAAGAAAAGTTACATCAAACTGTTATGTACAGGTAAACACAAGCAACCGGCTCTGACCCCACTCCTCCTTTAAAAATAAATCGACAGTCTTTTAATGTACGCCTCTTCATACTCCAGAAACTTCCTTACACAGTCATCAAACGTTGTTCCGAGCCTGTAAAAAAAATCATGAACGGTAATTTTAACAGGTGATTCGTGTTGCGCATTGAGATAATTGTTTATAAATCCTATATCATTTAGCCTGGGATTATTGGACAAACCCTTACGCACGGGATTATAACCAATATACCATAAAAGCCATAAAAGGTAATCTTCAGGATTGTCAGATTCCTCTATAATTGTTGAACCAAACCTTTCGTTCCAGAATGGCCCTGTTTCACCTCTCCCCCGATTATACTTTTCTGCAATTCTCGCCTTTATATACTGCATTATCCGTGAAATTGTCTCTTCATCCTCTACTGTTTTTATCACCAGATGTATGTGATTTGATACAATTTCTGCAGCGATCAGATCAAATTTATACTTTTCCTGGCACATCCGGACAGCTTCAATAAAATATCTTTTTCCATATGCGCTTTTGAGAAGTTCCCTTTTCCCATGACATCTTGTAAAACAATGATAAGTTGCATTCTGTAAAATTTTTCTCAATGGCCGCGGCATACTCCCTCCGTATTTATCCGTTTATCTATATACGTTTCTCAATCGCTGGTTTTTGAAAAAAAAGAGGGTCAGAGCAAAAAAATTTTGCTCCGGCAGAAAATACCAGTGGCAGCTATCTTGGGGTCAGAGCCTATTCCTCTTTCCTGATGCTCTGACCCTGATTTATTAATCAAAAAACGCCGGGTGGGAGAGTCCGGCGTTTTGAGTGGTACTGCGATGTTGGCTCAGGTTACTATTTAAGGAGCTGCAATACTGTCTGCGACTTGGCATTAGCCTGCGCAAGCATAGATGTGGCAGCCTGTGTAAGTATCTGATACCTTGTAAAAGAAGACATCTGCTCAGCCATGTCTGTATCACGGATACGGCTTTCAGAAGCCTGAACATTTTCATA
>DAISJZ010000167.1:0-5296 GCA_036821145.1 Spirochaetota bacterium
AAAAACATTCAGTTTATTAATGAAATGTGAAACTATACCAGGAGAAAAATTTATTATAATTTAACAATCCCTGCTGATAAGTTCTATTTTTTTATATATAAAATGTGAATAATGGTAATCACTATTCAGTAATCAGGAGAAAATGTGAATTTTGAGGGTCAATGATAAATCGCAATATCCGGGAGTTTTTTCGTTGTACCGGTTCTACCGGTTATGCTGGGCTATTTATCTTCTTTTTCATTACTTCAAGATTTTTTTCAAAAACAGGATAAAGAGAATCGTAAGATTTGATATTCTCCTCATTAAAAACGGCAAGTTCTGTTGAGCAGAATATAAGTACTGTAACAAGTTTATTATCTTTATAGAAAGGTTTGGCAAAATATGATTTTATCCCGCTGGGAATAAATATTGCCCAGTCAACCGGTTTGATACTTTCATAAGTATTTTCAACAATGATATGGTCTAAATTATAATCTAAAATATTTTCGGCAATTGTTCCTTCAAAGGGATAAGTATAAGCCGGTGTCAGTGATTGAAAAGCGTTCCCGGCGCCATATACTATTACTTTGCCTTCATCTGCGTGAATATCGGAGTAGAGTATGGCATTTGCCAGCCAGGGTACAGGCTGGTTTTCAAGTATAATTTCCAGCATCCGTGTAATATTCTTTTTTCTTGCAGCAGAAAGAGCGTCCCTGTTCACAGACTTAAGATCAATTGTTACAATGCGTGGAGGAGCAGCTGTAATCTCTGTTTCTGCGGGCGGCTCCGGCAGATTATATACTGAAATCCATAAAAGGTTTTTCCCTTCAACATGGAGCGGCCGTATTGAAGTATCTGACAGAAAATCCTTTCCTGATATATTCCGGAAGGAAAGTTCACCTCTCCATCTGCCGTAAAATATAATTTCTTCATAAATGTGTGTCATATATTTAAGTGAGCTTTCAGAAATGAAATCAGCGAGAGAGGGGAGAGAATTATCAGTATTGATTGAAAACAGTTTCCCGAAAGATTTATTGCAGGCGAACATTTTTTTATTATCAAAAACAAAAAGTGCTACCGGATTGTCAAAAAGGTTGATTCTTTTAATAATTTTTGAATCGGAATTATCAATAGATTTTATAAATACAGCGGTTTCGGTTATATCCATAATATAACCCACATAGCAGTTTGATCTGTAGATATCCTGATTCCCGGCTATTTTAAGCCATTTTATAGTTCCGTCGTGCAGTTTGATTCTGAAAACAGCAAGGCCTGCTTTTCTCTCCCTGATATTTTTTATAAATTTTTCAAAGATATGTCTGTCTTCATCAAGAATTATACCATATGTAAAGTCCGGATTTTTTATAATTAAAGTTGAGTTTTCACCAAGTCCGGGGAGCGCATATTTGTTCAGATATTCAATTCTGTTTTTAACAACGTCGATACTCCAGAAGAGTGCGGGTATTGCATTGATATAGCTGTAGAGGTCTTCAAAGGAGTTTTTGAAGTGCTGATGTATATTCTTATCAGAGTCGAAAAATCTGTCCATGGGTTTTTATTAATGAACAGGGTGCTTGAGTACAAGTGAAAAATTATTATCAGAAAAAAATTTACAGATAATAAAAAAGAGAGTTGTTTCAGCTGGCATGTCAGGGTATTGATGAGCGTCAGGCTTTAAAAAGTATTGACAGTATAATAAGTTTTATTGAACTGTTTCCAGACGCATTTAAATTTTTTTCACCGGTTTATCCCATTCATTAAGGCTGGCTTGATCATCTTCGGTGCGAATTTTCAAATAATAATAAATAATATCAGACAGAGCAGGTATAATGTTATCAGTAAATAATTTAAAATTATCATTCGGTAAAAGAATTCTTTTTAAAGATGTAAATATTAAATTCAGACCGGGCAACTGTTATGGCCTTATTGGCGCGAACGGTTCCGGGAAATCGACGTTTCTTAAAATACTCGCCGGAGAAATTGAACAGACCGAGGGTGATGTAATTGTTGATCCCGGTGAAAGGATTGCCATACTCAGGCAGGACCAGTTTGCTTTTGATGAATTTGAAGTAATTGACACGGTAATTATGGGGCACAGAGAGCTCCATGATGTTCTTCGGGAGCGGGATGAAATATACTCCAAGGAGGATTTTTCCGACGAGGATGGAATGAGGGCTTCCGAACTCGAAGAACTTGTGGAAAAATTCAACGGCTACGAGGCGGAGACAGAGGCAGCAATTCTACTCAGCGGACTGGGAATTGCTGAAGAACTTCATAGAAAAAAGATGAAGGAGCTTGAGGGCGGTGAGAAAGTAAAAGTTCTTCTTGCCCAGGCGATCTTCGGCAGCCCTGACATACTCCTCCTTGATGAGCCCACAAACCACCTTGATCTTGAATCGATGAAATGGCTTGAGAACTATCTTGCTGATTTTAACAACACAGTTATAGTTGTGAGTCACGACAGGCACTTTCTGAATAATGTCTGTACACATATTGCAGATATAGATTTCGGTAAAATCGAAATATATGTCGGCAACTACTCATTCTGGCTCCAGGCGAGCGAGCTTGCCCTGCAGCAGAAGCGTGATGAAAATAAGAAAATTGAAGATAAACGAAAAGAGCTTCAATCCTTTGTTGAAAGGTTCAGTTCCAACGCATCCAAGGCCCGCCAGGCCACTTCGAGGAAGAAGCTCCTTGAGAAACTCACACTTGAGGATATTAAACCTTCTTCCAGAAAATATCCTTTCATCGAATTTAAACCACTCCGTGAGACAGGCAAGGTAATACTTGAAATTGAAAACCTTAACAAGACAGTTGAGGGGGAGCATGTACTTAAAGATTTCAGTCTTCTTCTTAACAAGGATGATAAGATTGTATTCCTTTCTTATAGTCATATAGTACAGACAACTCTCTTCCAGATATTAATGGGAGAGCTGAAGCCCGATTCAGGGACATTCAGGTGGGGGGAAACAATTACCACTTCATATTTTCCGAAAGAGAACAGCAGCTACTTTGAAAACGACATTAGCGTACTTCAGTGGATTAAACAGTTCACAACAAATCCTGATGAAGCTTATGCCCGGGGCTTTCTCGGAAGAATGCTTTTTACCGGTGAAGAGTCGCTGAAAAGTGTAAAGGTGCTCTCCGGAGGGGAACGTGTAAGATGTATGCTGTCACGGATGATGCTTTCAGGTGCAAATGCTCTCATTTTTGATGAGCCTACGAACCATCTTGACCTTGAAGCGATTACTTCACTGAATAACGGGCTGATCAAGTTTCCTGAAGTGGTGCTTTTTACATCTCATGATTATGAGTTTGTAAATACAATCGCAAACAGGATAATAGAGATCACTCCTGACGGTGTCATTGACAGACGAATGACATTCGAGGAATACACTGAAAATTCAGATATACAGAAACTCCGTGATAAAATGTATCACGGGCATAACAGGCTTGTGCTGTAAAATATGGCTCTTATAAACTTTCAGGATGTAACCCTGTCATACGGGGGGCCTAATCTGCTCGATAATATTAATTTTCAGATTCATGAAGGGGAGAAAATTACGCTCCTTGGCAGAAATGGCGCGGGTAAATCAACCCTGATGAATATTATTAATGGTATGATTGAACCTGACTCAGGGGAGATCTTCCGGGAGAAAAATCTTCGTACCGCAATGCTCCAGCAGGATGTTCCGGATGACATATCCGGAAGTATCTATGAAATTATCACGAAGGGGATAATAGACAATCCTGATGATATACATGATGCAGCCCTGGAAAAGAAACATATTGCGCAGATAGAGAAGGTGCTATCCCTCATGTCTCTTGATCCTGCTCCGGAGTTTAATACACTCTCCGCGGGGATGAAAAGAAGGGTGCTTCTGGCCCGGGCCCTGGTTAATGAGCCGGACATACTCCTCCTTGATGAACCGACAAACCATCTTGATATAGATTCAATCCGGTGGCTGGAGGATTTTCTTGCCCGTTATGACGGTACGCTATTCTTCGTTACCCACGACAGGGCATTTATGCAGAAGGTGGCGAATCGTATTCTCGAAATTGATAGAGGAAATCTTTTCGACTGGAAGTGCGATTATAAAACATTTCTTCAAAGGAAAGAGGCCTGGCTTGATGCCGAAGAACAGCAGAACGCCTTGTTCGATAAAAAACTCGCCCAGGAGGAGATCTGGATCCGGAAGGGTATAAAAGCACGCCGCACAAGGAATGAGGGCCGCGTACGCGCTTTAAAGGCGATGCGTGTGGAGCGGAGTAAGAGAATTGAACAGCAGGGTAAGGTCAAACTTGATCTGAATCAGGCTGAACGGTCAGGTAAACTTGTTATAGAGGCGGAAGATATAAGCTTCGGATACACTGATAAGCTCCTTGTGAAAGATTTCTCAACAACAATAATGCGGGGAGATAAAATAGGGATAATCGGCCCTAATGGTTGCGGGAAAAGTACAATGATTAAGCTTCTTCTCGGTCAGCTTCAGCCTGATGGGGGGAGTGTTAGACAGGGAACCCGTCTTGAGGTTGCATACTTTGATCAGTTGCGGGATCAGCTTGATCCTGAAAAATCTGTGCGTTATAACGTTTCTGACGGCACGGATATGATTGAAGTTGCAGGAAGAACAAAACATGTCATAGGCTACCTTCAGGATTTTCTCTTTACACCCGACAGGGCGGATGTTAAGGTAAGTGTGCTTTCCGGTGGAGAAAAAAACAGGCTCATGCTCGCCAGGCTATTCACAAAACCGTTTAATCTTCTTATAATGGATGAACCTACAAATGACCTCGATATAGAAACAGTTGAACTTCTCGAAGAGCTTCTGCTTGAGTATGAAGGTACACTTATTACAGTAAGCCATGACAGGGAGTTTCTCAACAATGTGGTCACAAGCTCAATCGTATTTGACAGTGACGGATCTGTCAGGGAATACGCCGGCGGCTATGATGACTGGCTCCTTCAGAGACCGGCAGCTGTCAAAGAAATAAAGGAAAAGAAAACACGTCCGGAAAAGAAATCCTCAGATAAAATAAAAATGACCTTCAAGGAGAAGCGTGAACTGGAAGCTCTCCCTGAACTTATTGCTGAAAAAGAGAAAAGAAAAGAGGAACTGGTTGCAATAATTTCAGATCCGGAGTTTTTTAAAAAAAATGCGCATAAATCCGTAGAAATAAACCGTGAAATAGAGGCTGTGAACTCCGAACTTGAATCGCTTTTTGAACGCTGGATGGAACTTGAAGAGAAGAGCAAATATGAATAAAAAAAAGGCCCCCGATTGCCAGGGGCTTAATTAGCCGGTTTATTGTAAGT
>DAISJZ010000168.1:0-1357 GCA_036821145.1 Spirochaetota bacterium
AAAAAAAATATGAATATATACTCTGAATTATAAAAAAAAGAATCAAGTGATTAATCGGAAAGGATAGAGATGCCTGCGGAAAAAAAGAGTAAAAGTAAAACTGTAAAAAAAACAACACCTGCAAAGAGCTCCAAAAAGAGTCAGGTGCAGAAAAAGCAGACCGGTTCAGGAGGCAACAATACAGCATTTTTTGTTCTGGTTATAATAATTCTTATTACCATTATTATTCTGATGTTAAACCGGTATTATGACAAAGGTAAGCACAGATTTCCTGATTTTACAAAAATATTTCCCGCAGCAGATGAACCAAAAGATAAAAAGGGTGAACCTTATAAATATAGTATTCCGGATAAACTAAAGCCGGAGCAGCAGGAGGAAACCGGAAAAAATGAAGCAGTAAAAAAACCTGCGGAGAAAGAAAAGGATATTAGCGAGGATAAAACTGCTGTTCTAAGGAAGGATGTGTCTGTTTATCTCCTTAAGCTTGATGAGAAAACAGAAAGGATATATCTGAGTCCTGTTAAAAGAACTGTCACAGAAAAAGATATTCTCGCTTCTGCTCTTGAAAATCTTATCAAGGGGCCGACTCAGTATGAAAGGGACAGGGGGTTTATTACAGCTGTTCCGGCAGGGCTTAAAATACGAGGTATTGCGATAAACGGAAGGACTGCGGAGATTGATTTTAACAGCGCCATAGAAGAAGGAGCAGCAGGCGATATACTCCTGAAACGTGTGCAGCAGATAGTTTATACTTCAACCCAGTTTGACTCGGTGAGCAGTATTATTATAAAGATAAACGGGCAGAGAAGAAAGAGCATGGGGAGCGACGGTTTCTCAATAAACGGGCCTCTAAAAAGGTGATTCTGATGAGTGATAAACTTGAAATTGAGATTAAATGTTATTGTGATAACCCGGGGGAGATAGAGTCCCGGATTAAAACAATCGGTGCGGAATATATTGAAACCAGAACTGAATCTGATATTTACTTTAATCATCCCTCGAGGGACTTTGCTGAAACAGATGAAGCTTTCCGTATGCGAAGGGTAAACAGCAGCTGCAGGATAACATATAAGGGGCCGAAGGTCAGTAAAACCACCAAGGCCCGGGTTGAACATGAAACTGCTGTTGGTGATTTTGACGCTATGAGAAATATAATATTGAGTCTCGGTTTTGTTGAGAGCGGTATAATAGAGAAAAAGAGAAAGATATTCGCTCTCGGTGAAACAGAAATCAGTATTGATGATGTTAAAGATCTTGGTGTTTTTATTGAGATTGAAATAATCGGCGAGCTGAAGGAAGAGATTGAGAAAAAGCTTTTTGATACAGCAGCAGAACTTGGACTGACAAAATTTGAAAG
>DAISJZ010000168.1:1457-5097 GCA_036821145.1 Spirochaetota bacterium
ATGTTTTTCTATCTCAGTGTGTATCCCGCTTTGCCGAGATCGGCGAGTACTTTCTTTTGAAGCTCCTCGATCTCTGCTGGTTCAAGAGTCTTCTCCTTCGAAGCAAATACAATCTTTATCGAAACAGATTTTTTATCCCCGGGAATCTGTGCTCCCTGGTAAACTGAAACAACAGAAACTTCTTTAATCCTGTTCTGGTCGCTTTTACTGATGGTTTTAAGGATCTCTTCGCTGTATATATACTTGTCAGCAAGAACAGATAATTCGAATGGCACTTCAGGGAATTTCTGAAGTTCTTTAAATTTTACTGGCTTTTTCTCCGCGTTGAACATTGCGTCGAGATCAAGATCAAATATTGCAGCTTTACCTGTGAATTCAAAGGTCTTCGCTGTTTCAGGGTGTACTTCGAAAATTAATCCCGCGTCTTTCCCCTCTATCTCAATCCTCATGGATCTTCCGGGATGGGCATATGGTGGAAGAGATTTTGTTTCAGGGATAAGCTTAAAGTTTTTTATCTTCAGTTTTTCCATAAGCCCTGCTGCAACAGCTTTGGCCTCGTAGAAGAGCGGAGCTGAAGGTTTTTTCATAAAGACAGCGCCAGCTGTTCTGAAGTTTTCCGATACAAGTTCTGATGATTGACGGTTATCTTTCAGATAAACACGGCCAAGCTCATATATGTCGAATGATTCCCGGAATCTCTGATTATACCGTATGGCATTCATTATATTGGGGATCATGCTTCTTCTGAGTCTGTCGTGATCCCGAGAGAGAGGATTCCGCAGGCGAAGTTCTTTGTCTTCATTGATTTTAAGCATGTTCAGAATATCCTCTCCGACAAAAGAGTATCCGGAAATCTCTGTGAAGGAGAAAGCGTTGCTCAGAATATTTTTAACTTCACGCTCGAAATACCTGTATTCATTGATTGCCGGAGGTACACATGGCACCATGGGAGGCTTAGGCGTAATGGTGCTGTAGCCGTAAACACGACCCACCTCTTCAACAATATCATCTTTCATGGAAATGTCTTTTGTGGCACGGAAATGCGGTACATCAACTGTTAATGTGCCGTTGTTATTCGTTACTCCATATGCCAGAGAGGTGAGTACGCCGGTTATATGCTGATCGTCAAGCTCTTCGCCGATCATCCTTCTTATGTAATCTGTGGTGACTTCAATCTGAACCGGTTTAAGTTTCACGGGGTAATCATCAACAATTCCGCTTACAGCTTCAGCTTCAGGTATTACCTGCTTTATGAGGTCATAGCATCTGATGAGAGCATCCACAGTAATTTCAGGGGAGAGTGATTTTTCAAACCGCATTGCCGCTTCAGTCCTTGAGTCAAACCTCTGTGCTGTCTTTCTTATGTTCACCGGGTTAAAAGTGGCGGCTTCAAGGACAATCTCTGTTGTAGAGTCGTCAATTTCACTGTTGCCTCCCCCCATGACACCGGCTAACGCTATAGGGCCGCCCGAGTCAGCAATAACTATATCTTCAGGTGTAAGACCATGTTCCCTTCCGTCAAGAGTTGTGATTTTTTCATCTTTAGCTGCATAGCGTACAAATATCTCGTCACCTTTAAGTTTTTGCCTGTCAAAGGCATGCATCGGTTCACCGATCTCTGCCATGACAAAGTTCGTTATATCAACTATGTTGCTGATGGGCCGCATCCCGATAGATGTGACAGCTGCTTTCAGCCATTCCGGTGACTCACCAATTTTAATATTTTTAACAACAAGGCCGCTGTAGCGTGGAGCAGCTTCAGGATCTTTTACTGTTACTTTCAGTTTATCGCTGTCTTTAAAATCTGCTCTTAGCGATTCATTAACCGGGCTTTTGAACTCTCTCCCCAGAAGAGCGGAAATCTCCCTGGCGAAACCTATATGTCCCCAGAGATCAGGCCTGTGAGTGATAGACTTGTTGTCTATGTTTAGGCGTACATCAACCCAGTCGCTGTATATTTCACTCAGCGGCACGCCGATTTTTGTGTCAGGGGGGAATATCATAATGCCGCTGTGGTCCTCTGAAAGGCCCAGTTCCCTGAGGGAACAGAGCATGCCGTTAGACTCCACACCGCGGATTTTTGATTTCTTTATAATGAATTCTTCGCTGAATTTAGTTCCCACTGTGGCAAGCGCAACAATGTCCCCGGTTTTATGATTCGGAGCACCGCATACAACCTGAAGTTTTTCCTTCCCTGTATCAACTTCGCAAAGTGTAAGCTTATCAGCGTCAGGATGACGTTCAACCTTTGTCAGTTTTGCAGTATAGATTGAACTGAAATGGCTGTTGAGATATTCTATCCCCTCTATCTCCGCAGTGGACATTGTTAGTCTGCTTAATATCTCCTCCGGAGTTATATCTTTTATATCTACAATATTGCCTATTATTTTAAGTGATATCCACATTTTCTTTTCCCCGGTATATTAGAATTGCTGTACGAATCTGATGTCGCCGCTCATGAAGTGACGGATGTCATTAATCCCCGCCTGCATCATGATGAGCCTGTTGAGACCCATACCGAAAGCGAAACCTGACCATTTGTCAGGATCGATATTCCCGGCCCTCAATACATTAGGATGAACAAGTCCGCATCCGAGAAATTCTATCCATCCTGAATTTTTGCAAACACGGCACCCTTTCCCTCCGCAGATGAGGCATCCGAAATCAAGTTCGAATCCCGGTTCAACAAAGGGGAAGTACCCCGGGCGGAGTCTCACTTTAACCTCACGTTTGAAAACTCCGCTTAATACCTCTTTCATAACATAGATCAGGTGCGCTACTGATATATCCTTATCAACCATCATACCTTCAACCTGGTAGAAGGTATGCTCGTGTGATGCGTCAGTTGCCTCATACCTGAATACACGGCCCGGCGCCATGATTCTGAATGGCGGAGTCATCTTCTCCATTCCGCGGATCTGTATCGCTGAAGTGTGGGTACGCAGCAGGTTTCCGTCCTCTGTCCAGAATGTATCCTGCATATCACGGGCAGGATGGAATTTAGGGATATTAAGAGCTTCGAAGTTGAAATATTCTGTTTCTGCTTCCGGACCGTCAAGGATCTGGAAACCC
Source organism: Spirochaetota bacterium (assembly GCA_036821145.1). Lineage (GTDB taxonomy): Bacteria > Spirochaetota > UBA4802 > UBA4802 > UBA5550 > UBA5550. The sequence continues at coordinate 4,530 of DAISJZ010000168.1, forward strand.
ATTGATGTCAGTATGTTCTCTATCTCATACTGTGTCTGTGAAATCGGGTGAATGTATCCCGCTTTTTTTTCTCTTATGGAGATTTCGGGATTCAGTGTGACATCTATCCATTCGCTTGAAACAAGTTCGCCGAAGCTTGATGTTTCAAGCTCATTTATTTTAAAATCCAGTGCATCCTCAATTGTCTTTTTGATTTCATTGGAGAGTTTACCTACAGTGGTTCTCTGTTCCGGTGAAAGCTCACCTAAGGTTCTGAGGATCTGTGTTAAAAGACCCTTGCGTCCAAGTACCCTTACCCTGATCTCCTCAAGTTCATCAAGTTTTGTTGAGGATTTAATGGAATCAAGGGTTTCCTGTTTAATGGTGTTTAGTTTCTGTTCCATAGGATAATCCTGATATTTATATTTTTACAGTAAAATTTCATGTTCGAGGAGTAATGAAGTCCGGTATAACACAGATAAATCACGTGAATTCCGGATTTGAAACGGAAAACTCCTTAAAAACAACTTATTAATAGGTTTTTCAGGGGGTTAAAAGTCAAGAAAAATGTGCGGTAATATCAGGAAAT
>DAISJZ010000169.1:0-5050 GCA_036821145.1 Spirochaetota bacterium
GGCTTATTGATCAGAAGTATAAAGAACTGATCGATAAGCTTTACGAGGAATAAAAGAATAAATTTTCCGCAGGGAGCAGTTTTACAAACTGCTCCCTTTCAACTTATTACTATCGCGTTTTTATTACAGGTATGCAGATATCAACAATATGTTTTTTCTGAGGGTGTTCATCCGAGTCGTTTTTCTTCATCTCAAAACTCATCCCTTCTGCGGGCCTGTAACCGCTTTCCGGTATAAATTCACCGTACATATGTCCCCATGCAGCGCCGAACTCCTCTGGTGAAATTTCAAATGTTCCCACAGCGTAATAGCCGCCTGGAATCACCATGCTCTTATATAGTCCGGGGATCTTTGTATCTGCCGGCACTGAAATTGCCATAAGCATCCTCTGCTCACTCTTTGGAGTGGATTCCGGGTCATCGGGGTAGATTATAATAAGCTCTGTGCTTCCGGGAAAATTCCAGAGTCCTGCGGGTACTGCCCACTTCAGCAGCTTCTCAAGCTGTATGTCATAGATCTCAGGGTTGTTTTCAAAATCACCTTTATACTCCACGTAAGCAACCCTGTATGAGGGGAGCTTTTTTACAGATGCTTTTGATTTAGCATCAGCAAATTGAGAACACCCGGCAACAGTACAGGCGATCAGCAGACTGCTTAACGGATTAAAATTCAGCATATATTTATCTCCTTTAATTTTATGTGGATAAAATAGCATTGTAAAATATTGTATTCTTTCCGGTTTATGCTAAATTCTTTGCATATCCTGCTTTTTATTTAGCGCGGATTGCTCCTTTGCGGGCCTTTCATTTTTTTAATTTTACAGGGTAAAAGATTGGACTTATTTGAAAGCTGCTTCAAAATCTGGCATTATTATTGATTTATATAATATTTTATCATTATTAGAAGGATTTTTTGGCTATGAGAAATGTTTATGACGTTTTAGCAGAAAGGGGCTATGTTGAACAGGCTACCCATGAGGATGAAATACGCGAACTGTTAGGAAAAGAATCAGTTACATTTTATATAGGGTTTGACCCCACCGCAGACAGCCTCCATGTGGGGCATTTTATCCAGGTTATGGTTATGATGCACATGCAGCAGGCCGGACACAAACCTATTGCCCTCATCGGCGGAGGGACTGCAATGGTTGGTGACCCTTCCGGACGCACAGATATGCGCCAGATGCTCACAATGGAGCAGATAAGGAAAAACAGTGAATCTTTCAAGAAACAGTTCTCCCGCTTTATCGATTTCGGCGAGGGGAAGGCAATCATGGTTAACAATGCTGACTGGCTCCTGAAACTTAACTATGTTGAGTTTCTCAGGGACATCGGACGCCACTTTTCAGTAAACCGTATGCTCGCTGCAGAGTGTTTTAAAAACAGGCTTGAGAAGGGGCTCTCTTTTCTTGAGTTCAACTATATGCTTATGCAGTCTTATGACTTCCTTGAACTTTACCGTCTCCATAACTGCAAACTGCAGTTAGGCGGGAATGACCAGTGGTCAAATATCATATCTGGTGTTGACCTTGTCAGGCGCTCGGAGAATGCCGCGACATACGGGCTTACATTCAAGCTCCTTGTAACAAGCGAGGGGAACAAGATGGGGAAAACACAGTCCGGTGCAGTATGGCTTGACCCGTCAAAGACAACACCTTATGATTTCTACCAGTACTGGAGAAATGTGGATGACCCTGATGTGAAGAACTGTCTTTCACTCCTTACATTTATTCCTATGGATGAGGTGAACCGCCTTGGCGCTCTTCAGGGAGCTGAGATTAATCACGCTAAAGAGGTACTGGCTTACGAGGTTACAAAGCTTGTACATGGCCAGGAGGAGGCTGATAAAGCGCAGGCTGCAGCAAAGGCGCTTTTCGGAGCGGGGGGAGACTCGGATTCAATCCCCACAACTGAATTCAGTAAAGCTGATTTTGACAAAGGTGTTGATATAATTGCGCTCCTTTCACAGACAGGGCTTATCTCAAGCAACAGTGAAGGGCGGCGCCTTATACAGCAGGGCGGGATCTACATGGAGGATACACAGGTGACAGATTTCGCAAGGGTTGTGACCTCTGCTGATCTTAAAGACGGGAAGCTCCTTATACGCAAAGGGAAAAAAGTTTACCACCAGGTTGTGGTGAAGTAGAAATAATTTATCCCGCCTTATGCCGGCGTTAATTCAGCATGGGGCGGGATTGTCCCTTCAAGCTTTAATATTCTTAGACACAAAAAGTGAAGAGCGTTGAACACTATCTCTCTGCCATGGCCAGCTTCACACCGGAAAAACCTATTACAACAGCAAAGGATCTCTTTATATACTTCATGCTCCCGGGTGATGATATAATGTAACTACGTACGCCATTTGCGAGAAAACCGTAAATAATGAAAACAGCAAGTGTCATAATCATGAATACGCCGCTCAGCATTGAAAGCTGAAGCACAGGATGTTCCGCGTCAGCAGAGACAAAGAGAGGGAGAAATGTTAAAAAGAATATGGTGAGTTTCGGATTCAGAATATTAATTAGTATCCCTCTTACCGCGATTTTAACGTAACCGCTGCTCTCACCATGTGTTTCAAGTTTCAGCTCCTCATTATCACGCCACATGGACCATGCGAGGAAGAGGAGATATGCAGCACCAATGAATTTAATCACCTGAAAAGCTACAGCGCTTATATGAAGAATAGCTGAAAGGCCCAGGATGCCGGCAAGGAGATGGGGGATTATCCCGGCTGTACAGCCGACTGCAGCAGCAGTTGCTCCGCGCCATCCGGAGGTTAAGCCGGTTGTAACTGTGTATATGACACCGGTTCCCGGGATAAGCACCACTACAAGCGCTGTTATAAGAAATTCTATTGGTATCATACTGTTATTACTCTCCCTTCATAAATATGCTGAGATCTATTTTGTCCTTATCACTGAAAATGATCCCCTCTGAAAGCAGCAGTTCCCTCTGCTTTTCGTAGCCTTTCCCGCGAGGCAGTGAGATTGTTCCCCTGCTGTTAATCACTCTGTACCACGGCAGGCCATGTTTTCTGCTTGAGGAGTGCAGTATCCTGCTTACCTGTCGTGCTCCGCGAGGGTTACCGGCCATTGCAGCGACAATGCCGTATGTAAGGACTCTCCCCCGGGGGATGCTCTTTATAATTTCAATTACCCGGTTTGTGAATTCTTCAGCCAGATTATCTATCCCTGCTGTTTTATAGTAAAAGATTTCTTAGGTGTCTATATACATAAACTGAAATTTTATTGTCAAAGATTAATCCGTGGAGTAAGATTGAAACATGTAAAATAAAACAGACTGAATTTAAATAAACAACACCTTATGCAAATAACCGGAAATTGACTATAGGTATGAATATTTCTATGAATCAGAGAACATTATGGATCTGAAAGAGAGAGTAACAGCAGCAATACCTGAGCTCCGGGATTACTGGCCTGAAATTAAAAATTTATTCAGTTTCAGGAGAATCCCTGAAAAGACAACACTCCTTGAAGAGGGGGATGTATCGAAATATCTCTATATCGTGTCAAAGGGGTGCCTGCGTCTCTTTGTTATAAAGGAGGACGGCAGGGAGGTCACTGCACAGTTTTTCTTTGAAAACCAGATGGTGGCTTCCATGGAGAGCGCATTCACAGGCAAGCCGGGAAGGATGTACCTGGAGAGTATTGAGGAGAGCGAGGTTGTTGTAATCAGGATCAACGATTTCAGAAAAATATCAGAACGTTTTTCTGAAATGAATAAATTTATGGTCAATTTTCTACAGCAGCGGCTTTTATATTATACCGATCTATATACATCTTTTATTCTGAATACTCCTGAAGAGAGGTATGAAAAACTTCTTAAAGACAATCCTGAAATGATAGAGAGAGTCCCGCATCACTACATAGCATCGTACCTCGGTATAACTGCCGTATCCCTGAGCAGGATCAGATCCCGCATCGCAAAAAAAGATCCCCGTTAACATATGTTAATGACAGTCCCTCCTTTTTCTGCTATTCTTAAACTGCTTTATTAAACTATAATGAAAATGAGGTTATGTTATCTGCATGAAACGGGTAAAGAGCGTCCAATCATCAGGCGGGTGGAGGAGTAGAGGAATTCCCAAAAATGAAACTGCTTTTATAAGATTTAATTCATCAGAATGCAGGGCATGCTGGAACTGTATTGAAGTATGCCCGGAGAAGGTTTTTGTGAAAATGAATATCCTGGTACATAAGCATGTACTGATAAGAAATAGCGAAGATTGTATCGGGTGCGGGAAGTGTGTAAATATCTGCCGAAGCGGGGCGCTTTCACGGATTAATAAAAATGAAACAGGCGGTGCAAAATGAATAAAATTGAAAACAGCGGGAAAAGTAAAACATATACTGCGCGCAGGAGGGTGTCGCTGATAATGTTCTTTATGTTTATACTCCTTATACCATCAGGTATAATGATGCATATATATGACGGCACTGTATTAAATCACGGGAGACACTTTGCAATGCTTATGCATAATATCTGCGCAGCAGTTTTTGTAGTTACGGGTCTCTTCCATGTTAAGTATAATTTTACAGCAGTAAAAAAATACTTAACAGACCTGTGGAGGGCTGCCTGAACTATACAGGCAGATAATCCTCCCGGACAGGTGAAAATACTTCAACTGCAACTGAATCCTCAATGGCTTCAGCTGAGTGCTCAACTCCCGACTTTACACACCAGCTGTCGCCCGGGAAGGTCTCAAAGCTCTCTCCGCCGATTTTAAGGATAATCTTTCCTGAAACAAGGTATCCTGTCTGTTCATGCACATGACTGTGCGGCGGGAGAGATGAACCTTTCTCAAGGAGAAATTCACTCATAAGGGTTTTGTCACCATAAGAGGCTGTCCTCATCTTTATACCGGGGAGCATTTCCCTGTAACCTGTTTCATTCTTTTTTGAAAACATAAGCACACTCCATTTACTTTTGTTTTTTATCAGCTTTGGGTGTGCCCATGTCAAAGATTAATCTTTAAAAAAGTTTGTTTTCCTGCGCCAGCAGTTCTTTTGCCTTCATCTGGTAACCGAAAT
>DAISJZ010000170.1:0-5036 GCA_036821145.1 Spirochaetota bacterium
TAATCAGATTCACAATACAGAAAAAACTCTCCCGAATGGGATTCAATGTAATCTCATTCGAGAAGGGTGAAGATGTAATATATTACCTCAAGAGCACTCCTGAGGAAGCTGACCTGATAATTACAGATATAAAGCTTCGCAAAATGGACGGGATCGAGCTTCTCCGCAAAGTCAATGCATTCGAAAAGCCTGTTCCTGTCCTTATCATAAGCGGTCACGGGAATGTTGAGGACGCAATCAGGGCGCTCAGGTACGGAGCCAGTGACTACATCCGCAAACCTTTTGACATAAACGATCTCACATCTTCAGTAAGATCAATACTTAAACGCAAGCATGAGAAAAAGCTTTACGAGAGCCTGGGACAGTACAAAATTTATGCCAAGCAGGTACTGGTTATCCCCAATGACGCCAATCTCATTAATACAATGTCATTTAATCTCACAAAGGATCTTGTACCTGCGGGTCTGTTCAATTACACAACTTCTGAAAATATCGCCCTCTCTCTTAAAGAGGCCATAACCAATGCAATGTTTCATGGTAACTGCGAAATAGATTCATCAGTCCGTGAAACAGGGGGGATAAAACTGTTCAATGAAGAATTTGAGAAAAGAAAAAGTTTAACCCCATACTGCGAAAGGACGATAAAAATTACATACGAGCTTACACCTGAATACGTGTATTACGAAATTGAGGACCAGGGAAAAGGATTTAACTATAAAGCCCTCCCTGACCCGAGGGATCCGGAAAACTTTTTTAAGAACTGCGGAAGGGGACTTTTAATCATCAGGATACACATGGATGAAATAAGCTGGAACGACACGGGAAACAGCATAAGACTGAAAAAATACAAAGTAAACAGGAACGGTTAACGGGGGAATAATGGAAACAGTAAAATGGAACGGCGATTCAGTTACAATTCTCGATCAGAGGCTGCTCCCTCTGAAAGAGGTATATAATACATACAGGGATCACCACGATGTTGCGGAGGCAATTGTCAGCATGGAGACAAGGGGAGCGCCGGCAATAGGTATTACAGCGGGTATGGGTATCGCCCTTGCAGCGAAAAATATGACAGTAAAAGATGCCGAAGCATTCAAAACGGAGATGGAAAGGGTCTTCACACTGTTTGCCGGAACAAGGCCAACGGCAGTTAACCTGTTCTGGACAATCAACAGGATGAAGAAGATCGTTGCTTCCATGAATGACATAGATGAAATACGGAAAAAACTTGAGAGCGAAGCTGTACTGATTCTTACTGAAGACATTGCCGCCAATAAACAGATGGGGCACAACGGTGCAAGATTTCTTGAGGATGGTGACGTTGTTATGACTCACTGTAATGCCGGGGCACTGGCCACAGGCGGTTACGGCACAGCGTTAGGTGTTATCCGTGCTGCAATCGAAGAGGGAAAAAAGATAGAGGTCTATGCCTGCGAAACACGTCCATACCTTCAGGGAGCGAGACTCACCACCTGGGAACTGCTGAAAGACAATATCCCCGTGACACTGATTACAGACAACATGTCCGGGTATTTTATGAAAAACGGAACAATTAAAAAAGTAATAGTAGGTGCCGACAGGATTGCAAAAAACGGCGACACAGCTAATAAAATCGGAACATATACTCATTCAGTTGTAGCAAAGGAACACGGCATACCATTCCTTGTTGCAGCTCCCATGTCAACCCTTGACCCGGACACTGAAACAGGTGACAGCATTGTTATTGAACAGAGAAGCATTGAAGAGGTTGCATTTGTAAGGAACGTGCAGATTGCACCTGAAGGTGTAAAGATAAAAAACCCGTCATTTGATGTCACACCTGCGGCAAACATTACTGCAATTATTACAGAAAAAGGTGTAATTGAACATCCCGCAGGGAAAGGGATAATGGGATTGTTTTGATAGTGGCGGGATTAATCCTGTCATTGCGAACGCAGTGAAGCAATCTGTTTATGATTGGGGAATTATCCTTTAAAATATATAAATTCCACCTATAACAGATTGCCACGTCGCTATCGCTCCTCTCAATGACACCATTAAATTAAAACTTTATAAATAACTGCCAGTTCAGATAATTAAAATCCCGCCATATTCCTGTAATAAACCAGCAGAATTGTATCACCGAATAACAGCGTAATAATAATCCCCGCAGCGATAAATGGCGCGAAGGGAATTTTAATCCTGAAGTTCCTCCCTTTAATCAGCGCGAATACGACTCCAAAGAGAGCTCCCGATATAAGCGACACCTCAAGGAGCACTATACTCATCTCAAGCCCCAGGAGAAAGCCCGCTGCGGCATAAAGCTTGATGTCCCCTCCACCGAAGGCCCCCGGGAATATCAGCAGCATAAGAAGAAAAAAAACTGTAAGTATTGCAAACCCGTATATATTATCCATTATATCCTGATGAAGTAGAATCGGATAGATTGAAAGTATAATAAACACAATAACCAGCGACGGCGGGATAACCAGTCTCTTAATATCTATGATCGCGATGCATAAACATAAAGCTGAGATTAAATAAATATTAACAGATAACAAACTGCGGCCATGGAACAGCGCCACTGCAACAGCAAGCACTCCGAATGCGATCTCCCAGAGGGGATATGAAAGCGGCACTCTATCCCCGCATTTCGCGCACTTCCCCCGAAGCAGCAGGTATCCCGCCACAGGGATAAGCCCGGCCATACCCACAGCTTCTCCGCAGTGCGGGCACTTTGATCTTGAGAGAAGCGCTTTAACCGGGGATTCATTCATCATACCGGAAGAATAACGGAGTGCAAGCGTATAGAAGAAACTACCGGCAAAAGTTCCGGCAGAAAATATAATCAGAAGTTCAATCATAGTCTAAAGGCCTGTGTCCACTGTATAGTTTATACCAAAGGCAATCTCAAATGTATCGAGGCCGATCTTTATCCCGGAGTTTTCGTTTTCGCTCTCGACAGAGAGACTTTTACTCATGTAGCGGGTATACTCAAATAACACCGAGTAGTTTCTGTCAAGTAACACCTCTGTTCCGGCCTTAAAATGAAAGCCGGGGATATAGGCTGAATAACTGTTAGTCTCATCAGGGAGATATGAAAACATTGCGGGAGAACCGGGATTGCTCTGTGTAATCTCAAGCATAATGAAACTCACATTAAAACCCCCGGCCATATAAAACCTGGTTCTTTTACCGGCAGGGATTACCACCCCTGCTGAAACCGGAAACGTAAACCTTGAATATTCAATCTCTATTTTATTTTCAGGAGCCGCAGTAGGTTTAACAGAACCGGTTTCATTATAAAAAAGGGAGGCTGAATACTCCCACCCTAACTGCAGCATCAGCCTGTCGTAGAGATAACGGAAGTTAAGTGTAAGTGAAGGAGCATAGTATACCGGGATCTCCTCCACCTCTGCAGCAGGATCACCGGCCTTAATAATTCTCATTTCGTAATTCAGATCATCAGCGATTTTCCCGACGCTCCCCCCTTTTCCATCAACACCGAAGAGAATACCCGTACTGAAGGAACCTGCCGCAAAAACCGGTACCGCCAGTATAAAAAATATTAAAATTGCTGTTATATGCCTGGTCATCCCTGCTCAATCCGCCTGAAAATCATAGAAGAATACTAATCCCGCAGTAAAGCTGAAACCGGAAAAATCGATACGCGTGTAATCAGTGCCGTTTTCGATTACAGCGCTCCTGCCGTAAAGATATGTAATGCCGCAGCAGAGCGCCGCGTTTTCAGATAGCAGATACTCACAGCCGAGTTCCGCCACAAGAGGGATTCCGTAGCCGCTGAATGTCGCTTCGTGTTCAATTGAATCAGAACTGAAACTGCTGCTGAATGTGCCGTATGCGTAAGCAGCTCCACCACCTGCGAAAATTCTCACTTCATCCCAGTAATCTATGACAATACCAGCCGTAACCGGCACATAATAAAACCAGAGGGAGTAGTCCACATCCACCTTCTCGTCTCCTGAGCCGAAATCATTGATTGTTGACCCTGAACCGCCTGCGCAGGCGTAGACGATATCAGCACCGGTCTTGAAATACAATGCATCACCTGTATACCTGAGCTCCGCACCTGCCGCCGCGCCCACAGGCTTCTCGATTGTGGATACTTTAATTCCGGACTTTGACCTGTTGATATCGTTTATCCCGTCATAGACATCAAGGTGTTCAGCCTGCCACCCTGTATGCATGGAACCGCCGATCTCCGGCGCGAATCCCCCTTTAAAAATAACCGATACAGAAGAGGCAAAAACCTCAGCAGATGCCGCAAACAAAATCAGCACTGTATATATTTTTATCTTCATCATCACTGGTATCTGTTAAAGTGATATATTACTCCGAACCTGAACCGGTTCCCTGTGTAATCAATGCAGTAATCATCATAAACTCCTGATGCAGATGCAACAGGGGAACTGCGGGCTGCCATATACTCCCACTCAAAGATGAATGACGCGTCATTGTAAATTTCAGACTCTATACCTGCAAGAAACCCGAAACCGAAGAGCTGTTCATTGATCCGGTTCTTTCTCTCTGTCTTTACATAGCCGGTTCCGAAAATGTACGATCCCCCTCCCCCGAGATAAAAAAAACCGTAACCCCGCACAGGGAGATTGAGCCCCGCGTAAACAGGAACCTCGTAAAATGAAAGGGACGTCTCAATCATATCCCCGGTATACCTGTTATACACCCTCCCCTTTTCAACAGGGTGAGAGTACTCGCACCCTGAACGGAAGAATAGAAAACCCATATCCAGTTTGAATGCAGCGCCTATTGAAAGGTTCTGTTCAGTATCAGCATCCACACCGGATTTACCAGAGAGATTTCCCGTATCATACTGGTAACCTGCGGTAATCCCGGCTGAAATTTTACCATCAGCAAGAAGGGAGCCCTGGGCTATGAAGAATGCTGCTATTGTTAAAATTATCTTTTTCATAGGTACTGTATAAAGATCGCCATAAATCAGGAATAATTAAAGTCTTTTATTATCCGGCCCCATACAGTATGAATTCAATAAAAAATATATTGAAATCAATACAAAT
>DAISJZ010000171.1:0-5028 GCA_036821145.1 Spirochaetota bacterium
GTCAGCCCCGGACTTAAATTTTTCCTTAAAAGTCTTGACTTAAAAAATTTCCACTCTCATTCTTATACAGTGATAAATAATTATCACACCCCCCGCAGTTTTTTTAAATCTTGAAAAAAGAAATAACTATCATAAGGAGTCTTTTATGAAACATCTTAAGGCTATGACGTCGCCTTTTGCGGCATCATTAACTTTTTTAAATAAGCTGTCAGCAGGAGCAGTAAAAATTGCCGCTATGACAGCTCTTATACTCTTCACCTCATCACTATATGCAGATTCCCTCTGGGACAGCGCGGTGAGCATTTACGGCAAAAACAGGGACAGCAAACCGAACCCTAAATCCGCGTATATACTTATGGAGTCAGGCGCCCCGGGGAAAAAATCAAACAGTAATGAGGTATGGGAGGAGTATAAATATGAGGGAGGTAAGCCGTACCGCAGGATTATTAAGGTGATGAAAAACGGTGCGGAACAGCCTATCCCTGAACAGGCTAAGGGGAGATGGAGCCCCCTGACGAATAAAAAGAGTGAAAAAAAAGAGGATTATAAGAGCATTGCTGATATATTTTATTCCCCTCAGCAGAAGAATGTAACATATCAGAGAACCGGAAAGAGTAAAACTGTTTACGGTAAAAATTGTATTGAATATTCCTTTACTTTCATAAAGCACCGTAAAGGGAAAAAGGTAACAACTCTCGGGAAAGCCTACCTTGAAGAGGGAACCGGCGCTCCTTTAGAAATCAGGAGAGTGAACACCAGCGCGTACATGAAGGGAACTCCCGATTCATTTGTCATGTTTACATACGACGGGAAAATTCTTTACCCCATGCATGCGCTCCTAATAATGAATATAGATTTTTTAGGCCAGAAAATGAACATGAAATCTGAATGCAAAATGGAATATTAAGAATAAATCTGTTCTTTTATCAATCACCCCGGAGGGTTAACCATGAGACCTTTTTTTAAAATTATTTTCAGAGCTGTCCCTGCCGCGCTTGTAATTATTTCCCTGTTTCTTACACCTGGCAGCAGTGCCGGGAAAAAAGCCGCGCCCCTGGGGAAAAAGGATCTCAGGATTTTCTATAAATCTAAAACTCCCCTCACCCTTTTCGGCACACCATATAAAAAGTTTACAAAGCTTGCAGGTAATACAGGGAGATGGGAGGATGAGGAGAAATTCCGCTACACATGGGATGAAGGACAGGCTGGTTTTTTAAAAACAGAGAAGATGAAGGCCCCTCAGCTTGTGATGATTACCCTGAGCGAAAACTTTAAAACTGCCAGGGGAATTAAAAAAGGCTCAACCCTTGATGAACTCCTTAAAGCATACCCTGATGAATACAGCACAACCGAAGGGGGTAACGGGCTCTGGTATGACTACAGGTGGACAGCAAAAAGCCGTTCCCCGAAAGAAGAGGATAAAAACTTCAGGATATCATTCTTTGTTGAAAACGGCAATGTGGACTCCGTAATGTTAAGGCTTGAAAGTGAAGAGGCGGATGAAATCCCGGTCGGGTGATTAGTTTATGAAAAAAATAATTTTACTGCTGCTTATAATTGCCGCGTCAGCTTTAAATTTCTGCTCCACAGTTGAAGAGAAGAGAGAGAAGAGCCTTGTGGTGAAAGATACTGATGTTAATGTTATTGCAAAAGCCATTGACCTCTCTCTGGATGATTTAAGCGGAAAAGACCTGAGCGGCATGGACCTCCGTAATGCGGATTTTGAAAACAAAAACCTCTCAAGGGCGAACCTCTCTGACTCCGACCTTTCAAACGCCAACATGAAAAACGCGAACCTCGAGAGTGCCAACCTTGAAAGGGCAAACCTCACCAATGCTGTTTTCACAGGGGCAAACCTGAAAAACGCAAATTTCAGAAGGGCCAATCTCACAGGTGTAAAGATGAACGGCACAAATATGTCGGGCACTGATCTAAGCGGAGCCCGCATGGTGCTCTCTGTAATCAATAAAAGCAACTGCAGCGGCGCATCTTTCCGAGCAGCACAGTTCGACGATACGAATTTCAATGAATCAATAATGATAAAAGTGGACTTCACTTTCACCAACCTGAATAATGTAAAATTCGACGGAGCTTCAATCCACGGTTCAACAATAAACAAGGCATACAAAAAGATGCTGGAGATGCAGCATGTAGATGGCGTGGATGAGGTTATCTGGGTTGATTAACCGTATAATTATAGCTGTACAATAATATAATTATAGTTGACGATAATTATATTATTGCATGAAATAATTCAGGTCAGTGATATGGACATAAAAGAAAAAATAGATTACTGGATAGAAATCGCTGTAGATGATCTCGATTCAGCAGATATCATGCTTAATAAAAAGAAATTTCTGCAAGCCGGATTTTACTGCCATCAATCTCTAGAAAAAATTCTTAAAGGCTATTACTGGTTTATCAAAAAGGAAGAACCTCCATACACTCATAATCTGCTTAAGCTTTCAAAAGAATCAGGTATAGATAATCTCATTAATGAATCATAAAAAAAGTTAATTGATCTTTTAATGCCTCTGAATATTGAAGCAAGATATCCTGATGAAAAAATAAGGATAATGAAAACACTAAATGATTTAAAAACACAACAGATATACAATGAGACAGAGGAGATTGTTAAATGGATTCACAAATTGATAACGCAATAAACCGTTATGCTGAGCTTGTTAAAAAGACACTCCCTGTTAATATGATAATCCTCTATGGATCTTATGCCAAAGGCACTGAACATAAAGATAGTGATATTGATATTGCCATAGTAGTAGATGAATTAGATGATGATTTTTTAGATGTAAGCGCCCGTTTATATTCACTCTGCAGGGAGGTAAATACTGATATTGAACCTAAACTAATTATTAAAAACAATAACCGTAGCGGATTTCTTGAAAGTATTTTAAAATATGGCAAAATAATATATAAGAACTAAACAGTATTTAAAAAATACTGTAAATCAATCCAGGAATTCTTTTCAGGATATAGGCAAATTACTCCCCTGCTCTCCCTGTTATTTTCACCCTCACCGCAAAACGCAGCATATAAAACAGCAGCGGTGGAATAATTATAAATAAAGCATGAGTTCCGATACTCACAAGTTTTGCAATTATAAACAGTGAAACAAATACAGTGAACAGCGGGTGCTCCATCATCCCATCCTCTATCCTGTTAAAGCGCACAATGTAAGGCTTAACACCGGGCTTTCTTTTTATTGTCCTGTACTTCTCCCCGTCCCTGTAAACCCACCTGAAGTCCCTTATCTCGTTTATATCATCAATCTCTTTTAAAATTGAATTTATGTAAGCCCCGTCCATTCCCCTGTTTATATAATTCATAAGACTTCCTCCATTTAATCACTTTATTAAAGTCAGATGTTTTTTGAATCAGTTATATGTTCTCTGTCATGCCGGTTTTTTGTAAAAAAATACCGGCATCTCATAGTATGAGTTCATGAATCTCAGGCATGAGACCCCGGTAGTGCATTCACGAAAGATGCCTGCAGGCACGAAACACGATGTTTCAATAATGCCTGCCTTGTCTTGCAAAACCGGAGTGACAATCAGAAAAATAATGGATCTCCGCCTGCGCGGAGATGACATCGAGGACTAATTAAATCGTCCGATGCTATAATAAACAGTATACACATAACCCTTTTTAAACATAGCCCTCCACGGTCGATGTCAGAAAAATTTTTCGCTTGAAATATGAAGCTGAAAATCGGGATGATCCCGCAAGGGGAAAGATAATGTTAAAGGGTGAACTCGCCGCTTTTGCCGTTGCTCTCTGCTGGACAGTATCCGCTGTTTCATTTGAAAACGCATCAAAACGGATAGGTTCTTTCCCTGTGAATATTCTCAAGCTTATCCTTGCCTACATTTTTCTTACTGCATATAACGCGATACTTTACGGCAATTTTCTCCCCCACGCGGATATGGAAAGGATCATCTGGCTCTCACTTTCAGGCTTTGTGGGATTCTTTATAGGGGACCTGTTTCTGTTCCAGGCCTTTGTGCTTATAGGCTCACGGGTCTCCATGCTTATAATGTGCACATCTCCGGTAATGGCTTCAATCGCTGGTTTCTTTATTTTCGGCGAGAGGCCCACACCTTCAGATACATCGGCAATCATAATTATACTCACAGGGATTGCCCTTGTTGTTCTTACAAGGGACAGTAACGGTGATATAAAATTCAGTAAGCCGCTGCCGGGTATTCTCTGCGCCTTTGCAGGTGCAGCGGGTCAGGCAGGGGGGCTGGTTCTTTCAAAAATTGGAGTCAGGGATTTCGATCCCTTTATAGCTACCCAGATAAGGATTATCGCGGGGTTTGCAGGTTTTATCATAGCTGTTCTTGTTATGCGGAACGCGGGGAGAGTCATTATCTCCTTCAGAAACATTAAAGGTTTTTCATTTACAGCACTTGGCGCTTTCTTCGGCCCCTTTTTAGGGGTATCGTTATCCCTGTACTCTGTCAAATACGCTGATATAGGTGTAGCTTCTACTCTGATTTCCGTGGTGCCGGTTCTTCTTATTCCGGTTTCCTTTTTTCTTTACGGCGAGAAGGTAAGAAGGATGGAGATCGCAGGGATTATTCTATCTATGACAGGAGTCGCGCTCCTCTTCCTGCTTTAAACAAAACTGCTACATATACTCCTGGTCTGTCAGTTCAATCCCTATGTCAAATTTACCATCTTTGGAAATGCACCTCACTATATTACCGGAACAGCCCACAGTAACCTCTCGTTTACCTATAGGTATTGTTAGCTGAAAAGTAACAGATGTACCGGGCTTTATCTCTGTTTCTGTGCGGCAGAGTATCCCCCCTTCACTTATATTTACCCCGCTTGAATTAACCACAGTCCCGTCAGATGTTGTAAGAGCTACATCCTGTGTTAGGGGGAAACGCTCCCGTTTACGCTTTTCTTCACCCATAATGTTACCTGTATATCTTTAAAATTAAACCGGTTTTTATTATTATCTGAGATTCACACAGGAAAATCCATTACTTTTTTTTATTT
>DAISJZ010000172.1:0-5012 GCA_036821145.1 Spirochaetota bacterium
AAACTACAGAAAAGAGATGATGAAAACTCTCCGGCAGATTATAAAAAACGGATAATAACCCGAATAGCTGTTGACAAAATAGATTAGATACCCCAAAAATGAGTAAGTGCTCACTCTTTCAATAACTACTGATATCCGGGGGTAACATGAATCATGATCTGGTAAAAGCCAACCTGAATCTTCATGCTGTTCTCAAAAATCTTGAAGATATTACCGTATTCGACAGGGAGATGAAAGAACTGATATCTTCCTGGAATGTATCAATAAAGTTTATCGTTAAAGGGGGCCCGTCCGCTATTGCACGATTCAGCGGCGGCAGATGTACTGTTGAACCAGGAGCCGGCGGGAAAGCATCCATTATCCTCTGGTTTCTCTCCCCTGCACACCTTAACAGGATGTTTGACGGAACTGCTAATCCGGTACCTCTTAAAGGATTCACAAAACTCGGCTTTCTTTCAAAAGAGTTTCCCAAACTCACCGACCGCCTTTCATATTACCTGAAGCCCGATGATGAACTCATAAAGAATAAAAGCTACCTCGAGATGAATACAAGGCTCACGCTGAATACCGCAGCATTTGCAGTTCCGGAGATACTTGAAGGTGACCCTGTGGGGAGAAAAATATCATCAAAAATACCGGACGGCACAGCGGTAATGAGGATACTACCCTCTTTCCATTCCGTAAGCATAACATTCAGTAATGGCGCTGCAATTGCGCAGAAAGGGGATACGGTTAAACCCACTGCTGTTATGGAAATGAAGAATGCCGCAGTTGCAAACGGTTTTCTGAACGGTAAGACAGACGCATTTACTGCAATTGCTTCTGGTGATGTGGTAATTAAAGGGCTTATACCGGTTCTGGACAACATGAGCCTGCTCCTTGACCGCATCCAGCACTATCTTTCCTGAAATGTTTTATAATAAGGAGAAATTTTAATGAAGATATATAAATATAACGCGACACAGAAACTTTTCAGGAGAGCCGCGAAGGTCATTCCCTGCGGTATTTACGGCCACTACTCCCCTGCACCCCTTGTACCCGCTACAGACTATCCATTTTTTACTTCAAAGGCAAAGGGAAGCCGCATATGGGACATTGACGGAAATGAATTTATAGATTACATGTGTGCTTACGGCCCCATGGTAACAGGATACGGGAATCCTAAGGTTGACGCCGCAGCGCAGAAACAGGCAAAAATGGGGAGCTGCGTTACCGGTGTACCCCCTGTAATGGTTGAACTTGCTGAATATATGACAGATCTTATCCCCTCGGCTGACTGGGCATTTTTTGCCAAGAACGGCGGTGATGTGACAAACTACGCGGTGATGATTGCCCGTGCTGCCACTGAGCGGAAAAAGATAATCATGGTTTCAGGAGGCTACCACGGAGTTTCACCCTGGATGCAGGGTGAAGGACACCATGGAGTAATGGATGATGATAAAAAGAATGTCCTCACGGTTAAATGGAACGATATTGCCGGCTTTGAGAAAACTGTATCTGATAACCGCGGGGAGATTGCATGTTTCATCTCATCACCATACCACCACCCCACTTTTGCAGACAATGAATTCCCCGCTGAAGGGTACTGGCGGAAGATTGAGGAGATCTGCCGGCGCGAGGGGATTCTTATTATAACAGATGATATACGTGCAGGATTCAGGCTCCACATGGGGGGCTCAGCTGAATATTTCGGGTATAAGAGTGACCTTACATGTTTCTGCAAGGCAATTGCCAACGGATATCCGATCTCCGCTCTCACAGGAACCGAAGCCCTTAAAAGTGCCGCATCCAAAGTCTTTTATACAGGGAGCTACTGGTTTTCTGCGGAACCGATGGCTGCAGCTCTTGCCAACCTCAGGGAGATGAAAAAGATCAACGCTCCGAAGCTTATGCTTGATACAGGAAAGAAACTCCTGGACGGCATGGTTAAAATAGCCTCAACCTACGGGTATGATCTTAAAGTCTCCGGCGCACCATCAATGCCATATCTGCGTATAACCAACGATCCGAGCCTGATACTTCACCAGGAGTGGTGCGGTGAATGCACAAAGCGTGGCGCTTACTTCACTTCACACCACAACTGGTTTATATCAACCGCTCATAACGATAAAGACATCAGGCGCACATGGGACATAGTTGATGATGCGTTTAAGGCAATAAAGAAAAAGTACGGGGATGAATACTAATTTTGCATCAGTCAAAGCAAGGGGTTGCAACCCCTTGCTTTGACAATTACAAATAAATCCTGGAGGCGTATATGCCAATAACAGACAGTGAAATTATCAGACTTAAAGAACAGGCTAAAAGCATCAGGCACGATATCATTGACACCACAGTCTGGTCAGGTGGAGCGCACATAGGGGGCGCTCTCAGCATGGTGGAGATAATGACAATCCTCTACTTCAAGTACCTGAACATAAAACCTGAAGATCCCCATTGGGAGGATCGCGACAGGGTTGTTTTATCAAAGGGCCATGGCGGAGTGGGATACGCCCCTGTACTTGCGGCACGGGGGTACTTCCCGAAAGATGAGCTGAAGGAGTTCAACCACTTCATGTCAAACTTCGGCATGCACCTGGACAGCCTGAAGGTTAAAGGTGTTGATGTATCAACAGGTTCACTGGGTCACGGGCTCCCCATGGCTGTGGGCCTTTCACTTGGCGCAAGATTACAGAATAAATCATGGAAGACATACTGCATTTTAGGTGACGGCGAGTGCAACGAAGGCTCTGTATGGGAAGCGGCCATGTCTGCTGCACATTTTAAAGTTACGAACCTCATCACTTTTGTTGACCGCAACAGGATGATGATAGACGGCCGTACCGAAGATGTTATGGCCATTGAACCCTTTGCTGACAAATGGAAAGCTTTCGGGTTCATTGTAAAGGAGATTGACGGGCACGACTTCAAGGCCCTTTCAGAAGCAATAGATTATGCCCACA
Source organism: Spirochaetota bacterium (assembly GCA_036821145.1). Classification (GTDB taxonomy): domain Bacteria; phylum Spirochaetota; class UBA4802; order UBA4802; family UBA5550; genus UBA5550. Next base: position 2,943 of record DAISJZ010000172.1, read on the forward strand.
GCGAAACAAAAGCCCCGGTATTAATTCTCTGCAACACGAAAAAAGGACGCGGTGTTGACTTCATGGAGGACCAGGTGAAATGGCATTACGGCAGCATAGATTCAGACCTTGCTGCAAAAGCTCATGATTCGGTAAACAGGGGATAAGGGGGTACTGCAATGGCTAAAGAAGTTACAGGAACAACATGGACAGTTTATGATGCCAACACAATGACACAGGCTGAGATTTACGGCTCTGTACTCTGCGAGCTTGGTGAAAAATATCCTGAGATTGTGGGCTTATCTGCTGACCTTGCAAAATCAACAAAGATCGGTGTATTCGGCGACAAGTTCCCTGACAGGTTTTTTAATGTAGGGATTGCTGAACAGAATATGTTCGGTATTGCAGCCGGTCTTGCGAAGTCCGGGCTCCTCCCCTTTGTTTCAACAATGGCAGCTTTTACTGCTATGAGGGGGCTTGAGCAGGTGCGTACAGATATATGCTACCAGAACCTCAATGTAAAGATCATCGCTACACACGGCGGTGTTTCATTCGGAGCAGCAGGCACTACTCACCACTGCACTGAAGACATATCAATTATGCGCTCCATTGCCAATATGACTGTAATAGTACCTGCTGACGGTATTGAAACAGCCTGTGCTGTGCGCGCTGCTGTTGAATGGCCGGGACCTGTTTATATCCGCATTGGACGGGGATTCGAGCCCACATACTACCAGTCTGAAGACTACGGATTCAGAATCGGAAAAGCCCAGACCATATCCGAAGGAACAGATATTACACTTATATGCTGCGGGATTACCGTTCTCCAGGCTTCCGAAGCTGCGAAGATACTTAAAGAGCAGGACGGGCTTTCCGTGCGCGTACTGAATATGCATACAATCAAGCCTCTTGATGAAGAGGCGGTAATGAAGGCTGTTCTGGAAACCCGGCGTATTATAACACTTGAAGATCACAATGTCTATGGAGGACTGGGGAGCGCTGTTGCTGATGTAATCGCTAAGAGCGGTAAAGGGTGTGCCTTTGAAAAAGCGGGGATTCCTGACTGCTACTGCGTTGTGGGATATCCCGAGGATCTCTACTGCCATTACGGCCTCGACTGTGACAGCATTGTTACTAAAGTGCGCGAAGTTATGGGGCGTGACTTCGAAGAGGATGAGAGCTGGGAGGACGAGGTATAAGTTATGGCAACAGAAAGAGAACTCCTTGCGGCCCGTCTCTTTACCCATGCCGTATTCCCTGTGATGAAAGTTATCCTCAATGATGACCCGAAGATGAAGCAGAAGTTCAGTGACGTAGAGGCCCTGGTACAATTCAGGGCAAAAGACGCAGCAGGGGATATAGGCGCATGGCTGGTTTTTAATAAGGGTGAATTCAGGGTTGAACAGGGAATATGTGATTCTCCGGACATTACATTTTCATTCAGTTCTGTGAAGAAGATGAATGACATGCTTGCAGGGAAACCTGTGATACCGGGAATTTCAGGGTTCAGTAAGTTCGGCCTCCTGGTAAAGGTATTTTCACTGCTCCTCTCTCTTAAAATAATGATGCCCGATGCCCGCCCGAAAAAAATGGATAAAAAGACACTTAAAGTCAAGCTTGCTTTCTATATGATCACAACCGCTTTAAGCCAGTATAACAAGGGTGGTGATCCTGACATGGTTAAATGGACCACCAAACAGCCTGACAGAATATACCAGATTACAGTTGACGGCACAGATATAGCCGCATACCTTCGCGTAAAAGCAGGGAAAAGCAAGGCAGGACGCGGGGTATATACCAGGAAAAGACCTTTTATTCATATGAAATTCCACGGGATCGACGGGGCACTTGCTGTACTCCTTCGGGACGTGGAGTTTGTTGAGGGTGTTGCGAAGGGATTTGTCACAATCGAAGGGGCGCCTGAATATGCTGCGCAGCTCAATGATTTTATGCAGCGGATACAGGCGATGCTGACGTAATTTTTTTCACCACGGAGCCACGGAGAACACAGAGTTTTTTTATCTCATCCTCCGCGAACTCCGTGTCTCCAGCGAAGCGGGTGGTTTTTATACTTATTCTTTTAAGGGGTAA
>DAISJZ010000173.1:0-4984 GCA_036821145.1 Spirochaetota bacterium
TCTGTCTCTTCCTTGAATGTTGTTTCAATAACTCCGCCTCTTGTTCCGCCAATACCGTCAGCGTATGCAAGTGCAAGTTTTTTTGCTTTTTTGGAGGCATCGTTATGAATCGCTATAAGACAGGGAACACCGCCACCTTTGACATATTCACTTCTTACGAGGTGACCGGGACCTTTGGGTGCAATCATGATTACATCAACGTCTGCCGGCGGAACTATTCTCTTGTAGTGAATGTTGAATCCATGTGAGAATACCAGAGTTTTACCCTTCTTCATGAAAGGAGCTATATCTTCTCTGTAAATTTTTTCCTGTATGTGGTCCGGAGCGAGGATCTGGATCATGTCAGCTTTCTCAGCTGCTTCTTTTGCTGTTACCGGTGTGAAGTTATGTGATACAGCGAGTTTGTAGTTTGCTGTTCCTTTGACTTCAGCTATTATAACATTAAGTCCGCTATCTCTCAGGTTCTGCGCCTGAGAATGGCCCTGGCTTCCGTATCCTATAACTGCAATAGTTTTATCTTTCAGGATGCTGATGTCAGCGTCTTTTTCGTAATACATCTTAGCCATTGTTCTTCTCCTAATAAAGTTCTTATATTCACTGCTGATTTCAGGTTTGATCATTCTTTATCTTTCAGAATTGAAACAAGTCCTGTACGCATTGATTCCTTGATTCCATAAGGTGTAGTGAGTTCGATAAACCTGTCGATTTTTTCAGAATCACCTTTTACCGCGAATGTTATGCTCTTTAACGCAACATCCGCCACTTCCGCCTGGAAGAGATCCGCCAGTTGAAGTATTTCACCCCTCTTCGGGGCCGGGCAGTTGATCTTCACAAGGGCAAGCTCCCTGTGTATTGAAGCCTGTTGTGAATGATCTGAAACTTTAATAACATCTATCAGTTTATTCAACTGTTTTTTTACCTGTTCAAGAATACGGTCGTCTCCTGTTACAACAATTGTCATAACTGAAATATCCTCATGCTCTGTTTTACTAACTGAGAGTGAGTCAATATTGTATCCTCTTGCGGAGAACAGTCCTGCTACCCGCGCAAGAACCCCGAATTTGTTTTCAACCTTTACTGATATTACATGCTGGCTCATAATTTACCTACGCTAACTCATTCATTATTGTATCTTTAATTGTTTTACCTGCCGGAACCATGGGATACACGTTTTCCTCTTTTGAAACAACAAAATCTATAATAATAGGTTTATCTGTGATTTTAAGCGCTTTTTTTATTGCCGGGATCACGTCCTCTTTTTTTGTTACCCTTATACCCTCGCAGTTATATGCTTCGGCAAGTTTTACAAAATCCGGGGCATAGTTTATGCATGTATGAGAGTATCTCTTATCCCAGAAAAGCTGCTGCCACTGACGCACCATCCCGAGAAACCCGTTATTAAGTATTGCGACAATTATAGGGAGCCTGTGCTGCGCTGCAACAATCAGCTCCTGAACATTCATCTGAATTGAACCGTCGCCTGCTATATCTATTACACGCCTGTCAGGCCTCGCAAACTGCGCTCCTATTGCGGCAGGGAGTCCGAATCCCATTGTTCCCAGTCCCCCCGAGGATATGAAAGTCCTGGGCTCTGTATATTTATAGAACTGCGCTGCCCACATCTGGTTCTGTCCTACCTCTGTGGTGATTACAGCTTTCCCTTTTGTCTCTTTATAGAGCTGTTCAATGACATATTGAGGTTTAATCTCCTCTGTGCTGTCTTCATATTGAAGCGGGTTTTCTTTTTTTACTTTTTTGACTTCTGATACCCATTCGTCAATTGAAGGCGCCTTTACCTCTTTTATCATCTCCTTTAGGACTTTTTTACAGTCCCCGACAATGGGCACATCTACAAGAACATTTTTGCTCACTGATGCCGGGTCAATATCGATATGTATCACCTTCGCGTGAGGAATAAACTCGCTTATCTTCCCTGTTACCCTGTCATCGAACCTTGCGCCTATGGCTATAAGCAGGTCAGAGTGATGAACTGCATAGTTGGCAAAATACGTTCCGTGCATTCCGAGCATTTCAAGGGAGAGCGGATCCGTTTCAGGGTAGGCCCCCATGCCGAGCAGGGTTGTTGTTACGGGAATTCCTGTTTTTTTTGCGAATTCGCGTAATTCTTCAGATGCTTCTGAAATAATCACTCCTCCCCCCGCATATATAACAGGCCGGCTGGATGACTCTATAAGTTTACATGCTTTTACAATCTGTCCGGGGTGCCCCTCATATGTGGGTTTATAGCTTCTCATGGAAATGCTTTCCGGGTATTCAAATTTATGCATTCCATTGGATATATCCACAGGTACATCAATTACAACGGGCCCCGGCCTTCCTGTAGTGGCAATATAGAATGCTTCTTTGATTATTCTTGCCAGGTCTTTTATGTCCTGAACAAGATAATTATGCTTTGAAATGGGCCTTGTGATTCCTGTAACGTCAACCTCCTGGAATGCGTCGTTCCCGATCATGTTGGTTGAAACCTGTCCGGTGAATACAACAAGCGGTACTGAATCCAGGTGAGCTGTTGCTATCCCTGTAATAAGATTTGTAGCCCCGGGCCCGCTGGTGGCCAGAACAACTCCCGGTTTCCCTGAAGCCCTGGCATAGCCGTCTGCTGCATGAATTGCCCCCTGTTCATGCCTGCTTAATATGAATTTTATAGGGGCGTGATAAAGTTCGTGGAAAATAGGTATAACAACTCCGCCGGGATAACCGAACATATACTCAACATTTTCCTTGATAAGTGACTCTACAATTATCTGGGAACCTTTTTTTTTCAAATTGATCTCCTGCATTGCGGTAGTTTTTTGTTATGCGGCTTATTAATGTCCTGAGTGTGACATCCGCTTGTCTATATAATAATGGTGTAATAATCCCTTTAAAAGAATGAGAAAAAGAATATACCTGATTCTGCGGAACAGTTTGACATTATAGCTTGAAAATTCTGCTATTCAATCACTTGATATTTGTCAAATTTTTTTTCTTTCTTTATTATAAAAGCTTGATTTGAATCAGATTCTTTTCGACTATGTGAGTAAATAAGCCGATTGTTTATAATAAAGAACAGCTTCCTTTTTGTAAAACTATCTTTTTTATTTTGTTAAGCCAGATGCAGTATTCCATCAATAGTGAGAGATTTAAAGGTCTTATGTGATATGAAAAATGATATTGTTGATAAGGTTTTTAAAAGAATTGTAGCTCACAATCAGAGTATGAATCTTGATTCAATTCCCCACTCTGATACTTTTCAGAATGAGATTATGTCGTTATATGGTCTTCCTAAAAATGAACTTGATGTTATACTGAGTATCCTTAAGGAATCACATAAAGTTCTTATTATGGAAATTGCCAAAGAGGAGCCCCGGAAGAATCTTGATAAGATTTCCGGCTATGTTGATGCTGATCTGCACACAATTCAGAAGCTTAAAGAGATTTTTTATAATGCACTTGTTGCTGAGTATGAAAAGGAGTATCACAAAAAGAAAACCGCCGGTCAGATTATTAAGGAACTGATACCGAGACTTTCATATATCAATCATACTCCTGTAGGTAAGTTTCTCAACAAGGCCCTGATGCTTGATGAATTTGAAAGGCATGTTGAGAAGAACTACAGGGAGTTCACTGAAGAATGGAAGGATGAGAATTATACAGTTCAGCTTTCTGTTAACGAGGAATTCATTAAAAATATAGGTAGTGAGAAAAAAAAATCATTATCAGCAAAAGAAACTGAATCCGTGCCGGCTGCTGTGAAACCCGCGGTAAGCAAAAGGGCTGTGGATTCCCCTCTTCACCAGGAATACCAGAACCAGAATTCCAGTGAATCGATAGCAAAAATGCTTCAGATTTATGGCGTCGATTTTTTTTACCGTGTTAACCTGCGGAAATATAATTTTGAGATAATAGAACAGGCCATTGACAGCGGTATTATTACAAGAAGACAGGATCTCGCAGGTTTAAAAGAGATGCTGAAGCAGATGAGATCCCATTTTGGAATTGACTCTGAGCTTGAAAAATACTATGATGATATAATGAATCTTGACAGGAAAGTCAGCCGCAGTATAAGTTTTTTAAAAAAATAGCGCAGTTGTTTAAATTATCAACAGGGCGAAGCCCTCAAATCATGATCATTTTCCGGTGAATACTTTATGAATAAAAAAATTTATGTATTAATTCTTCTTTTTCTGATTCCTGTTAATCTCCAGGCCAGGGAGTTCCTTAATACAGTTCTCCATTTGAATTTCGGAGGTATGTATTCATTCGCAACAAATGGTGATATTCTTGACAGGGAGGAAAAGGCAATAGATCAGGCTTTCCCTGAAAATAAAAAAACCTCCCACTATGAAACTGCTTACAGCTTTACTCTGGATATTGTCCCTTTTGATCCGATAATCCTCGGCATGGAGTCTCATGCGGTAAAATTCGGTGTCAGGACCGCTTACAGGCTCCATTTTCTGCAGCAGAGGGTCAAGTCCGGTGATGAATATACAGGGCAGGTTCTGGACTACAGGGCGTGGATGGTGGGGCCGGTGATTCACTATGCTCCGAATATCGAGGCATCTGATCTTGATTATGAATATACTGCAGACGGCGGATTTACCCTTTACGCCTTATTCGGCAGACTCAATGGTGATTTAACCGCTTATCCGGCTATCAAGGATTATGGTGTCTCAACATCAAACAGTAATACTGCAATTACAGGGTATAAATTTGATATAGGGATTGGTGCAGAGATTGCTCTCTGCGCCCTGAATTTCGGGATGAATGTTTATTACTCGCACACAAAGATCCGTATGAAAGATGCTGTTTATGAAAATTCAGGCAAAGATGGAACCCTGAAAGAGGGCTGCCTTGAAATATATGTGGGCATTCCCATTGAGTCTTTTATTGAGCCTATCATTCCCAGGTTTTAACTATTTTTTACCACAGGCGCTTTTATCTTTGATATAATTATCCAGCGGGATATTCTTCGAATAACATT
>DAISJZ010000174.1:0-4951 GCA_036821145.1 Spirochaetota bacterium
TGTTACCCTTCGCTGTATTTCTCCATATCAGTTGATGTCTCCATGAGCATACGGGCAATACCTTTCCCCTCAAGTGCAGTCATCCTGTTGCTCTCTGTTACCTTGCAGGCTTCAGAGGCAGTGGCCACTGTTTTTTCACTGAAAAGTGTTATGTGATTTATATCCTTCACAATCTTAAAGTTATTCTCCTTAATACCATTTATGCTCTGCATAACGTCAGATGATTTCTGCCGGACAGACTGCATGCTTGAAAGGATGCCTTTAAAAACCTCACCTGTATCATGAATAAGGGTATTCTGAACATTGTTTGCTGTAATGAGTGCCCTAACCGCATCAAGGGATTCATCCACTCTACGCTTCATTTCATTCAGAATCCCGCCGATATTTTCCGTGGACTCTCTGCTCTGATCCGCAAGCTTGGAAATTTCATCAGCAACAACAGCAAAACCCCTTCCCGCTTCACCGGCACGGGCAGCTTCTATTGAAGCGTTAAGCGAAAGGAGATTTGTTTTGTCTGAAATATCGCGTATTATATCTATAATATTCCTGATTTCATCAGACTGCTTAAGCAGCTCTGATATTGTAAGATTTACTCTGTCGCCCCCTTTCTGAACAGCGGTTGTATTATCAGTTAAACCTTCGACAAGTTTAAGAGCATCAGTAACCTTTTTTGAAGTTGCACCGGATTCGCTCCCCATCTCTGAGGCCAGCTTCATGCACTGTTCAATACTCCCCCCAACATCACTGCTGAGTTTAAGCTGATTCTGAAGATTACCGGTAATAGAACCTGTCTCAGAGGTAATCTCATTTACAGCAGTCGAAACATTACCTGAAGAGACAGCAAGCCTCTCAAGAATTTCATGTGCCTGTTTTGAATTTTCAATAAGAACACCGGCTGCCTTTATTATATCAGCAATAAGGTTTCTCTGTTTATCCTTCTCCTCTTCTATTCTGTTGATTTTATCATTATTTATTTCGTTGGAGATCTTTGTTGTAATGATATAAACTATTGCAAAAAGTATAACGCAGGCCATCTGTATTGTATAATCTGTTGTAGTGGATTTATCCCTGAGCCCCAGAAATACTGTAAGATAAGCCACACGAAGGGCATTAATGACAACCATAGCAATACAGCTGATTTTCATCAGCTTCAGATCAAAATAGAGAAGATAAATTGAAAGCATGGGAAGTATATAAACAAAAACCATTGTTCTCGTAGTACTGAAAACAGCAAAGGAATAGAGCACGAAATACCCGGTAAGTGTTATTATCTTGATTTTTTCGTTTTCTTTGTCACGACTGAAAATGAATGTAGCCAATGCCATAGGAATAATCATAATAGTGAAAAAGCTCAGCACAAATTCAAGGCTTCTCCCCCCTTTGAAGTATTCTGAAATATAGCCTAATAGCAAAAATGAATCGAGAATCCAGTTAATAATAAGGACATATCTGTTAATCCTGGAAATTGAACCTTCCATAAAATAAAAACTCCGGAATTGAGGATAATGAGGTAAAAACTCCGCCATAATTTCAATATAGTCTGTATAAATAACAGAGCCATACTGACAGGTGAGTACATTAAAAATGAGAGGGATTTAGTCAATAACTAAAATATGTCAGATGTGAAGCTATACCTGAATTCATTATTCTTTATTTGGAGCATAAATATAATACAAACCGAAGTTCTCTTTAAATGAATATCTCCCGTGAACATGATTCATAAAGTTTCTTCCGAAATGACTGTAATCATACCATTCCGGAATCCAGGGTGCCAGGGGATTCTGATCAAATACAACGGCGTCAAATCCCCCACGATCAAGTCTTTTATAAAAAGCTGTGAGAAGTTCAGGCTTTTCCATATCGATGATTCTGAACATAAAGGGATCAAGGTGATAAACATCTTTTTCCATTAAAATCGGGAGCCATGGATTCTGCGCGAAGATAAGCTTTTTGTCTTTAAGAGATTCTGCTGTTTTGTTTATATGCAAAAGAAAAGGTTCCTTTTTATGGACCTGCCTGAGCCCGTGACTGTTGATAAAAAAAGCAATGAGAATAACAGCAGCGCTGCATTTAATCACTGTTCCCGTTGTAAGTTTATATTCACTGATAACCCCTGCGATTACAAGGACTGAAGCTATATGTAGATCTATCAGGTGATTCCCCACAATCCCCTCTGACCCGAAAATAAAAAGAGTTACAGCAAGAGTGACTGCCATATAGAGAGCGTACTGCGACTTTAAAATATCCCGGCCTTTGAAAAGCATAGCAGTGATCCCTGCTGTAAAAACAGCAAGCGCAGCTGTGTCTGTGCCTGTTATGCAGCTCATAAAATTAAATGGTGATTTGATAAATTTAATGATGGTTGTGCCCCCTGAAGCGCACATAGTAAATATCTCAAACAGCCTGCCGGATGAAAGAACCTGTATCCCTGCTGTAAATAAAAGAGTAAAACCTGCAAATATACCCGCGAACCTCATAGCTTCAAGTTTTTTATCATTTAAAAACAGCCAGAGAACAACAGCGGTTATTCCGTATATCGATGTAATTTTAGCCATTACCGTAAGTGAAAACAGGAGAGAGGAGAAAACCATCCTGGAAGTTTTATTATCATAAGAGAGAGCAAAGTAGATACCAAGCACATTAAGAGCTGCAGCCAGTATATCACCCCTTACCGCAGTCATTGCTGTTATAAGATTGCTGCTGCACAACAGAAGTGTGATCATTATGAGAGATGAAATAAAACCGAGACCTGCCCTTTTAAATATAAGCCATGCTGCAATGAGCAAAACAGCTGATGAGAAGAGACTGATAACATGCCCTGTGAAGAAAACATCTCCGGTGAGCCGGATGAGCCCTGCGTGCAAAGCAAAGTAAAGAGGCATCCATCTTGTACCGCCGGTACCGATGACATCATCTGCCAGAGGCCTGTAAAAGATACCCTTTGAAAGATCAGCAGCCAGCGCTGCCCATGAACCTGATACCTGCTCAAGAAAATGCCCCTGAAGTGCGAAAATAATCCTTATTATCAATAATGCTGCAGTTAACCCGAGTAGAGAAAAAACTATCAGTTTATATAATCTGCTGTTTTCATTACATTGTAGTATTTCATCTGAATTAATTTGTCTGTTCATCTTTTCCGTATATCTATTCTTTTAAATAATGATTGAAACGATAAAGAGATATAAATGCTTGTACTTACTCAGATGTAAACTCTTTTTTATTGCCATATAATTTCAAAAAACATCAAAAAACCGGTTATCTATCCAAAAAAAGAGCTAAAATTGCTTAAAATAACTCTATTACTCTATTTTTTTGTTGACCATTTTCAAAACAACACTATTTTATAGTAAATTTTAGCCCGGATGTGCTGCTCTTTTATTTGAGTTCATACCGCAAGCTTAAAACTAAAAAATTAAAACTATAAAAATTTAATTACGTCAGGGGAGTGTAATATGGTATTGAAACGGATAATATCCTGTTTAGCCATAATCAGCGTAGTATTTTTAATGTCGTGTTATGATGTAGCATATGATAAGGATGATGGAGCTGCAGCAACCGGAAACTGGTGGGATGGATTAAATACTGAACAAGCTGTAAAAGCAATGGATATTAAAGCAGATATTTCCAGCACAAGCAAATCAGATACCGATCAAGCTGTTGAGGTAACATGGGCTTTCCCGCATGTTTTAGATTTAGGTTGTTCGGCCTGGACTATCTCAGTTCAAACAACAAGTATAATAGATGGTACACCTTCGGTATTTGAAGTAATAACAGATGGAGAATTAACACGAGTTATTGCAGATGAAGAAGTTCTTTATACATGGAAAGGCCTCTTTTGTCATACTTATGAAGAAAAAATAGTTACTTACAAAGTTACCATGAAAGATCATACCGATCCAGCTAATCAAAAAGAATATGATAACATTGTTTCTTTTATAGTCTATCCTAATCCGGTAACTCTAAGAATTACAAGTCTGGCAAGTGAAAGAAAATCACCTGCTGAATTGTTTGGATACTGGAGATCAAAATGGTACGACATCTGCCGTAGAGAACTTAATTTCAATGTGGATATTGAATATAATCTACCGGAAGAAGAACCTCTACGCCCATGGAGTCATGTAAACTTTAAAATTAAATCATATCATTCATTTGGTGTTACCGAGCATTGGTCTAATAGCTCATATTGTAAAGTTACTAAAGAAGAACCTACCGATGAAGAAAAATCATCAGGAATAAAAGCCAGACTAAAATACAGCTTTGAAGATCTACCAATTAATAAAATATCTCAAGAACCAACAGGTTTTTTTGATTACAATGACGTAGTTTTCAAAGTAGAAGTTATTCAATAGAAAAAAATCGTTCTGATAAAAAAAGGGTGACCCAAATCACCCTTTTTTTATACTCTCACCAAAGCAGTCAAATTACCCTGTCTCACCCCAACCCTCCGTGAACTCCGTGCCTCCGTGGTAAAAAAAAATTCCCGAATCGCCGTATTCACCATAACATAAGGAAAAAAATCTGTGCCTATCTGTGTCCATCTGTGTAAAATATTTTAAACTCCACCAGAACTGCCTTCCGGAATCTCACCACTCCCCTTCATCCACCGGAGCAACAACCCTGTGCGGCACCCCCTCCCTGGGCTTCTCCATCCACGGTGCAACAGTATCTCTCCACAGAGCATAATGTGCAGTCTCCTTATGCGCTGCTGCATCTTCATCAGTACAATAAGCCTCATATAACGTAAACTCCGCCGGATTCTGAATTGACTGAAGTACATCAAATCTCAGGTTACCAGGCTCCTTCACAGAATTTCTGTGATTTTCAACTGTTGCTTTTATAAAATCATCAATATGTTCTTTCTTAACATAAACTTTAACGCAGGTGACTATCAAAGGATGCCTCCATTGGAATTATAAATTTCTACTGCCGGTTTTGCCTCTATTTATATCAG
>DAISJZ010000175.1:0-1791 GCA_036821145.1 Spirochaetota bacterium
TCAGCTTCTTTAATCATTGCAGGTACATCTATCTTGCCTACACGGTTTACATGAAAACTTTTATCCTCCGGCCATAATTCAATATGAACAGGCCTTTTATAGCTCGCGAGCCCTTTGCAGTGTTCATGTATATCATCCGGTGACACCTTCACACCAGGCTTCGGTTTCACATAAGCAAAAACTCCATCTACATTGGTCCTGTGAGGGAGCCCTACAACAAGAGCCTGGGCCACATCGGGATGCTTGGTAATGAAATCACCCACTTCATCAGGGAATACAAGGTAGCCTTTAGGCTTTATGACAAACTTCCGCCTGCCGGCAAATTTAAGTCCCTTATACGCACCGAAATCATGGAAATAACCCATATCACCTGTATAGAGAATCCCCTCTTTAGTGATCATTTTTGCAGTTGCCTCAGGATCATTATAGTATCCGAGAAAAACAATTGGCCCGTGCACGCATATATCACCCACTTCACCCTGCGGCATCTCCTCACCAGCTGTGCCGTCTTCATTCATCGGCTTTCTTATTGTCACAGGTGCAAGTTCAGGGAACACCTGCCCCACCTGCCCTGCCATCTCCTCAAGTGGTATGGCCTTTGGAGTCGCGGTAAAATAACCAGCACATTCTGTCATGCCGAGTGCTGTGCCGAATGACGGAGCCATCTTCTGCATTTCAATGAGAAAAGCAGTATCAACAGCACTCCCCCCATAGAGAACATAAAGAAGGCTGCTTAAATCATAATCCTTATATGAGGGCATCTGCCACATCATGTGGAACATTGTGGGAACACCGCCCCACCAGGTTGGCCTGTACTTCTGAATATATTTAAGAATCAGCTCAGGCTGATAAACATTCACAGTGATTACGGTCCCCCCGGTGAGCCACACAGTCATAGGCCCCTGGCATGTCCCTGCAACATGGCTTGTGGGCATTGAGTTCAGGTACCTGCACGCAGTCCCCCACAGGCCAACCTCCCTTGAGAAAACCGCGTTATTCGTGATTGTATTTTCATTGCAGATTAACGCAGGCTTCGGGAACCCGGTAGTACCTGTAGTAAATATAATTATATGGGGATCTCTTTTATTAAGAGCTTTATACTCCTTCAGAAGCGCTGAAGTAAGAGAGCTGTTTTCAGCAAGGGGAGCAAGTTTCTCCTTTGCGAAAAGATCACTGAATTTTGTAACTCCCCCTGCGACAGCCTCATCAAGAGCGCCCGGTGTATGCTGAATAATATGTTTCAGGGATTTAACCTCAACAGCAACAGCTGATGAAACCTCTGTAAAATCCCGAAGCGGTGTTTTACCCATACAGAAGAAAGCAGCAGGTGAAATCTTATTCATATCCCTAACAATTTCTGAAACCTGGAGCCTTATATCAAGCGGGGAGATAATTGCGCCCACAGTGGCACAGGCATAAGTAAGCATAAAGAACTCAGGTGTTGAGAGCCACTGTACCGCAATAACATCACCCTTTTTTATCCCCATCTCTTTAAGACGCAGGGCATAAAGTGTAATCATCTCATCGAATTCACGATATGTAAAGCTTACGCCGCTGTCAGCGCTCATTAGAGCAATATTATCCGGCGTAACATCTGACCACTTTTTAATGTAATCAGCCACAAGCGGCAGTTTCCACTTATCTTTCAAAGATTCATCAAGCTTTATAGAAAACATACAGACCTCCTCAAATTTTATCCGGAGGTAATCATATCAGAAATAAACTGCTTTGTCTTATGAATCTATATCTTTGAAAAACCGGATTCTTTAAAATATATACTTTTATAATTTT
>DAISJZ010000175.1:1891-4932 GCA_036821145.1 Spirochaetota bacterium
AAAATATAGATTGATCTTTATTTCAGATTAATTAAACTGAAACCGGTTTACAGTGAATCAGAGTTATTTAAATTTTCAAAAACTGACTGCAGCAGTGGTTATATGTCAATAATACATCAGCATCTGATCTTTATTGGAGCTTACTTTTCGGTAATAATCGGAATCGGACAGCTCATACAGAAAAACAAACAGGGGGCAGGTTATCTCTACGGGATCTCTTTTCTCAGTATGGGACTCTGGATATTCCAGATATGCTCATATTCAACAGGACTTTTTGATAATGTTTACTTAATCAACCTGATTCTTATACCGGCCGGTTTTATATCCGCGCCTGCCATGGCGTTACGGTACCGCTGGCTCCTTGGACACTCCATTCCGGGAAGAAAGATGCTGGTAATATTTCTCATCCCGGCAATTATCTCAATTCTTATTATAATCTTTCCGCTGTTTGATAACACAATTATTATTAAAGCGGAATACCTGAGGAGCGCGCCCGTGTTCTCACAGGGCTTTTCAGAATTACCGGCCTATTTCAAGATAACACAGGCTCTCTATTTTCTCCCTAAACTCTATCTTGTATTATTCATGTTTTCTGTACTTAAAAGCATGACAGGTATATGGAGAGAGAAGAGAAGCGATTCAAAAATTGTAGTCTCCAAAGCAGGCTACATATTCGCGCTGAACATATTACTTTCAACTGCTTTTACCGGAGCCGGGGACCTCTTCTCCACTGAGCTTATAACATGGTCTGTTCTATACGTTAATGGAACATTCATAACTGTTTTCCTTTTCGGACAGAGGAACCCCGATTACAACAGGGTTATAAGAACCGAAAACATTAAACGGCACTATATAAAATCGAAGATTAAGGACCTTGACATTGAGAAGGTTATGACCGAACTGCAGCAGATGATGGAAAATGAAAAAGCATTTGCCTCTGAAGATATATCACTGAAGATTGTAGCTGAAGAGCTCGGCATAACACCGCACCAGCTCTCGGAGTTAATAAACAAGAAGTTCCGCAAAAATTTCAACACCTACATAAATGATTTCAGGATAAACGAAGCCAAGAAGATGCTTACTGAGGAACCTGGCCGCTCCATAACTTCAATAGCAATTGCCGTGGGATTCAATACCAACACCGCATTCAGCGCAGTATTTTCCAAATCTTCAGGGATGAGCCCGAAACAGTACAGGCAGAGCTTTAAAAAAGGGTGAATTCATTATTATATTCAATACCTGCCGCATTATATTACGCGAAACGCGACAGATAATAAAAAGTGATTATGCCATAATGACGCCTGTTTGCTGTTACCATATCCTGTTTCACTTTTACACATCCTTGAATATTATTCATAATCTGCTGAACTGATTATTATACGATTGCAGTTGAGAGGATTTAACAAGGGGTTGCAATCCCTTGTTACGAATTGGATGAGGATGTTTTCCGGGATTTTCCCCAGTGAAGATATTTTTATTATTTCTTTACTTTCTGCTGCAAGGGGGGCTGCCGAGCCCCCTTCGCGAACCCCCGTTTATTACGAATTCATCCACTCAGGCAGAGGCTCAATCTTTTCCGGTTATTTTTCTTCGTTAATTGAGTTATTATATCCAGTTTTCATATTTTAAATCCGGAATTCTTTTAAAATGCATTTCATTATTTGTTACAAGAACAGAATTATTTTCAATACAGGAAGCAGCTATAATTATATCAGCATCTTCTATTAGTTCTCCCTTTGTCCGCAATTCAGCATATATTTCAGAAGCAATATCTAATGTGTTTTTTGTAATATCAGCAAGCCCCATATCGTTACATATCTTTCTAAAAATATTGAGCTTATCGATATTTTGTATAACATGCAAACCTCTGCATATTTCGTAATATGATATAGCCGGAATTTTAAACATATTCCCCTTTGCGATTTCTTCATGCATCCGGTCAATAACCTGGATTTTATTTTTTAGTATATAGCTGATAATATTTGTATCAAGATAAAATATCATTAAAAAATACCTTCTCTTTTTTTGATGTTAACTCTATCCGCTATTACTCTGTCAAATAGAGCTAATTCATCATCTCTCAAACCGGAAAGAAGACCGCTCATTTTACCCAGCGCATTTAGTTGACTCTCTTTTTCGTTATCATCTATCATTATCACCAGCTTAACTCTTGAATTTGGAGAAATTTGACTTTTTACCTCATCAGGTATTTTCAAATGACCATCTTCAAGCATCTCGCCATAACATTCATAAGCATGCATAGTAAACTCCTTAATCGGCATTAAGTCATTTTGTATTAAACTCATATAAATTTAACCCCCTTTATTTTACCAGTCAAGTATCTTTACGGATACCTGATGTATATACGTTTGCAGTTGAGAGATATTAAAATTTTTTTTATTAGAGTTGAGTTTTTGCGGGATTTTTCCTGTGAAGGTATTTTTATTATTTCTTTACTTTCTGTTATAAGGGGGGGCTGCCGCCCACAGTCGAACGCTATTTAGACATCGCTTGAGCAGGAGGCTCTGATGCCGACGCGCCACACGACGTGGCAATCATGCGCCGGCCTGTCAGCGTTCCACAGAGCAGTCAGGAAGACTGCCTGCAGGCTAATGACAGGGGGTCATAATAATGCCTGCCTAAGAACATCGTGTTCTGTCGCCCCCGGCTCTTCATGCGGCAGAGGGCATGCCAGGAATGTACGAGTTATTCAGAAAGTAATTTATCAATCTTTAGTCTTAAATCATTGAAAGTTTCTGAATTTATAACTCCGAAATTTTTAATTATTATATCTCTTGATATTGTATAAATCTTATCACATCTTATAATACTCTGCTTAGGTATTATTCCGTCTGAAAGATTTGCAGAATCTATAAGGATAGTATATTCTGATTGGTATGCCGTATTTGATGTTATCGCAGCTACAACCACATCATCACTTTTACTGTTAAATTCTTTTCCGGAAATTACCACTACAGGTCTTTTTTAATACTGGTCAAATCAGTAAAGGGAATCGGTACGAGAACAATATCTCTCTGTTT
>DAISJZ010000176.1:0-4926 GCA_036821145.1 Spirochaetota bacterium
TTCTTGACAATTAAGTATTTTATAAATAAATAAAATACTATGTTAGAGAAATGACACAATATTATCAAAATAATATTGAAATTATTATCTCAATGAACAATCTTTGTAATCATACAGGAGGATATAAATGGGATCACTCGCAGAAACAGGGACAAAAACTTTTGAAGCAGATGTATTAAAAACAGCAGGAAAAGTACTGGTTGACTTCTGGGCCCCATGGTGCGGACCGTGCAGAATGCAGACACCGATACTTGAAAGGCTTGCAGCAGGAGGAGATATCAGCGCAAAGATATTTAAAGTCAATACTGATGAAAATCCCGATATCGCACAGAAGTACGGTATCGTTTCTATACCTACGCTTATACTTTTCGAAAACGGCCAGGAAGTTGAAAGATACGTAGGCGTTCAGCCTGAAAACATCCTCAAGACAAAACTGGCATAACTGGCGTGAGGGCTGTTGTACAGAGAGTTAAAAGCGCATCCGTAACTGTTGACGGCGAAATCATCGCCTCAACAGGGAGCGGCCTTCTTGTTCTTACAGGCTTTCACGGCAGCGACACACATGAAGACTCAGACTACATCATCACCAAATGTATCAATCTCCGCATTTTTGAAGACAGCGCAGGCCTCATGAATCTGTCAGTATCTGACATTGCAGGGGAGATACTGGTTGTTTCACAATTCACTCTTTACGGTGATGCCAGGAAAGGGAGAAGACCTTCATTCTCAGATTCCATGCCCCCGGCAAAAGCGGAACAGTTCTACAATGAGTTTCTTAAAAAATTTAAGGATAGCTACAGCCCGGTGCAGAGCGGAAGGTTTCAGGCTGATATGGATGTTGCACTGGTTAATTCAGGCCCGGTGACGATTCTCCTGGACAGCAAAAAGCAGTTCTGACAATCAGCGGATTATATCATCAATTAATTCAATCTTATCTTTTGAAACAAGAATCAGATCAAATCTGAATGTATACTCCTTTGTGTTATACGATGGATGCGATGCGAGAAATACCCTTGCCGCAGTCCTGAGATGCCTCTTCTTCGATTCATTGATGGAGTATATCCCTCCGCCGAATGCGTCCCCGCTTCTTGATTTCACCTCAACAAAAACAACAAGATCTTTTTTTAAAGCAATAATATCTATTTCACCGATCTTCCCGGCACGGTAATTCCGTTCAATTATGGAGAAGCCCATCTCTTCAAGGAACAAAGCAGCACGATCTTCACCCTCTGCGCCGAACTTCTTCCTGTATAGATCGTTCAATCAGAAGCCCCAGAGTATGTCAAAAAGGTTTATTCCTGCCTCTTTTTCGCTGAGGACTTTAGTGATATATTTTGTGGTATCCTCAAGGAGGTTTATTATCCGCGTATCAGTAATCTTCTGGTTAGCGGAATCTATTATTAATTTTATTATAGGGCGGAGAGGTTTCTCTGTTACAGAACCTATTACTATCCCTATGGAATTGTCATTAAGCTGAACAATTGAACCTATAGGATAAACAGACATCCTGGAAAGGAAAAGCTTGAGAATCTCCGGATCAAACTTATTTACACCGCTCGCCAGGAGGTTCTTCATCGCATGATATGCATAGACTTTTCCACGGTAGCTCCTGTTGGAAATCTGAGCTTCATAGCTGTCGGCGATTGCGGCTATTCGCGCGTATTCATCGATCTCCTTCCCTTTAAGGCCCCGCGGATACCCTTTACCGTCAAATTGTTCGTGATGCTGAAGGGAGATATTGGCAATCCGCTCATTAAGCTCAGTATAGTTTATCAGGGCTTTATACCCGTGAAGCGGATGAGCTTTAATCATCTGGTATTCGCTGTCAGTAAGGTTCGACTGCTTGTGAATAATATATACAGGGATTTTTGTCATACCGGAATCTATCAGTATAGTGCCTGTCCCCAGTTCAATTAGCTGTTTATCGCTGTAATTCATTGCCTGCCCGATTATAAGGGAATAAAAGGTTACATTCACAGAATGAGTAACCAGATAATTCCTGTCCACATCATCAAGGCCGGTGAGGAAAAGAAACACATTGCTGTTCTCTTTAATCAGTCCCAGGATATCAGAAACAACTTTCTGCACTGCAGGGAGTTCTATGGGGAGATCTTTGCGGATAAGGGAGTACATCCTGTCAATTTTATAACAGGCGTTGCTGTGTACCTCAATGAGCTTTTTTCTGAGGGAGAGAAGCTGTTCATAGTCCTGAAGGATCTGGTTGCTCTTTGCAGAACCGCCGGTTACAAAGTTTCCCTGCTGTATAACATCAGCAGTTGTCTCAACTTCAGCAACACCCCATTTCATCAGTTTCTTTATATCATCCTCTTTAAGGGGAATATTGGGCCCCACCAGCATGTTATCGCTGTCAATATAAACAGCTTTATTAAACATCATACCTGGTTTAAGCTCTTCCACAGATATTTTCTTCATTTCAGTCATTAAGGATTCCTGCTGAATTAATTTTGTTCCTGAAATCTGAATTCACCTCATAGCAGTATGCCATAACCGCAGCAACAGCGCCAAAAAGATCATCAGGTATAGAATCGCCTGTATTAAGCCCAAAAAGAAGCCCGGTCAGATCAATATCCCTGTAGATTGAAATATTTTTTTCCTCCGCTAATTGCAACATTTTTTTTACAAGAGCACCTTTTGCTTTCGCAATTATTCTCGGAGCGTCACTTCTGTATTCTATCGCTACACTTTTATCCATTAAACTTTAACATCGAACTCTCTTTTTATATAAAAATCTGTACTCCTGACATCCAATTTATCAATCATTTTTTTAGCATTATGTAACATTATTAGCGGTTTTTTAACATTCATAAGCTCCAGATTTCTTTTCAGAATATCACCTCTCTCCCTGAAAAAATCAATAATTTCATCATTCCCGGAAAAAATGGTAATAAAGGTTCCGTTTTTATCCCCCTTTATTAAGGCAGAGACCCTCCCTATAGCTGAAAAATCCATGTCAAAAAAAAATGCACCTTCATGACGGATATACCTGAGCCTGGAAAAACCCTCTCCTTCAGGAAGAGCCAGCTCTCCATGCCCCCTATCCGGGTTATCATCCTCAATTAACATACTTAGAATATCAGTAAAAGCTTCATCTTCATCAATGAGATTTCTGCAGATATCATCAAGCCTGTCATCGAGGTTCTCCTCTCTCAATCTACGCAGATTTCCCGCTCCGCTTTCAGCAAACATATAGTAAGCAGCAAGAACCGAAGCTCCCCCTTTACCGGCAAAAATCATGGAAAGGTCCGCAAGGGTACTGTAACTAATACCTTTTTTCAGCAGATAATTAAAAAGCTCAGCCTGAGACTTCCCCTCTCTCCCCTCTCTTTTGATCCCTGCGAGGAAAAGATTAAGGGTGAAAAGATCGATTCTCCCGTTTCCTAAAAATTTTATAAGATTATGCAATGCGATATTATCAGAAGCGGATTCAGGAAGAACTGAAACAGATAAAAGAAGCTTTATAAACTCATCAGAAACAGATTTCCCGGCAATTGTAAAAGCGATCCTTTCCGCAGACTTTTCACTCAGTATCAGCTCAACACTACCGCCCTGAGGCACCCCTGCTGTAAAATCAGCAGTCAGTCTTCTCCCCCTGAACTCAAGTAGAGCTGTACTACTCCCTCTTTGAATGATTTTAGCTGTAATCCTGTCTCCGGGACGGAGGTCGCTGAAAAGATCAGTAGTCCCCCTCCCCTGCTTAACAGAAATTGACTGAAGATGCTGATCAGTAATCTTCATTAAAGAGTATCCCCTGTGCCTCGATCATACTTCTCACAGGATCGTAGCTTTTTCTATGGACTCGGGAAAATCCGGTTTTTTTAATAGATGCGAGATGCGAAGCTGTGCCATACCCCTTGTTACAATTGAATCCGTAACCGGGGCACTTTTCATCAATTTTATCCATTATCGCATCCCTCCTGACTTTGGCAAGAATCGATGCAGAAGCAATGCTTATTGATCTGCTGTCACCTTTAATGACAGATATGGATGGTATAGCGAAACTGAATTTATAATTGCCATCAATTATAAGTACATCAGGCTTCACCGGGGATTTTTCAAGGAGCCTCTTTATCCCTAATTCTGTTGCGCGGTTTATATTTATTTCATCAATGATTGTATGAGGCACAAGAACTGAAACTGCAGACAGAGCAAATTTCTCTACATTGGCAAGGGCTATTACCCGTTTTTTATGGGTTATCTGTTTGGAATCATTTATTGTGGCGGATATCTCTTCAGGGATACCGCTGTATATTTCAGGGGAGTAAATAACAAGGCCTATACCCAGAGGCCCGGCAAGGGCTCCCCTTCCAGCCTCGTCAATACCTGCAATATATCTGTACCCATCCTTTAATAGTTCCGCTTCAATTGAAAAATCGGGGTGACTTTTATCAATACTAAAAAGGGGGGACATCTCTGCCACCCCTTGTTAAGTTCATAAGTAAACGACAGGCATGCACCGTGCCGTTTTTTTGCTGAATGTTTACTCTGCCAAAAACTTTACTATTCGGCTTTAGGAGCTTCATTTTTAGCTGTTCTGAAGATTCTTTCTTTCAGTTTCGCTGATTTACCTTTCCTTTCTCTGAGGAAATAAAGTTTTGCTCTCCTAACCTTACCTTTTCTCACTGTTTCGATTTTTGCTATCTTTGTTGAATAGAAGGGGAAAACCCTTTCAACTCCAACATCGAAGGATATTTTTCTTACAGTAAAAGTTTTGCTCAGGCCTTTATTATCTATTGCAATAACAACACCTTCGTAAACCTGAATCCTTTCCTTGTTTCCTTCAACTATTTTGTAGTGAACACGGACAGTATCTCCGATTTCAAAAGTCATTTCCCTTTCAACAGGTTTGATATCCTTCTCGATTGCCTGCATTATATCCATTTCGGTCACTCCCCTAATATTATTCTC
>DAISJZ010000177.1:0-4854 GCA_036821145.1 Spirochaetota bacterium
CAGATCATCACTTTCCATAAAACTCCTCCCGTTTATTATAATAAGATTTATAAACAGTTGCTGTTTATAAAAGCAATATAGCATAACGCATAACGCTTTCAAAAAATATTAGAATTATATCTTATTTTTCTCATAATTTTTTTCTCATGATTTTTTTGAATCCGGAATGAATTGTGCTGAATATTACTTTTTCAGATCGCTCATAAATTCCATTTATTATAATTACTGTATTTATAATTATAATTCTAAATGACAGCCTCTTTTAAACGTGTTAAAATTCCAATGCCGGAAAAATCAGACAGTCATAAACTGAATAAAAATACAGCAGAGGTAAAATCATTCACTGTATTTAAACATCGCTTCAAAAATAAAAAAAATATAACCGGAAAAAAAGTTATAGGGAGAGCAGATGAATAATTCATACGAAAAAGGATTCACCGATTTCCTCACGAAGGAAAAAAACATCACAAACATGGTGAACAACAGAGTAAAACAGTACGGGAAAAAACTTTTACTCAAAGACAGGGCTGACGGAAACTGGAAATCCTGGACATGGTCAGAAACAGGTGAAGCAATCAGAAACGTATCGAAAGGACTTCTTGAGTTTAATGTTCAGGAAGGTGATATGGTGGGACTTTTTTCACAGAACCGGGCATACTGGACAATAGCCGATCTCGGAATACTGGGAATTAAAGCCGTAAATGTTCCTATCTATCCCACAAACTCAAAAGAAGAGGCGAAGTATATCATCGATGAAGCAGAGATCAAAGTAATTTTTGTTAATGACCAGGCACAGTACGACCGTGCTCTCTCAATAATGAGAGAGGGAAGCACACTTCAAAAAATTATTGTATTTGATGAAACTGTACTTATTGAAGGGAAAGATTCAATCTTTTTTAAAAATTTTCTTTCACTTGGACAAAAATCAATGAAAGACGCAGTAGTCGAGGAGAGGTTATCAAAAACGACAAAGGATGACCTTGCCACCCTCATATATACATCCGGCACCACGGGTAATCCAAAAGGGGCCATGCTTACACATGAAAACTTCCTGTTCATGAGTTACGCCTGCCGCTTTGTTATGGACAATAACGAAAAAGATGTCGCTCTCTCTTTTCTCCCCCTTAGCCATGTTTTTGAAAGATGCGCTCAGTACTGTTACCTCGCAGGGGGATCAGAATACCACTACTGCCACGATACCAAGCAGATACTTGATTTCCTTAAGGAGGTTCGACCCAACTGGGCATGTGTTGTTCCGCGTATATGGGAAAAGGTCCACGCTGCTGTGCTTGAACAGGTCAACGCAGGCCCGGAGAAAAAAAAGAAAATATTCGCCTGGGCACGTGAAGTCGGAGAGGCATATTACTGGAACAAATTCAAAGGGCTCCCGATACCTGTAACCATAAGATTTAAACATTTCTTTGCATACCACATTGTCCTCAAAAAAATACAGACCCTTACAGGGGGGAGATGCCGGCTGTTTCTTAATGGTGGGGCTCCATTCAATCCCGGAATAAACCGTTTTTTCACAAGTCTTGGAATCCCTGTTTCTCTCGGTTACGGGCTTACCGAGATTTTCCCCGTTGGCGGCCCGAATGTCAGGAATTTCAAATACGGCACAAGCGGCCCGCTTCTCCCGCTGATGCAGTTCAGGCTTTCAGATGAAGGTGAAATACAGGTAAAGGGGCCTAACCTCATGAAAGGGTATTATAAAAAGCCTGAAGCAACTAAAGAGGTTTTCACTGAAGACGGATGGTTCCGCACCGGTGATATCGGCCACCTTGACAATGACGGACATATTGTAATAACAGACAGGATAAAGGAGCTTATCATAACTTCAGGGGGGAAGAATATTTCTCCTGCCAACATAGAGACCCTCCTCAAAATGAATTTCTACATAGAGCAGGCAGTTGCAATCGGCGATGGAAGAAAAACAATCACAGCACTGATCGTCCCCTCTTTCCCTGCTCTTGAGGAATATGCCAGGAAAAACAGTATTACTTTCTCATCAAAAGAAGAATTGATAAGCAACCCTGCAATAATCAGGCATTATGAAGAGATAGTAGAAAAACAGTGCGAATCTCTCGGGCAGGTTGAAAAGGTCAAAAAATTCACCCTTCTCCCGGAGGAACTCAGCCAGGAAAACGGAGAACTTACACCAACTTCAAAACTGAAGCGCCGTGTAATCAATAAAAAATACACAGATGTGATTGATAAGATGTACAGTTAGTTTTTATAATCTATACGCTCAGGGAACAGACCTGGAACCGTTCTACAGGTCTGTTCCAATTACAATATAAACACTTTCAGAATTCATACAGCAGCATTGTAATATCGTCTTCATATTCTACATTACCCGCAAAGTCATGAAGATTAAGCAGGAGCGAATCAAGAATATTTTTTTTGCCCGCCTGGATTGCGGATTTAAAAGCCTTGTGAAGCCTTTCAGATGAATACATATCCCCTTCAGGATTCCTCTGTTCAATAATCCCGTCAGTAAAGAAAAGGAGCTTATCACCTCCGTTATACGGAAGTTCAGTAATACTGTAAACAGGATCATCAACAATACCAAGGCCCGGGCCTTTTGCGTTTATAGTCCGGAAGTTCCCTTTTTCAGAATTCCAGAAAAACGGCTGGTGATGCCCTGCCTTAGCAAAGATCACTTTTTTCTGTTCAGTGTCAATTATGGTATAATAGCATGTGGCGTATATCGAGTTAATCACTTCATACAGGTGATTATTGAGTTTTGAAAGAAACTGCACGGGGTCATCACCGCACTCCTTAACAAGCATTACAAAGGCACTCTTCAGAACCCCTGTTACAAGAGCCGCAGTTATGCCGTGCCCCTGCACATCGGCAATGATCATATAAATCCTGCCCCCCTCTGTTTTAACATTGATAAAATCACCGCCGATTGCATCAGAGGGCTGGTATATAAATGTATGTTTAACACCCCTGTATTTATGCTTTCCTGATTCAGTATTAATAAAATACTGCTGAATCTCCTGCGCGCTTGAAAGATCCCTGTTTATCCTGCTTAATATCTCATTCTTCTCCCTCAGGTAGTATTGAGAGAAAGTAAAACTTGAAAGCCTTTTCCGGAACCTTGAGAAAATTTCGATAAGGGTATTATGATAAATTTTATTTGTAATTTCCAGGTTTGTTTTGAACACATTGTCAAGGTCAGTCCGTGTAAGCATAAAGATAGATGTATCTTCTATTGCAGTAACAGTTGCGGACCTCGGCAGATTATCAAAAAGAGAGAGCTCGCCGAAAAAGGCGCCGTCGTTCAGCACACCTAAGGAGACCTGCTCACCTTTGCGATCAGACTTGGTCACAAGCACAGCACCCCTGTTTATTATGTACATGGTGTTACCCTGTGTACCTTCTACTATAATGAAGTCACCTGTATGAAATGTCTTCTGAGTAAACAGAGGTTCAATAAGTTTCAGTTCATGATCCTCCAGACCCTTGAGGGTCGGGACTGTTTTAAGCACTGAGATTATATGTTCCGTATTCCGTGTCTCCATCAAAACTCTCCATGAAACTGTAAGACAATTTAATAATTGAATAGCAGGTACTACATCCGTGAATTGGTATAGTACAATTATGAGTATATGAAGAATTCCAAAATCCGGAGTCAAACTTTTTTCATTGCGGTGATAAATTAAATCGCATTAAAATCCGTGTGTGCTTTTAATCTTACTGTGCTTTTAGTCCCTGCGTGCTTTTAGTCTTACTGTGCTTTTATGCGGATGGTAATTGTAACTGCAATTTTTTTATTCATCAAAGATCAGAACGTCACCTTTCTGTATGCTCTCCGGTTCAATGAGCCCTTTATCAACAAGATCTCTGTACATACATGTCATATTTTTTCCGTTGTTCTTCGCATAATAGAGAGCTTTATCAGCATTACCCACAAAAACAGATGTGGACTCCTCACCTGTTATCTCCACGATCCCTATACTCACAGTGATGGTGCCGGTCTGAGGGAACCTGTACTCTTCAACACTCTTTCTGAACCTGTCGAAAATCGAATAAGCACTCTCCGCGTTTTCAGCTCTCACAACAACAATAAACTCCTCCCCGCCGAACCTGAACTTCAGATCTGCAGCCCTGAACACATCCTTCACCAGCCATCCGATAAGTATAAGTATCTCATCACCGAATACATGGCCGAATGTGTCATTGATCCTCTTGAAGTTATCGATGTCAAAGATCCCTAACCAGAACCTGTCGCTGTTTTTACGGGCCCTCCTCTCATTTTCAATTTTTTCACGATCCTCCTTATCTCTCTTCCGCAATTCTATAAGCTTCAGAATACTGTCCTCAAATATTTTTCTGTTCAGGAGCCCGGTAAGAGTATCGCGCTGATTATCAATAAGCACTGATACAAAGTTCTGGTAGATCCTGATCAGGCTATCAAGCACATATAAATCCTGCGTGGTTGTATCGGGCCTGTCCAGCGCAATAAATCCAACATTTTTATTCAGAATATCAACCGGGCAGATTGTGAAAGGATGAACATGGTTATCAACAGATGTGGCCCTGTGATCATTAAAAGCTACTCCCATGGATTCATTAAGTTCCGGGTCATCTTTAAAAACGGATATATCACAGGATGGTATAAACCCTTTTTTATCATAACTTGCACCGCTGATGATATCCAATCCGTCTTCAGCTGTTTTAAAAAAATATACTTTTCTGCATGGAACCAGTTCAAAAATCGTACGCAGCATCGATATCTCAAGGATTTCGATATCCCTGCTTTCAGTAATACTGACTATATGTCCAAGAATATAGCTTTGATCTTCCAAGTCTATAACCGCCGGTTGTATGTTTTAATAAACTACA
>DAISJZ010000178.1:0-4819 GCA_036821145.1 Spirochaetota bacterium
TTTATTTGCAATTTTAGCTGATACAGGTATTATCATTGTATAAAAAGCGACAGTAAGTTTCAGGTGAAATATAGGTAAGAAGCCTGTCATTTCGAACGTATGTGAGAAATCTCTATCTCAGGCAAAATTAAGTTTATCTAAAGAAAAAACTTTAAGAGTATAGATTTCTCACCCAAAAAACTTAAGCGGGTTCGAAATGACAAAACCAATAATTATAATTACCCTTATAATTCTATTACTGCTGTTATCAAAACCGGATGGTGAAAAATGGAACTTCTGATACTTTACTTTAAAACTGCTCTGATTACTGCTGTTATTTACCTCTCTCTTGATCATGTATGGTTCAGATTTATCGCGAAGAGACTTTATTTCCATCACCTGGCCCTGATGAATGATACAAAAAAGGGGGGGATAGTATACAAAAAAGGCCCGATTATTGCCTCCCGCATTATTATCTCCTTTGCAATAACAGCCGCGATATACCTTTCAGTTCTTGAGGGGGGTAAAATCGCATGGTCTGTATCAGCAGGGGGTATTGCCGGATTCGCGCTGGCATCATCGCATAACCTTACAGCTCAGTCATTTATAAGGTACTGGCCCCGTTTTATAACAACACTTGATATAGCATGGGGGACTTTACAGGGGATGCTTGCCGGTATATATATTTTTATTATAACAGGTTATCTTGCTCCATGAAAATCATCTACCTCACAGATGTGCATGGAGCTTTCACAAGAATCTATGAGCTCTTTCTCGAAACTGTTGCCGACGTTTATATTATTGCCGGCGACCTCATCGATATCCCCTTCTACAGCCTTGACACAGCAATAAACTACCATGAGCTTCAGACATACTTTAACGGCCTGCGGCGCAAGATGGATAAAACCGATGAGATACTTGAAGACTTTGTGGATTCCCTCCTTGACGACCCCACAACAGCTCCGGAGATCATGGAAAAAGGTTACGAGTACCAGCAGGCCACAATAAGGGCGCGGAGAGTAATGCAGCAGAAATACAAGGTGCTGGAAAATATCCTCTCCATCAAAGGCAACTCTGAAATATTTGTTCTGCCGGGGAACTACGACATGAACCTGCGGTATACCGCTCTCCACGAAAGGGATCTGCACCTTCAGTGGCATGAAATTAATGGAGTCAGGTTTGCAGGCTATGGCGGTGCTGAAACATGGTCAGCGGGAATTCCGGAGCGCTATATTGTCCGTTATAAAGCGGGGATTAACATCCCTGATAAAAGCAATGAGATGTACACATTCTTCAAAGCTGTACGCCCTGATGTTATAATCACTCATCAGCCTGCTCACGGGATACATGACAGGCTTTCATGGAAAGGGCCTTCAGGCTCTCCGGCCCTGCGGACATACTGCGACAGCAGCAAGGTTAAGTTATGCCTCACAGGGCACATTCATGAAGACTGGGGATTTCAGTTCACTGAAAATACCATTTACCTGAACCCTTCAAATTTCGGCGAGGTTACTACAGCAAAGGGTGATGTTACCGAAGGGGGGTTTTTCCATGAAATTATAATGAACGGGAAAGAGGTGAGCCGTGTCCAGATGAAAAAGTTCGTGTCAAACAGCATATTCCCTGTTGCTGAATATATATATAAAGACGGGAAGTACATTGAAGAGGTGATTGACAGGGAGAGATTTGACGCGCTGACCGTCATGGAGAACTACGACACCAGGACAGAGAAATATTCCCATATACCTGAAATTGAACTATTCCTTGATATACGCAACTATTTCAGGAGATTTCAGACAAAGGAATCTGAAAAACGTATGGGCGAACTGGAAGTGATACTGGAAAATATAACAAGAGACCACGTTGATATCGCTTTTGACGTTGTGGGTTCCCTGAACATGGGGCTGGTTAATGAAAGTTCAGATGTTGATATGGTAATATACCTGCGAATAGAAGATGATTGCGACGGAGAGTGCGTAAACTGTGTGCAATTTAACAAAATCAGGGGGCTGCTGGATGGTTATCTTGAGGGGAAGTACTCATTCCAGATCATTGACTGTATTAATCTCAATACCGTTGAAAAAAGCATAAAAGAGGAGAATTACGAGTGCGAAGTGACCCAGCGTTTCGTGGCGCACAGGGCGATATGCAGGCCTGTAAACTACAGGGTAATTGCCCCGGTTGAAGACCTGCTGAATAAAAACATTGAGTTCAGAAAGGAGCTTGAGGGGACAGTGCGTTCATTCTTTAAAATTTTCATGACAACAACAAGTCACTCCACGTCTTTCGATAAATATCTTACCCGCCTTAAAACATTAGGTGTAAAAATACCGGATACAATTAACGTGAAGATTAAAAAATACCTGGACGGGGGTTAAAATACCCCCTTTATGTCCCATGAAAAACCGGCACGTCAGAACTTCTGTATATTTTTATAATAATCATTTGACAAAAGATTTATTTTCTGAAAGTGAAAGACTATGAATTTGTTCTAACGGAGGCAGGGGATATGCGCAGTGATAAAATTTTTTCAGAATTTGATTGTGAACGTATTGAGCGGGCATTCGCGCAATATAATAATACAAACGAATCTGAAAAGAAACTTATCGAACTGCTTAAAAACCAGCTGCATCGTTCCAGACAGGTCCCCCCTCAGAAAATTAAAGCAAATGTCGTAACCATGAATTCAAAGTTTATCCTTAAAAATATCGGCAACGGAGCAAAAGAGGAGTACCACCTCGTTTTCCCTGAAGAATCCGATGTTAAAAAAAAGAAAATCTCACTTCTATCAGGTATCGGCTCGCAGGTTCTGGGGAGCACCATCGGGACTGTAATTAAAGAGAACTCCGGGTCAGAACAATACTATATAATTGAATCAATAATATATCAGCCTGAGGCAGCAGGGCACTACAACCTTTAAAGCTCTTTAAACCTGATTCCTGCAGCAATATCTATCCTTTATTTTTACGCCATAATTGCCGATACTCACTGTATAAATACACTGAATAATTCACAATGCAGTTTAAAATAATGAAATCATATAGTAAAAATAAAGGGCTTTTGTCCGGGTCAGGGAGAAGAAGGGGAGCAGGGTATTCTGTTTACGTTGTTCTTTTTTCAGTTTTATTTTTTATATCCATGGCAAAAGGGGAACTTCTCCATTCTTCAACCGGAAACTATGGAGGGACATTGATTCCTGCGGGAGTATTAAATTATGCGGATCTCAGCGGTATTCATTTCTATATCCCTGCCCTGCTTATTGCCATATTCATAATCATTTCGTTTGTATCTCTTAAAAAGCAGCTATCAAGAAAAAACTCCGACCTGAAACTGAGCGAGGAGAAATTCAGGCTTATATTCGAACACTCACCTTTAGGGATTCTGCACTTTGATGAAGATGGTGTAATTACAGAATGCAATCCATCTTTTGAAAAAATCCTCGGCACCTCAAAAGATTCAATACTGGGCATAGACCTTAAAACTCTCCCGGATGTGAGGATAACAGCGACAATTAAAAATGTACTCAATGGTAATACCGGATTTTATGAGGATATTTATCACTCTGAAATAACTGAAAAATCAGCACCCATCAGGGCTTATTTTGCCCCTTTAAAAAAAATAAACGGCTGCACTACCGGCGGCATAGGGATCGTAGAGGATATTACCCGCTGGAAACTGAATGAGGAGAAGCTGGTTCAGTCCCGGGAGTCTGCTGAAAAGGCGAACCGTACAAAAAGCATATTTCTTGCAAACATGAGCCACGAAGTCAGGACACCGTTAAACGGTATATTGGGGCTTCTTCAGGTGCTGAACAGCACAATGACAGATCCGGGGCAGCGTGAATATGTAGATATGGCAATCAGTTCAGGGAAAAGGCTCACAAGGCTTCTGAGCGATATACTTGACCTTGCAAAAATTGAATCCGAACAGTTTAACCTGATTAAAGAGGAGATTAACGTCAGGGAGATCCTCGATTCTGTAAAAGGGGCGCTGAAAGATGACTGCGCAAAAAAGAACATCAGGCTCTCTTACTCGGTTTCAGATAATGTGCCGGAGATTGTTTCCGGTGACGAATTGAGAATCAGGCAGGTTATTCAGAACCTTGCGGAAAACTCACTGAAGTTTACATCTGAAGGCTCAATTACAATAGAGGCGGATTTCATCAATCCCGGCCCGAAAAACGGGACCCTGATACTGAAAGTAAGAGATACCGGTATAGGGATAGAGAAGAATAAACTCGCTGAAATCCTGGAGCCCTTCAGGCAGGTTGAGAATACATATACCAGAAAATTCCAGGGCGCGGGGCTCGGCCTTGCAATAGTAAAAAGGCTGCTTGCCCTTATGGATGGAGATATAAGTATTGAAAGCACACCGGGAATGGGAACAGAGGTAAGGTGCACTATGAAAGTTGAATTATGTGAAGAGAGCCGGGACAGTGGAACAGTAGAGTCTTTCAATGAGGAGTCAGCTGTTCAGCCTTTAAAAATACTCCTTGTTGAGGATGACAGGATCAACAGCCTTATGGTGAGGAGGCTCCTTGAAAAGATGAGCCACACAGTGACTGACGCTGCAAACGGGATTGAAGCTCTGCACCGTTTTGCGGAAGGGGAATTTGACCTTGTGCTTATGGATATCCAGATGCCTGAGATGAACGGCATTGAAGCCATCAGGGAGATACGTAAAACTGAACGTTTCGGCAGTAAAAGCAGTGTATGCGCCATTGCCCTTACAGCGTACGCAATGGCCGGGGACAGGGAAAAATTTCTGTCAGAGGGATTTGATGAATACCTCCCCAAGCCCGTTGACATGGAGGAGCTGAACTCCGCAGTGTTAAGGCTTA
>DAISJZ010000179.1:0-4718 GCA_036821145.1 Spirochaetota bacterium
CGGTTAAGACAAACTGGAAAGGGGAGTTCACCCTGGGGGAAGCTTATAAAGATTACGAGACCATCTTTCTCCTCTCAAAGTCTGAAGACAGGGCTTCTGTCTTTGCCCCTCTTTATCCGAAGAGAGGGAAGACATCCCTTGAGGGATTCTCATCAAATAAATACGATTCACCTGACTATCTGCTTGTTGATACAATGTACAGGGGGAAGCAGTATTACTATGAGAAGGATGGATATTTCTACCGTGAAAACGGAATCATAACAAACAGACAGGATTTCTATTTCCCTGACCTCACCACTGTAAACAGGAGCAACCCGGCAGTTAAAAAACTTCTGAGCGCCATTGGAGGGAGCACCCCTGCCCGCAACGATGAGGATATAGCGAAAAAGTTCTCAGCTGTTTATTCATTCTTTAAGACTCAAACAAAAGATTCAATGGGTACAGCGGACAGCACAGTAAAAGCAGCAGCTGATTATATGTTCAGAAATTGCAGAAAAACCAGTTCATCTCCTGTAACAAGGTGGCCCTCTTTTCAGGAGATGGCTGACACCTATTCAACATACGGATTTATTCCGGTTGGGAACTGTACAGCCAATTCCCAGGTCATGGCAACTCTGCTCTACATGGCAGGGGTGCCTGCTGATAAGTTCTTTGTTGCAAAGTTTCACTACGACATGAGCTGGTATGTTGAGCACTGGATAATAGCCGTGAACATCGGCAAGAGATGGTATGCACTTGACCCGCAGTTTAAAAACGTGGTAAATATAAAAGGAGCTGCCGATTTTCAGAAGGCATACTGGGAGAGGTATATAGCAAAAACCTATGATTACAAAAAACCCTTTGAGGCATGGCTCCTCCCGGGCTCAAATATAAAGGCAGTTCCATATCTCGGAGATCCGGAAGAACTTCGCGCGATTATTGCTGAAAAAAACAAGCCTATGTTTTTCATTAACAATAAGAGGTTTAAGTTTTCATCCGGCGGAATGGTTTTCAGTTCAAGCGGAGAGGCTGTAGTGAAGAGAGTTTCAGGGAGCGAGGTTTATCTCCAGGTGAATGCTGTATCAAAACAGGAGGGTCCGCGCGGCATGGAGGAGAAAAAGCAGAGCTATGAAATGAAGCTTACCATTAAAAACGGTGTGTACAGTTCGGGTGAGGATTATGTATATTACGGGAAGGTTGACTCAACAGGGAAAACTCTCAATATGAGCGGAGAGCAGAGCGGGATGACATTTACTGTTAATTAGAAATTTTATTCTACGGGATATAAAAGCCTCCTGAATTCAGGGGGCTTTTTAAAATGGGTTTTTTTTAAAAATACTTTTATTATTTTAACAAACGTCTTTCATAAAAAACACAAAAGACACCGGCATAAGAAATAAAACCTGCTGAACGGGGAAAAACTGGAAGTAAGCTTTAAATAGAAAGTAAAATATACTTGCATTTATTTTACTTTTATCCAATAAAGTAAAATACTGATATTTATATTATACTTTATGGAATATTGATGAACATAAACGACTTCATATCCGGAACATGGCAGCAGGGGAATAAATATAAGTACTTCCTCCCTGAAAAGATAAATCACACCTTTGTCTGGACAGATGAGTCAATCAACGAGCTTCTTGAAAGAGCATCACTGAAACTCGGTGAACTTAACTCCTTCTCCCGTTTTATACCCGATACAGATATGTTCATCATAATGCATATCTTTAAAGAGGCAGTTGTCTCAAGCCGTATAGAGGGAACAAGGACCAATATCGAAGAGGCTCTTGTTGAAGAAAAGGAGATAACACCGGAAAGACGTGATGACTGGCAGGAGGTTAATAATTACGTAAAGGCATTGAACCTTGCCATAGAGGAGCTTGCGACTCTCCCCCTGTCAAACAGACTTATCAGGAACACGCATAAAGTTCTGTTGTCAAGTGTCAGGGGTGAGACAAAAACACCTGGTGAATTCCGCACATCGCAGAACTGGATCGGCGGGGCCAGTATAAACGATGCTGTGTTTATACCCCCCTCACATAATGAGCTCCCTGAACTGATGTCAGACCTTGAACTTTTTCTGCATAATGACACAATCAAAGTCCCCCATCTTATACGCATAGCTATTGCTCATTACCAGTTTGAAACAATACACCCTTTCCTTGACGGCAACGGCCGTATCGGGAGGCTTCTCATAACTCTATATCTTGTAAGTGCCGGAGTTCTTGAAAAACCGCTCCTCTATCTTTCTGATTTTTTTGAAAAGAATAAGTCACTTTATTACGACAACCTCACACTTGTGAGAACTAAAAACGATCTGGGACAATGGCTCAAATATTTCCTGGTTGGTGTAATTGAGACAGCTGAAAAGGCCGTTTCAACATTAAAGAAAATTGTGGATCTTAAAGCTGATATTGAACAGAACAGAATACAATCCCTTGGCAAAAGGGGGAAACATGGGCAGCTGCTTCTCGCCAGCCTTTTTTCAAAGCCTATTCTTAATGTAAAGGATATACAGGAGATAACAGGTCTATCTCCAAAGGCAGCTTATGATCTTGTTGAAGCTTTTATAGAAGCAGGAATATTAAAAGAAACAACAGGTTATCAAAGAAACAGGGTCTTTATCTTTGAAGAATATGTAAAGATGTTCAGATAGATATAATAATGCTGTTAAAAATCTATTTTACAATGACACAATACATATCGTAGTAAATAATTATGAAAAGTTCACTCATACAGCTCGAAAGCCGTGGTTATCTTGCAGATGAAGCTTTTGAAAAATATAAACACTGTGACAATATTGATAAACTGATATATAGTGATTCTGCTGTTGAAAGAACAGCAGGTGTAAGGCTTATATCGTTGAAGCATGATATAAGGAATATTGAATCTCTCCTCTCTCTCCTTAAATCAGAAAAAAGGCTCTACACTAAACTGGAGATTTGTGAATGCATCACAAAGTATGGAGCTGATGCAGTTCCTTATCTTATACCTCTTCTCGGCAGAATCGGAAACAATCAGCACAAAGTGGCAGCAGCAGTTGATCTGAATAAAAAGTCCTATCCCCTGCCCCGTGATATTGCTGCAAGAATACTTGTGCGTATTGGTGTGCCTGTTTTACTTTTTATTGATACACCCTCTTTCAGTATTGATGAAACGGCTCTTCCTGAACTAATTGATGTAATAGGTCATATAACCTTTAATTACAGGGATTGCAGGTGTGAAAAGTATCTTCTCAGGCTTTACAGGGAGTATGCTGATAACGGACTGGTTACATGGAAGTTAATAAGAGCTTTCCAGTCATTTAATTCAGAAGGGGTTAAAGGCATGCTTCAGCAGATTATAGATGATTCCGGGGATAGCATTCCGGGCCGGGAGGCATTGAGGAGTATGAAGAGAATTGAGGAGAGATCGGTATAAAAGACTTCTTAACCGTAGAGTGTTCGTTATGTTAGATATGATTTTTATAAAGGGTGTGTCAAAAATCATGAATTTTCTGACTGAAAAGGAACTACATTAACTGCTGGCAATTGTTAAGCAGAGAACCTTCAAAAACAGAGGTATATCCCTTTTAAAAATGAGCATCTGCAAACACTATTTAATTATAACTTACTGCTGACTGAGAACCCGGAGGCAGTAATCGCCAGGAATCCAGGAATGAGTAAAGATGATCTGTTTTATAACCGTTATTAACGGTATATAAAATTTAAAAAATGATTTTTTTACAATCAGATTCACGAAGTTCAATGCATAAACGGGAATTCACTTCGGGTCAGGATCGATTTTGGTTCAGCGGGACCTGAGGGGCTGGAATACCTGCTGCATAAAATGGCTGAAACGGTAAAAGATATTATTACTATCAGTTTAAGTTCATATTGAAATTCAGTTTATGATGGTAATGACTTCTGATACTAAGTAATCACCGGATTACATAACCGGTAAAAAAATATCGATACTAAAAAATTTTATGATGAGAATAATTATGACCAAAACTTTTTTTATTCTGGCAGTTATTATATCCCTGTCCGGGTGTGGTGGGGAAGTCGCTGAAAAATACCTTGAGAGGCAGGTACCGTATTATGAACAGGAATGTCAGAATGGGGATACAAGATATTGTGAAGTGCTTGCTGATTTTTATGTCCAGGGAATTGCAGGTCTTCCGAAGGATCTGAATAAAGCAAAATTTCTTTATGAAAAAGCATGCAGTAATCTTCAGAAAACTGCATGTAGAAAGATTGATCCTGGTGACACCCTCTATCAGTTTAAATAAAGCAAGGCCGGGGATGTAATAATCAGGCCACGGCGCCTCTTAAAACTTGTTCATGTTTTACATGGTGAGAAGAAAAAGAAAACCGATCAACATGGC
This sequence comes from Spirochaetota bacterium, assembly GCA_036821145.1. Classification (GTDB taxonomy): domain Bacteria; phylum Spirochaetota; class UBA4802; order UBA4802; family UBA5550; genus UBA5550. Next base: position 4,349 of record DAISJZ010000179.1, read on the forward strand.
AAATAAACCTATCATGAAATGCAGTATACCGACAATTTTCATGATTACAGGTGAAAAGGTGAAATTCAAACCGGGCAGAAAATCAAAACTCAACTTTTTACCTGAATAAGTCCTTATACCGGATTCACAGAGAATGGTAAATCCTGCAGCAATCAGAAAAAGATATGCCAGAGGTGAAGTATAATGCTTCAGAGGATCATAAATGGCAGATGTAATCAGCAAAACGGCAAGCAGCCCTGAGAACGCAATATAATACTTTTGGTATGACAGGATTTTTTTTAAGATTTCTTGTTTTTTCATATGCCTGCTTATTACTTAATGCATTATTCTAATTTAAAATTCCTTCATTATATCAATAACTACACCTGAA
>DAISJZ010000180.1:0-4703 GCA_036821145.1 Spirochaetota bacterium
AAAACCCTCTTCAATCGAAGAGGGTTTTTTTATGCAAAAAAATTCAGTGATTTAAGACAGCAGTTCTTTACTTCATAAGAAAAAGTCAGCAGCGTTGAAGAAAAATAATTAGTATCCGCTACAGTTTTTTATAATTTTTGACTTTATTTGGTATGAAAAAATTTTAAAATCAACATAACATGAAAACAAATTGACTTTTTTTGTAACATTGTTATATTTTAAAAATTATATTTTAAATAAAAAACAATGTTCGCAAAGTGCAGAACACATATTCCCCCCTTTTTTTTAAAAAAAATGCTTTATAACAATAATTTTTATTGGGGAGTATTGTAAGCAAAAAATAAAAGACCGTCCGGGAGGTGTTTAATTGAAACGATTTTATATATTTATTAAATCAGACATACCCCGGAATTATTCTGCATGCTTCTGAGGGAAATATCCGCAGAACTGATTTGCGAAAGATTATCAGAAACAGGAGAGGATGTATGCAACAACTTAAGAAATTACTCATTCTTTTTATTCTGCCTCTTTTTTTAACAGTATCATGTATGGACGCAACACAAAGTTCTGATTCATCAACTGGTGAAAAGAGTGAATGTCCGGTTCCGGGGAAAACCGGTGTTTTAAAGTCGATTTCAGCAGCATCTGCTGAAGAGAATTACAGCTTCAGTTATAATGAGCTTGTTTATATCCAGTCCCCGGGAACTGGTGAACCGGCGACGCTTACTGCAAATGTCATGATCCCGGTGAAAAAAACGGAAGAAGAAACATTTCCGGCAATAGTTTTTCCTAACAGCTGGGCAATGGATGAGCATGAGTATATTATGCAGGCACAAAAATTTGCCAAAAAAGGGTACATTGTTCTGGGTTATTCCTGCAGGGGATGGTATCTTTCTACCGGTAAAGTTTCTCTCGGCGGAAGAGATGAAGTTGCTGATTTTCAGGCTGTGCTGGACTGGTTAATTGCAAATACACCAGTGGATAAAGATAATATAGGAGCATGCGGGATATCATACGGTGCTATCCAGTCCCTTAATGCTCTCTGTCACGATACAAGGCTAAAAACAGTAGCTGTTCTTTCAATCCCTTCAGATGTTGCAAGGCACCTGTATTCGGAGCAGACTCCGAGACTGGTATGGGGTGGATTTCTTGTGGCAACTGGTACTGTCCTTGCCAGAATGGATCCGATACTTTACAAGGTATATGAATCTACCCTTACAAATACCAATATAGAATGGCTCATGGACTGGGTTTATGAACGATCACCGATAAACTATGTTGATAATATTAACTTGAAAAACAACCCTGTTTACATGTCACACAACTTCGAAGATTATCTTTTTACTGCTGACTCTGTTATTAGTTTATTTAATGAACTTACAGTTGATCATAAAAGGCTCGACCTGAATCTTGGTACCCATGCAACCGGAGAGCTGACCGGGCTTATGGGGCTTGATAACTATGCATTTAATAATGTGCATAAATGGTTCGATTACTGGCTCAGAGGTGTGGATACAGGGATAATCACTGAGCAATCTAAGAGTGCGGTAGTAACAATGCAGGAGAAAAATAACGGCAATCGTGTAACTTATGATACAGCAAGTCTTGAAAAGAGTGATGGTTCGTATACATGGCCTGCAAAAACAATAAATGAAAAATTATTCTATCTTACTCCAAGAGGGCTCTTCACTAACGGGGCAATAAATTCATCTTTTAATACAAGGAACACTTCTAATAATTACTGGTCAGGATTTCTTTCAGGTGCCACTGCTGGTGCGGCTATTATTCCTATTCTTGAACAGTTTGGTGTTGAATTATGCACAAATGTTCATCTGCTTAACAGGGCTGAATCTATTGCCTGGGAATCTTCTTCATTCTCATCTGCAATGAAGATACGAGGTGCTTCTGAAGCGAAGCTTAACATATCATTTTCAGGTTCTAAAGGGCAGATTATTGCATATTTATATGATGTTGATAAATGGGGGAAAGCGGTTTTTATTACTCATGGAGCTTATACTTTCTGGGATGTTGTTCCGGGAAAAGCCTTTGAGGTGACTGTACCGATTCTTGCCACTGCATATGATATACCCGCAGGGCATCATCTTGCTCTTGTGGTTGATTCAAGTGATATAATGTATGGGAAACCTACATTAATGCCATATACTACAAAAGTTTATTACAGTTCTTCATCAGAAAAGCAGAATGCTGTAATCATACCATTTGAAAAGTAATCATCAGAATTTCATTCTGATGATTACTCAATGATGATTTTTATGTTGTAAGCAATCGTAAAAGCTGTTAATCTAAAAAAGCTTCTTCCCTGGGGAGAGGCTTTTTTTATAGCTGTGCAGTCAGGTTTCTGTTGCAGCGGTAACGTCGAATTCTTTCTTTTTTGCGGCAGAAAGAATACGGTGAAGCTTCCCTTTCTTGTTTTTGCCTTTGGATGCGGGTGATATCATCCACTGTACATATCTGCCTTGTGGTAACCGCAGAGCACTTTCATACTGATGTCAGCAGAACTGTAAAGCTCTTCTCCCTGCAGCTGTATTCGTAATGGCGTGAATAATGGCTATTCACATTTTTTATAGGATACTTTTCTGATTATTTACTGTGCGCATTATAGTATATATAACAAGGCCCCTCTATAGAAACAGGAGGGGCCTTGCGTTTTAAGCTGTTTAATAATGAAAAAGCTTAAAATGTTTCTGGTTTATTTCTGAGAATACATCTTTTCTATTTCATTTGAATAAATATCGAGAATAACTCTCTTTTTTGTTTTTTGTGTCGGAGTGAGCATTCCGTTCTGTTCTGTGAATCTCTCTGAAAGAATTGTGTATTGCTTTATTCTTTCAAATTCTTCAAGTTCTTTATTCGCTCTTGAAACTTCTTCTGCAATGAGTTCACGAATATTACCTTTTTCAATAAAGTCAGGACCCACTTTAACGACAATAGGAACGCCGGCAGAGTTGTCGATTACAACCTGGCTTTTATCGTATTCAATACCTTCGTTGTCGAATTTTTCTTTGAAGAAAGTAAAATTCGGTACAAGGAGTGTTGATATAACAGCCCGCTCATCACCAATTGTGAAAATCTGTTCAATATACGGGCTTGTTGCAAATTGTGCTTCTACTTTTGCAGGAGCAACATTTTTTCCAGTTGCAAGGCAGATAATGTTTTTTATACGATCAACGATTTTGTAGTAGCCGAACTTGTCAACTTCCACCTTGTCACCTGTCTTGAACCATCCATCCGGTGTGAAGGCCTCTGCAGTCTCCTGTGGTTTGTTCCAGTATCGTTTAAAAACGCCTGCACCGCTGATTTCGAGCTCGCCGATTGGAGATACACGGAGCCTGCTGCTTTGTGCAAGACCGACAGAACCCGGTCTGCATGCCACAAGCGGCATATTACAGCATGCGTTAAAACTTTCGGTTGATCCATATCCTTCACTTACCCTGATGCCGATAATATAGAAGAATTTAAGGAGATCCGGTGATATAGATGCGCTTGCTGAGAATGAGTGCTTGAAGTTTTTTCCGAAAAGAGCCCGTACTTTAGCGAAAAGCTTATCAGCAATTTTATATTTTATCTTAAGTCCTAATGGCAGATTACCTGTAATGTCGAAATCGTGGCCCATGTTGTAGGTATCTGTTTCAGGATCGTATCTCTGCATGAATACCTCTTCACCGACTTTAAGAGCCCAGTCGAATAGTTTCCTCTTAAGTCCACTTTCACCCATTTTCTGCTGGAGTTGTATGTATATCTTTTCGTAAAGTCTCGGAACACAGTTTATCCAGTGCGGGTTGTATTTCTGCAGGTCATCAAGGAGAGTCCCGGCAGAATCCGCATATGCGATAGTACATCCGTTGTAAATAGCAGCACCCTGGCATGAACCTCTGTCAAATATATGAGCAAGAGGGAGGAAGCAGAGAGTTGTATATTCAGTCTTGAATCCCATGCCGAAGTAGTCAAAGCATTGATTAACTCCGATCATTCTTGAAGAACAGTTGTGATGAGTAAGGACAACCCCTTTCCCCTGTCCGGTTGTACCTGAGGTGTAGAGTATTGTGTATATATCATCAAGAACAACTCCATCTCTCCTGGCGATATATGCTTCGTAATTTTTTTTATCTTTTTTCCATTCAATACCGGCCTTTTCAAGGTCGCCAAGACTTATTACTCTTGAATCGTCGCTTTTATATTCCCGATCCATCACAATAATTTTTTCAAGTTTAGGCATTTCTTTGAAACCGGCGAGCATCATTTTAAGGACATTGTCACCCCTGAGGAAAAGGAATTTACACCCTGAGTCATTAACGATGTATGATGCTTCTTTGAATGAAAGTGTGGGGTAGATGGCAACACTTACGCCGTTTGCACAGGCCAGCGCCAGATCCGCGTGAGTCCAGTAGGGCCCGCTGGCTGACATTATACCTGCCATCTCCTGTTTTCCGAGGCCGATGCTCATTAAGCCACAGGCATAGTTTTCTACTCTATCAAAGACTTCTCCCCATGTCATTCTGCCGTTATTATCTCCATTGTAGAGTGCGGCATTAAATAACTGGAGGTCTTTAGAGGCGTATGTTTTTGCGTTATCAACAAATCTTTTTGTGAATGTTGGGAGTTCAATTTTCTCCCATTCCCACTGATCTTTCCAGGGTAGGTTAAAATAATCGATTTGTGCCATAGGAGCTCCTCTATTTTTT
>DAISJZ010000181.1:0-4541 GCA_036821145.1 Spirochaetota bacterium
ATTGAATTCAAGTGAATTTGCATTGATTTCAAAGCTTTTTGCTCTGAATTCAACTGAAATTGCTTTAATTTCAAAGCTCAGGGCTTTAAACAGAAGATATTTTCAATCAATCCCTCATATTAAATGAGACATAAAAAAAATCAATTCCGGGTTAAAATATAAAAAAAAGTGCAGTCTGTTCCGAATAATGTATTATATTGAATATGAATAGTTTCTCGAAGTTTCCTGTGAAAGCTTGTAGAAATTGAAAGGCTATTCTTAAGAGTGTATTAAAAGCAACCTTACTTCCTTATAAGAAGGGGCAACCACCCCTTCTTTTTTTATTAATGCCCGGGCTCTTCCTCTGTTTTCGGAAGTTTAACTGTAAAGGCTGTACCTTCGTCAGGGGTGCTCTTTACAGTGATTGTGCCGTGATAATACTCCTCAACGATTTTTTTAGTTATGGAGAGTCCAAGGCCTGAGCCGGTAATTTTAACAGTCTTCTCGTTTTTAATCCTAACAAATTCCTGGAAGAGCTTTGGAAGGTCCTCTTCACTCATCCCTATCCCTGTGTCAGCAACCGTTATCTCTACATAATCGGGGAGTTCATTTATGGAACACTTAACCTCACCATTATCCCTGTTATATTTTACCGCGTTCGAAATGAGATTGTTGAATATAATCTCCATGGTTTCAGGTTCGGAAAGGAAGTAGAGCTGCTTCGGTTCAGCTTCAATCGTCACCTTAACATTTTTCTGAATTGCCATGGGGCTTATGGCATCGCAGGAGTTGGCAGCGATGTCTGTAATGTCGATCTTTCTTCTAACTTTATTCTGCTTATCAGACTCGATCTTTGTAAGGTCAAGGAGGTCTGTTATGAGAGAGCGTATCCCTTTCATCCTCTCCAGCGAACGGTTTATCATCTCATCATAGTCTTCAATTTTATCACCTGCGAGCTTGTCCTTCATTATTCTGAGGTAGCCTTCAATAGCGCTGAGAGGGAGTTTCAGTTCATGGGAGAGTATGGCAAGGAACTTGTTGCGGAGCTGCTTCTCCTGGTTATTAAGCCTGTTTGTCATCCTCCGCAGGTAGAGGTTTTTGGTAATACCCTCCATTGCAGTCTTGAGTTCCTGCGGGGTAAAGGGTTTGGGTACAAAATTATACGCCCCGTTATTTGTCGCTTTTATCGCCAGGTCCAGGGAGGCGTATGATGTAATCATCATTACATTGCAGTCCATCTGCTTTTTATTGATATATTCAAGCACATCAATTCCGTAGATCCCCGGCAGCTTGTTGTCAAGGAGCACAATATCAGCGCCCTGCACGTCGAGGATCTCTACAGCCTCCTCCCCTGTGCCTGTCTCCATTGTTTCAAATGTAAAGCTCTCTTCGAGAAAGGGGAAGCTTACGGAGAAATTAGAGAGTATCCTGCTTATGCCGGAACATATCCCCGGTTCATCATCAACAATCAGTACTTTCAGTTTCGCCATTTAGATTCTTCTCCTGGGGATCTGTATTTTAAAAGTTGTGCCTGTGGGCCCCTTCTCTCTGTCGGAGTTGGAGTTCACCGATACATGCCCCCTGTGCATTTTAATGATTCCATAAACAAGTGCAAGCCCCAGCCCCGTGCCTTTACCTATGGGCTTTGTGGTGAAGAAGGGCGTGAATAACTTATCCATGTTTTCCGGAGCAATACCTGCGCCGTTATCGTCAAAGCAGAATATAATATCATCCTCTGTCCCATGCAGGCTGATGTTCAGAATACCGCCGTCATGGGGGAGGGCCTCAAGCGCGTTTTTTTCAATATTTGTCAGAACCTGCATCCACTGGTCAGGGTCCAGATCGATAAAGCTGTCTGATAATTCAGACCTGAAAGCCACCTCAACATTATCAGGAATGATAATTGAGTCTATGCTGTGTTTAACGAAATCTTCGATATTAACTGTAGCGTAGTTCAGCTGGTTTTTCCTGGCAAAATTAAGGAGCCCTCCTACAATCTTTTTGCAGCGGTCCGCCTGTTCAGCTATAAGAGTCAGGTCTTTTTTAACCTGGTCGTTCCCCTGGTGTTCATCAAGGAGAATGTTGCTGTACATTGTTATTATGCCAAGGGGATTGTTAAGTTCATGCGCGATGCCCGCGGATAGCTGTCCCATTGTCGCGAGCTTTTCAGATTCAATAAGCGACTGCCGGGCGGATGCAAGCTGCTCGTTGGTTATGTTAAGCTCCTCAATCGATTTATGCAGCTTGGAGATTGTAAGAGGGAGACACATCTCTGTTTCCGCAAGGCCTGTAATAATTGCCATTGCGTGCTCAATGCAGCTGTCATAACCGCAGGCCCCGCAGTTCAGCTGGTCCTCCGGCGAGAATTTACCCATCTGTCTCAGCACTTTTTCAATCTCATCATCAGAGGGGAGAGGGTTTCTTCTGTCGTCAGGTGTAAATATCCTTGAAAGATCTATATCTTTATAATGATTAAAGTCACGTTCCCATTTCTCATAGTCAAGCCTTTCAAGTTTCTCTGTTACATAGTTCCGTATTCTTGCTGTTTTTGAAAAGTGGCTCCCGCGTTTACTCATGCCCGGGCCCATGATGCACCCCTCGCAGCAGAGGAGCTCCAGGTGCTGGCTTGTAAGAGGATCTTCTTTGAATTCCTTGATTGCTTCGCGGAAGTTTTCCTTACCGGAAGCTACAAAAATATTCTCTTCGGAGATGTCGTCAGATTTATTCATTGAATGGAGTTTACCCCGTGTTACGGGGAATATTGCGGCCTTCCCGCCAATGGGCCCGTCAAAGTCCGAGGGCTCAGTATTCTCCGGTCTGATGCTGAAAGCCTTGAAAAGCTTACGCAATTCGATATATGTAAGCACAACATCCACTTCATGGGATTCGGCTTTCTTCGCAATGCACGGGCCAATGAACACGGTTTTACACTGCTGCCCGTATATGTCCCTTGCGACCCTTACAGTGGCAACCATTGGTGAAACAGCAGGCGCGAGGTAGGGCACCATGTCAGGATAATAATGCTTAACATAATACGCCACAGCAGGACAGTCGCTTGAAATTTTAAATCTATGGTCATGGGCGTCCAGGTGTTTTTCGTAATCATAGGCAACAAGGTCTGCTCCAAAGGCAACTTCAACAACATGGTCAAACCCTAACTTTCTGATCATCCCTACAAGGATTCTATAGTCATCTATATCGTCAAATTCAGCAGGGAAGCTGGGGGCGATGCATGCAACTTTTACCGCGCTCCCGGCAAGGACTTCCCGCGCCTCTTCTGTTGTTTCGAGAAAAATCTTGGCTTTCTGGCTGCATACCCTTGTGCAGTTACCGCATCCTATACACCTTGAAGCAATAACCTCCGCCTGGCCGTTGATTATCTTAATGGCCTTAACAGGGCACTCCCTTACGCAGGTGTAGCATACCCTGCACCTGTCCTTTACTGTAAAAACCAGTTCGCTGTGAACTCTTGTGGGCATATTATTCTGTCCGCATATTTTCTGTTATTATAATGACCCCGGGAATCATTCTTTGTTAAACTGAAAATTACAAGAATTTTATGCTGATTAAAAGTCAAGTATGTAAAGGTGAATCCCGGGTAGGAAAAATTATCTTCGGAGGTTTATAATTCAGATAATATTCATAAAAAAGAGCATTGCTTGTGAGGATACCCTGCCAGGGGGATCTTAAAAACCCGCAAGCATCCTCCCCAGTTCAAAGGCATCATCCAGTGCTTTTTTATTATCCTTAACTTCAATAGTCTCAGAGCATACGCCCATAACTGCAACTGGATCAGCTTTTATATAATCACAGATTTCCCTGAATAACGCCTCTGTTGTCTCAGGGCCGGAGTTCGGCAGTTCTCCCCCATAAGTCATGAGCAGCGCAACTTTCTTTCTCCCGCATGTGAAATCCATGCCGTAGATCCTGTCAATGAGAAGCTTCATCTGCGCGGTAACACTCCACCAGTAGATCGGAGTGGCAAGAATGATGAGATCAGACTTTGCTATGAGCGGATATATATTCTGCATGTCATCTTTCTGGATGCAACCGTCAGCTCCATCTTTTTTGCAGGAGTTGCATCCCTGGCATGGCCTGATGTTTTTTTCATTCAGGAAAATCTGTTCTACGCTTTTATTATCAATGCTCTTGATACCATTAATCACTGAATCAAGCAGCGTTGCAGTGTTACCGTGTTTTCTGGGGCTGCCGAGAAATGTTAATATTTTCATCTGTATCTCCTGTTGATGTTTATGCCGGTTTTTTTTATGGAAGAAATTAAGCAGATAATCAGAATTTTTCAGAAGGATTTACAATTGTTTTTTAAATTAAGTTTTCGCATGTTAAATTTTTTTTAATAAGAGTTGAACCGTAGTGGTTCCGTGTTTTTCATTAAATCCCTGATGTAATCAGGGACTAATATGGCAGTGTGAAAAGAGATTTTAAAAAAGAAAAAAATTTTTTAAAAGAAAATCAGTATTTTCTTAAAAAATATTTATGCCGGCATAAATTAATATTGACATGATCTGTTGTCTGGCAGTAATGTCCATTTCGTTGCTGAG
>DAISJZ010000182.1:0-4474 GCA_036821145.1 Spirochaetota bacterium
ATTTATTATACTTATATTTTAGAGCGTTTCTGCCGATAATATAGTACCGCGTCATACGGTCAGGAGGCTTATATGGATGCTGCATCTATAGGAGCTAATACAGCTAAAAGCATCGAACAGATGGGGGATCTCCTCAAAACAATAACAAACGCGAAGTTTGGCATTGAAGAGAAGATCATGAAAGCGGGTGTTACTGAAAAGGTTACGGCTCCCGGAATGGGGGAAAATCTGGACATTACCATCTAAGAGGATGGAGGGGAAAGAACCCCTCCATTTTTTTATTTATGAAATATTACTCTGAAGGCCGCATCTGTTCCGGGGGGGATCTCTTCCAGTGGTTCAAATTTCAGGCCTTCAAGAGCTTCGGCCCTCTCCTTCACAGCTTTTGTAATAAGCACCTCCCATGCTTCAGCCATATCCTCGCCGAGTTTGCTTGCGGCATTGACCTCTGCTCCGAAAACATCCTGATCCCCTATGCGAAGCATTCTTCCGTAACCAAGCCCCACACATAAAAGTATCTGTTCTTCAGCAGGCTTATCCACATTATACTCCTTCAGTACCTGCTGCATCCTGCTGCAGCTTTGAATTGCCTTTTCAACATTCCTGAAAATTACAAGGAGACTGTCACCTTCACTTTTAAGCAATATGCCGTCATGATCCTCTATAACAGGTACAAGTAGCCTCTCTGATTCATATATTGTCTGGAGAAAATGTATGATGCCGAACTTCGCAACACCGCGCGAAAACCCGGAGAGATCTGTAAACATTACGCACCACTCCTCCCCGAATAGATCCCAAATCCTTTTATCAATCAGTTCCTTATCTGCTCCCGGCTTCAGCCTCTCATCTATTAGCCGTTCTAACCTGTCCTCTGATGCTCCCACTGCAATTACTCTGCGGTATGCCATACTCCCCCCGGTAAAAATTATTCTAATTTAATTATACTTATTAATAATAGAATGTCAAACTTTTTAACCATAATTCACAGTATGAAAAAAACATTATTATTCCCTTATTTATTGATATTTCCTCATTAATCCATTATAATGAAATATGACTTAAACTGATTTACCCGAACAGGGAGAAGCACCCTGATTATAGTATTTTTTCAAAGCCATTTAAACCATAAGGGGGCATATTATGGAGGACAGAATTCAACCGAGAGTAATTTTTCATGTAAGTGCTTCTCTTGAATTCAACGGACATGATGTGAATGGTAATGTTGAGAATCTCAGCCTTAGCGGGATGCTGATTAATACAACAGACAATGTCCCGGAAAAAACAGAAGGTGAGGTAACTGTTTACCTTTCAGGGTCATCTTCCGAATTAAGTCTTAATATGAGCTGTGAAGTTATCCGTAAAGAAAAGCACGGCGTTGCTGTAAAATTTACCAAAATGGATATCGACTCATATATTCACCTGCGTAATATAATTGCCTTCAACAAAATTGATGAATATAAAATCATAAAAGAATTTGAAGAGTCGCATCCCGGGATACAGGTTTAAATAAACAGTAAATGATTAGAAATGAAATTATTAATCCCCGCAGCATAGTTATTGTCGGGGGTTCAAATGATATGTCAAAACCGGGGGGCACCGCCCTCCGTAATATTATTAATGGCGGATATCGCGGACAGGTTTACATAGTCAATCCCCGGGAAAGCTCCGTACAGGGTTTCTCATCATATCCGGATTCTGAATCACTCCCCGAAGTGGAGTGCGCAATTTTTGCAGTGCCTTCATCTTATGTGATAAAAAACGCGGAGATCCTTGCCCTCAAGAAAAAAACAAAAGGATTCATTGTGTATTCCGCGGGATTCGGCGAAACCGGTAAAGACGGGAAGGCTCTTGAAGAGAGACTGACCGGTATAGTTACATCAGTTAACGGCACACTCATCGGGCCGAACTGCACAGGGATACTTTTTCCAGGTTTTGCCGCTGCTTTTGCAGGCCCCACTCCGGAGCTTGTGCCGCATGGTGCTGACTTTGTTTCAGCATCAGGAGCTGTTGCAGTTTTCACTCTTGAAAGAGCACTCCCCATGGGGATCCGGTTTGCAAGCGTTATTGCAGTGGGGAACTCTCCACAGTGCGGTGTTGAAGAGATTGTGCAGCACTGGGACGAATCCTTCACTGATTCATCATCCCGTGTTAAGCTTCTTTATATAGAACAGATTAAAAAACCTGATATGCTGATAAAGCACTGCTGTTCACTCAGGGCTAAAGGATGCAGAATAGCAGCCATTAAGGCTGGAGCCAGTGAAGCGGGATCAAGGGCAGCCATGTCGCACACAGGGGCCCTGGCTGTTCCGGATACTGCTGTTGATGCACTCTTCCGCAAGTGCGGCATTACAAGATGTTCAGGGAGGGAGGAGTTTATATATACTGCAGGCGTTCTGATGCACGGAAAGGCCCCCGGGAAAAATTTCGCAGTGATTACTCATGCCGGTGGTCCCGGAGTTCTGGCTACAGACGCCCTGTCGCGTAACGGGATTAATGTGCCGCAGTTAAACGGCCCGGCAGCAGATCAACTTAAGAGTAAACTGTTTCATGGATCTTCAGTCTCAAATCCTGTTGATTTCATCGGCACAGGGACAGCGGAACAGTTAGGAGAGATACTGGACTTCATCGATAATGATGCCCCGGAGATCGACAGTTCTATTGTGATCTTCGGAACCCCGGGGCTTTTTGATGTTAATCATGTATATGAACTCCTTGATGAAAAAATGAAGTCTTTACAGAAACAGGTATTCCCTGTGCTCCCCTCAACTATGCTTGCTTCCGGGGCTATAGAGCATTTCACAAAACTCGGGAGAGCATTCTTCCCTGATGAAGTAATGCTGGCTGAATCACTTGCTGCTGTATCAAAGACTAATTTACCTTTTCAGAATTCTTCAGCCCTCAGAGGTTCCGGAAAACCGCCGGATACCGTTAATATAAAAAAAATAATTGCTGCAGCACCTGATGGTTTTCTGAATCCCGGATGTGTAAGAAAGCTCCTCCATTCCGCAGGGATTCCCCATGCAAGGGAACTCTCCATTAATTCCCCGGACGAAATAGAATTTGCCGCAGCTGCACTGGGGTTTCCCCTGGCAATGAAAGTTTCAGGGCCGGTACATAAAAGTGATGCCGGGGGTGTTAAACTTAATATATCATCTGCAGACGAAGCATTAAAATCTTATACTGAGCTGATGAATATCAACGGCGCATCGGGTGTTGTACTACAGAAGATGGTTCAGGGAACAGAGCTTTTCATCGGAGGGAAGCGCGAACCGGGCTACGGCCATATTATTCTCTGCGGACCCGGGGGGATTTTTGTTGAGACTCTGAAAGATACATCTGCGGGGATTATTCCTGTGGGGATGGATGAAGCTCTTGACATGATAAGGCGTCTCAAAGGGTATGATCTTATTAAAGGAGCCCGGGGGAAAGCCGGGGTCAATGAAGATATATTTGCAGAGATAATAATAAAGGTATCATTACTCTTAGGTGAAGCTCCGGAAATTAAAGAGATTGACCTGAATCCTCTCATGGGATCCGGAGAAGAAATTCAGTCTGTTGACTGCAGGATTCTTATCGATAAAAATGAAGTATAAACATCTACTTTCTTTTTTTATCCTTACTGTTTTTCTTATTCATACTGCTTTTATTTTCTTTTTTCGCAGTTTCTTCACGTTTCCTCTTTGTCTTAGGCTTCATCACCGAATATCCGAAGGTGCCCAACTCCTTTGCAAGCCCGTAGTATGAACCATGACTGTAGCATATAGGTTTCGCGGCATCAAGCCTGAACTTACCTGATTCATCTATATACTTTTCATCAACATTAACAGCCATTACCTCCGCAAGGAACATATCGTGAGAACCAAGTTCAATTATCTGTGTGACACGGCATTCAATGTTTACAGGGGATTCTTTTATCAATGGCGCTTTGACAACAGATGCCGGCTGCGGAGTAAGACCGAGGTGAGTGAACTTCTCTATATCTCTGCCGGAACGGACACCGCAGAAATCCGTGGCAAAGGCCAGTTTCTCTGTTGTTAAATTTATGACAAATTCACCTGTCTCCCTGATTATATTATATGAATGCCTCTCCTTCCTGATGGAGATATATGTCATCGGGGGAGCGGTGCACACAGTGCCAGTCCATGCAACTGTAAGTATGTTATATGAGGAGGGTTCTATCCCGCAGCTCACCATTACAGCAGGGAGAGGATAAATCATTGTGCCGGGCTTCCACTGAATTTTAGACATATAGTGCTCCGTTGATTTTATGCGAGAACAGATTCTGACAGAACAATATTTACCGGGAAAAATCAACTAATTATGATGCGGATGAAAGTGAATTGTTGCAAAAAATGAATTAATCCCTGCATAAAATTTTAAGCCGCCGTCACCTCGCTGGCTCACTTTTACCGCACATCTCTTGCGGTAACTCATAATGATTTCCCACAGGAATCTTCCCGGCCCCCGCACCCCC
>DAISJZ010000183.1:0-4339 GCA_036821145.1 Spirochaetota bacterium
AGATAACACTTATCTCTCCGCAGCCCGGTACTGTTCTTTATAAAAGACCGGAGGTGATAAACTTCACCTGGAAAGATCCGAACCAGGGGGATAAATACCTTGTTGAGGTGTCTGAGAGGAGAGACTTCAGCAGGCTGAGCATGGTTCTTGAGAGCGACCTGCATAATATAACAGGGGAGAGTCCCGGAGCCGGGAGTTTTTTCTGGCGCGTTGTACTTAAGGATAAAACAGGAAAAATTATTGCAAAGAGCCCTGTAAATGATTTCAGCATCCCGGCTGAACTTAGGGTCCCTGTGCTTATCTCGCCAGTGAAAAATGAGAAAATTCTCCCCGCGATAAGAAACAGGGTTCGCTTTGAATGGCGCAGAATACATGGAGCAACAGAGTACGAAGTGGAGCTTTTTCAGCGTATAGCAGGCGCAGAGAAGACTATCATGATATATACTGCAAGGGATAATTTTATTGAAGCATCAAATCCGGCACTTTACAGGCCCGGCATGTTCAGCTGGCTGGTGAGGGCAAGGCAGGTAAAGAAGGGGAGAGTAACCGCATTCAGGGAATCAGGGAGATCGTTCTTTGAGGTGGAGTCTGTTGAACTCCTCCCTCCCCCTGAAGTGAAGGAACCGGGGGTGCTTTTCAGATGACAGCTTGTGTGAAAAGACTCCTCCTGCTTCTTATTCTATTTCCCTTTTTTTCATATAGCGAGCCGGCGGGAAAACTTACATGGCAGAGTGTGGAGGGGGCAGCGGGATACTACATTGAGATAAAGGATACAGGGGACAACATTGTGGCGTCTGAAACTGTTGCAGGGAACAGTTATGATATAATAAAACTTCAGCCCGGGGAGTATAAATTCAGGATAGCGACAGTAAACATCCTCGGGCAGAGGGGTCAGAGCACTGAGTGGATAGAGTTTAAAGTTGAAAAACTTTTTGTGCCGGAGCTGAAGAGTGTGTCCAGGAAGCAGATTATTGCATCACACTCCAACAGGAATATTGTTATCCGCGGGAGGAATTTCAAGATCACCAGCAGGTTTATACTGCGCGGTGAAGGGAGAGAGATTGAGCTTGCTGATGTTGACGTCAGATCAGAAAATGAAGCTGTGATTTCTTTTAAACCGGAAAAAAAAGAGGCGGGGAGGTATGACCTTGTTGTAATCAACAGGGGAGGTGTTGAATCTGTATTGAAAGATGCTGTTGTAATAGTAAAACCTGAAGAAGCTGAAACTCTATACTACCTGGGTGCTTTCTATTCAGTTAATATGCCTGCCGGTGATTTTCCGCAATACTTCGGGACTTCATTCACCGGTGGGGGAATTTTTTTCCAGATCCCTGCAATGGTTTCCGGTTATGACAATTTTATGTTTGAAGCGGAGATCGACGCAGTGCGTTTTTATAATACCGCTGATACTAAACCCTGCAGTCTCACTTATGTAACTTTCGGAATTGGTATTGATTATCTCTACCATGCCGGCTTTACCCCCGTTGAGTTTATTTTTAAAATTATTACAGGGCCATCTTATACAATACTTATACTTGATGAAAGCTCTACCGGGAAAGAGAATAGTTCCATAGACTGGTTTCTAATGTTAGGTGCGGGAGCCCGATATTATCCCGGAGCAGATTATTTTATAGAACCCTCCTTCAGTTTTAAAGCTGTTTTATATTCAGGCACTTACCTTTACGATTCAAGAGTCTCCTTTGCCTGTGGAACCCGGTTTTAATTACCGGGTTTCATTTATTACGGAGTTGATAGGTTTAACTCGAATATTGAGCCCTTTCGCCAGTAAGACACTAATAAATACTGAATGCTTCTAAAATTACTTATTAATTTTTTATATTAAATATAAATTTTTGCGAAATAATTTGACTATCCGTGAGAAAAGGTGTAAAAATGCTGCGTAAAGACAGTACGGAAAATATACGGGGGAGATTATGAAAGAGAAAGATGTTTATGACTCAAAACCATGGCTCAAACACTATCCGGAAGGTATCCCGTCAAGTATTCAGTATGAAGAGATATGCCTGCACGATATGTTTGAAAGGACGGCATTGCAGTATCCTGACAGGGATGCTTTGATTTTCCAGGGATTCAGAATGAGTTATTCGGCGGTCAGGGAGAGAGTGAATGCTCTTGCTTCATTTCTCGCTGCATCGGGTATAAAGAAGGGGGATGTGGTAGCTGTTCTTCTTCCCAACATGATCCAGACTGTTATTTCTTATTATGCGGTACTGAAACTCGGCGCAATTATTCAGATGAACAACCCCCTTTATACAGACAGGGAGCTTGAATATCAGTTTAACGATTCCGGCGCGAAGATGCTGATTACACTTGATCTCCTTGCAAACCGTATGATTGCCCTTAGAAAAAATACAAAGATTGAAAGGATAATATATACATCAATGGGGGACTATCTTCCACCTGTGAAGAAACTCCTCATAAAGCTTGTTGGAAAGAAGAAGGGACTCAGGGCGGATGTGCCCTCTTCTGAGAAAGTTTACAAATGGCTTGATACAGTGAGAGTCAGTAACGGACTTCCGGAGGTGAATGTATCTTTTGATGATGTTGCAGTTTACCAGTACACAGGGGGCACAACAGGGCAATCTAAAGGGGCAATTCTTACACACAGGAATCTCTGTTCCATGGTCCAGATGTACGGTGCGTGGTTCCCGACATTGAATAAAGGCGATGAAGTATTGATTGCGGCAGCACCGGTTTTTCATGTGCTTGGAATGAGCGCTGCAATGAACCTCCCGATGTTCATGGGCTGGACTGCAGTGATGGTTCCGAAACCGCAGCCTGTTGACCTTCTTGCTGCTACAAGAAAGTACAGGCCCACAGTCTGTTCAATGGTACCCACAATGTATGTCGGAATGCTTCAGCACCCGGATTTGAAAAAGACCGACATGAGCTGCTACAAGGTGCTCACCTCCGGAGGATCATCTCTCCCTGTTGAAGTGCTGAAGAAATTCAAGGAGCTTACCGGCGCGGATATAAATGAAGGGTTCGGGATGACGGAGACTTCTCCGCAGACACACCTTAATCCATTCGGCGGGCTCAATAAGCCGGGGAGTATAGGGCTGCCGTATCCGGACACTGATGTTAAGATCGTTGATCTTGTGACCGGGGTGGAGCCGATGCCTGCGGGTAAAGAGGGTGAAATGATTTTCAGAGGGCCGCAGATTACTCAGGGATATCTGAATAAGCCCGAGGAAACGGCAAAGGCCATAAAGAACGGATGGCTCCATTCCGGCGACATAGCTTATATGGATGAGGACGGCTATTTCTTTGTTGTGGACCGCATAAAGGACCTTATTATTTCAAGCGGCTATAATGTCTACCCGCGTGAGATTGAAGAGATACTTTATGAACACCCGAAGATTCAGAAAGCGGCAGTTATCGGAATACCTGATGATAAGCGCGGTGAAAAAATTAAAGTTTTTGTTGTGCCTAATGATGGTGCAGTGCTTGACGAAAAAGAGGTTATGGATTATTGTCAGGAGAAACTGGCGAAGTATAAATGGCCGGCATTGATTGAAATACGCTCCGCTCTCCCGGAAAGCAATGTGGGGAAAATTCTGAAGAAGGAACTCCGCAGAGAGGAGGAGGAAAAACGGACAAAAGGTTGATATAATGCCTGATTATGAAAGCAAATACACAAGTGTAACTTCAGTTCTCGGGATGATTAAACCCGGGAACAAAATTTTCTTCAGCAGCGGGCCGGCAGTACCGGCCCTTTTTGCTTCCTCGTTAACTGTTTCTGATGCGACAAACCTGCAGGATCTGGAACTTATTCAGCTCATCACTCTTGATGAATACATTAAGTTCGACAGTGAGCATGAGTATAAATACCGGCTCAAAACTTTCAGCACAGGTGAAAGTATTAAGAAGAAAATACAGTCCGGTGAGATAGATTTTATTCCTGCGAATTTAATTGAGATCCCCTATATCTTTTCACGCAAAGCCCAGAGGATAGATGTTGCTGTTGTTACAACATCACCGCCTGATGCCAAGGGGTTCATGAGCCTGGGAGTTGCAGCGGATGTAGCCAAGATTGTTATTAAGCATGCAAAGCTTGTTGTGGCGGAAGTGAATTCCGGTATGCCTGTTACTTACGGAGATACCTTTATCCATGTTGACCAGGTTGACTGTATGATTAAAAGTGATCTTCCGCTGCCTGAAAGAGAGAGAAAAACTTTTGATGAGCCTCTCGGTAGAATCGGTTATCATATATCCCATCTGATTGAAGATGGTTCAACAGTTGTGCTCCATGCAGGCAGAATATTTGATGCAATAGCTTATTACCTTAAATCAAAAAAGGAACTGGGAATTTTTACTA
>DAISJZ010000184.1:0-4281 GCA_036821145.1 Spirochaetota bacterium
GAGATTACATTGAATCCCATTCGGGAGAGTTTTTTCTGTATTGTGAATCTGATTACCTCTTCATCATCAACAACAAGTATAGTCGGTAGTCTGTTATCTGCCAATATCTTTCTTCCGGTTAAAATTTATCAGTTTTTCTCTTCCTGATTTCCATTGCCGAGAATCAGGTGCCCCATACGGTCTCTCTTTGTTTCAAGGTAGAATCTGTTCTCTTCCATTGGTGTTATTTCAACAGGTATTCTTCCTGTTACTTCAAGTCCGTACCCCTCAATTCCAATAATCTTTTTGGGATTGTTTGTGATCAGTTTTATTTTTGTGCATCCCAGGTCAACAAGTATCTGGGCGCCTATACCGTAATTTCTTAAATCCGATGGGAATCCTAATTTGATGTTGGCTTCAACAGTGTCGAGTCCCTTGTCCTGAAGGTGATACGCCTTTATCTTGTTACCTAACCCTATACCTCGCCCCTCCTGACGCAGATAGAGGACAACCCCTGTGCCATGTTTTTCAATATATTCCATTGCTTTATGCAGCTGGGAACCGCAGTCACATCGTCTTGAGCCGAAAACATCCCCTGTGAGGCATTCGGAGTGTACCCGTACAGGTACTTCATCAGCCCCTTCGATATTACCTTTCACAAGTGCTATATGGGTCTTGTCTTCAACTTCTGATTCGTATGCATATATTTTAAAGCTGCCGTAATCTGTCGGCATTTCCGCTTCAGAGATTCTGTGCACAAGTCGTTCCTTATGCTGCCTGTATTTAATAAGATCTGAGATTGTGGCAATCTTGAGGTTGTGCTCTTTCGCGAATTTATCAAGTTGAGGCCTGCGGGCCATTGTTCCGTCATCATTAAGTATTTCACAGATAACTCCTGCGGGTTTAAGACCTGCAAGTCTCGGGAGGTCAACTGCACCTTCGGTGTGTCCTGCTCTTACCAGAACGCCCCCTTTCCTTGCAGCAAGGGGAAATATATGTCCCGGTTTTCTAAGGTCCTCCGGCTGGGTTGAATCATCAATAAGCACCTGTACTGTCTTTGCCCTGTCCGGAGCGGAGATGCCTGTAGTTGTACCCTCCTGCGCGTCAACAGAAACAGTGAAGGCGGTGCCGTATTTGTCGGTGTTCTCCTGCACCATGAGGTCAAGACCGAGTTTGGCAGCCCTCTGCTGGGTCATAGGAACGCATATCAGACCCCTGCCGTATTTGGCCATGAAATTTATTATTTCCGGGGTGCAGTGTTCCGCGGCTATAACGAGGTCCCCTTCATTCTCCCTGTCCTCGTTGTCAACAAGGATGATCATCCGGCCGTTTCTAATCTCTTCAATTACTTCCGGTATTGTGCTTGTTTTCATGGTTTTTCTCCAGTCCCTGATATTTTGACAGAAATATTTGCCCCTGTATTATTTCAAATATTTTTTTCTGCCTGATTTAAATCTGTTCGGGGGCTTCTTTGATGAAAGGGGAGAAATACGCGCGGATACAGAGGGGATGTGATACTCCCCGGAACATATGTACCTGTTTAACTCTCTTCCATCCGGACTTTAACCGTCGGCTCCGGATTTACACCGGATCTGCTGACCCTGCTTTAAGCAGGCGCTCGCGGGCTCTCCCTCAAGAGGGTTACCGCCGGTGGGGAATTACGCCCCGCCCTGAGAACTTTAACCATACTTATAAAACAGTATCAAATGTCAATAGATCTTTTACTTCAGATTTTGAAAGCGGGAAATATTATCTTTAAGGGAGATTTTACGGGGAAGTTAAGATAATCATGATAAGCTGAAAAGAAAATGAATAATTTTTTGATTTTTATAATATTTTCACTATAGTTTGTTATTATAATACTATATAGTCAGCCGGAGAACTTTTAAACGGGAATTTGAAATGGTGATTGAACAGATACTTGTGGGACATATGGCTGTTTTCTGTTATCTTATCGGGGACGAGGAGAGCGGTGAGGCTGTTCTTGTTGATCCCGCTTCTGACTTTGACAGGATTATGACCTTTATTGAAAAATACAATTTTACCATAAAGAAGATTATCAATACACACGGGCATTTTGATCATATCGGCGGGAACCGGTATTTTATAAAAAAAACCGGCGCTGAATTATTGATTCATGAAAGAGATTATTTCTTTCTTAACAAGAGCGTCAGCAGGTTCCTTGAATTTATCCGCGGGGGGAGGGCTGTTAAATTCGATGTAAGATTCATTGATGATGGCGACCAGATACCTGTCGGGAAGCATACAATTAAGGTGATCCATACGCCAGGTCATTCACCGGGCAGTATCTGTCTCTATGTTGAGGGAAATCTTTTTACCGGTGATACGCTTTTTACTGAAGGTACAGGGAGAACTGATTTCAAAGGGGGATGTCAGGATACTATAATGGATTCGATAAGAAACAGGATACTCTCTCTCCCTGATGAAACAATTATCTGGCCCGGGCATCATTACGGAAGGTTTCCGGTATCCACAGTAAAGGAACAGAAAAGATATTACCTCTGACCGGCTTATTCCTCTGAATCTGAAATTATCGGAACTGTCACAGCGCATTTTCTGTTGCCTGTAATTTCCAGCAGCCTGTCGTAAGTTACCGGGACACCTGATGCATCATTCCCTGCCGAAGGGTAAACTGTTTCGTATTCCGCCAGGCTTTCATCAATTAAAATATCAATCCCCGTGACTCCGAAGGGGCTCACTCCGCCGGGCCTGAATCCTGTGGATTCGTAAACCTCCTCTGCCGTTGCCATGCGGGCCTTAACGCCTATCAGTTTCTTGAGCTGCGATGTCGATATCTTTCTGTCTCCGGCACAGAGGATCATGCGGAAAATTTCATCCTTACCTTTCATCAGTATTGATTTTGCAATCTGTCCAGTGGCTACGCCAAGCTTTTGTGCAGCCAGTTCAGATGTAGGCGTGCTCCCCTCTTCGAATTCCAGGGCTTCAAGGCCGTGCAGTTGTAAAGCTTTCTGTACATTTTCAGGGATCATCTTTCTATTTCCTCTGGGGATTCGATAATTACAAATGCTGCAGCATAGTCTGTGTCATGGGTTATGGAGAGGTGCACCTTTATCCCGGCGAGTTCTTTCGCGAAAAAGTCGCCGGTAAAATACGGCTTCCCGCTGCTGTCATTCACAACTGAAACATTTGTTAGAGTGAATTTTTTCTCTGTGGCTTTCGCAAGGGCTTCCTTTGCAGCAAAGCGCCCTGCAATAAACTCAGTTTTCCGTGCTTCCGGTATATGTTTTCTCTCTTCAGGTGAAAGCACCTTGCTTATGAACCTTTCACCATGATCGTCGAGAAGTTTTTTTATCCTTCCGATATTTGCTATGTCAATACCTGTTCCTGTAATCATTCAGATTCTTCCAGTTCATCCAGTATGGTGATAATCTCTTCCCTGCTCACAGCCTTTACAATTGCACTTCTTGCTTTCGCGGCATTTTTTGTTCCATGTATGTAGCGAACAATGTGTTTACGCATCATATGTATACCGCGGTTTCCGTATTCGTCAAGCATGAGATCAAGGTGGAGCTTCACTGTTTCAATTATCTCCCGCGGTTCAGGGGTTCTTCCGCTGAAGATCCATGGGTTGCCGATGGCACCGCGTCCAATCATAACAGCGGGGCAGCCGGAGAACTCCATCATCCTGTAAGCCGCTTCATATGAATCGATATCACCGTTGCCGATAACAGGTACAGATGATTTCTCCCTGATCTCCCTGATTACATTCCAGTCAGCTTTCCCGCTGTACTGCTGGGCCCGTGTTCTCCCGTGTACAATAATCATGGAAATTCCGGCATCTTCAAGGGCTTTCACTACATCAAGGTAGTTGAGGTTTGCCTCGTCCCATCCGATACGGATTTTCGCTGAAACCGGCAGCTTTGTTTTTTTTACAACAGCTTCAGCAATCCTGTTAACAAGCTGTGGTTCCCGGAGGAGCGATGCGCCGTTGCCGGATCCCACGACCTTTCGTGCAGGGCATCCCATATTAATATCAATAAGATCCGGCGATAGTGTTTCAACAACCTCAGCTGCCGCTGCCATGGTTTCCGGTTTTCTCCCGAATATCTGGATAGCAAAGGGGCGCTCCTCATCTGCAAATTTCAGGAGGTCCATTGTTTTTTTATTCCTGCGGACAATACCTTCAGCGCTTATCAGCTCAGTCATTGTGAGGCCGCATCCGTGGCTCACGCATATCTTCCTGAAGGGGGAGTCCGTGAATCCCGCGATGGGGGCAAGCACCAGGGGGGACGGGAGTTTTATTCTGCCTATTTCAATCAT
>DAISJZ010000185.1:0-4275 GCA_036821145.1 Spirochaetota bacterium
CTTCCTGTTAAAAACGGAAAGTTTGATTTAACAGTACCTGGAAATCCTGTTTTTGGTGATGAATGGGGATTAAGTCAGCAGTCTGATATGGCTGCACTGAGTTTCGAAAGTGCGAAAGTATACCTGTTTTGTCTTATAAATTTCGAAAACAGTAATACCTCAGAAAGTGAAGAAGGAAAAGCCCGTGGGAGAGGAGCCATAGGTTTCAGGATCATTTATTCAGATAAGGATGTCAATGGAACAATAGACGGCGAACCTGCTTCATTAAAAAAAGGTTGGAACATAATAGGGGATAAAACAAATCTGGAAGCCTCTCTCATGTGTGCAGGGTGAAAAATCTGATTCAATGGGCAGAGAACTCTGTCCATTGAAAAAATCCAAATTTTATTATTGAGAAAGTTATGAAAAAAATATATACTGCTGCAATTTTCCTGTTTTGCGCCATGTTTTTATATCAGGGCGCCTTTGCTGCAGCCATACCGCCATTGATTGATGCTATCTGGAAAAAGGACAGGGGAAAGGTTGAGCTCCTTATAAAACAGGGAGCTGATGTCAATGGCAAACATGAAGATACTGTTCTGGTTACAGCAATTGATATACGGCCTGAGAAGTTTGACATAGAAATAGTTAAAATGCTTCTTAACTCTAAGAAGATCGATGTAAATAAGTACAGCACAAAACCGATGGGGGCTTACTCCTGGTACCGAACTCCGTTAATTGCCGCTGTCTATACAGGGAACATTGAAGTGGTTAAACTTCTCCTTGCCAGGGGAGCGAAAGTCAACCTTACAGATCAGCATTTCCCCACCTCAAAGATTACCGGGCCTCAGCCTCTGAATACAGCGCTGCATTATGCTGCAGAGAAAGGATTTTATGACATAGCTGAACTCCTTATCAGTAAAGGTGCTGACATCGAGCAGCTGAATTCAACAGGGATAACACCGCTCATAGCTTCTGTATACTTGCTCACCAATGAGTCCAAAGCAATAGATAAAGAGAATGCAGTGAAAACAGCGGCTCTTCTTCTCCACAGGGGAGCTAAGGTTGACAACTGTAAATTTGCACCCAATACAAAATTTATGAAAATAGATCTCCCTGAAGGGACTGCTGCCGCGATCAATCCGAACGTCATTGTAAGAGGGGGAGGGGGTGTAACCGCCCTGTATTACACTGCAATGAACGGGTTTGTCGAAGGGGGAAAGCTTCTGCTTGACAGGGGTGCGAAAATCGGGTTTCAGCACTACACCTCCAAAGCCACCCCCATCATGGCTGCTGCTGCCGCTGATAAAACTGAAATGGTAAGGCTTCTTCTCGACAGAGGAGCGGACATCGAATCTGCCGATGTATTGGGGACCAACTCACTACTCCTGGCCTCGATTGGCCTTAAATACAATACTGTTGCGCTCCTTCTTGAACGGAAAGCCAATGTCAATGCCTTCGTCAAAACCACAGGTGACAACGCGTTAATGTATGTTATTAATCAAAGCCGCACTGATAAAGAGAAAGAGAGCATCAGGATGATGAACCTTCTTATTGATAACGGCATAAACATAAACTTCCAGGGTCCCCAGGGTAATACTGCGCTGATGTACGCAAGCGGATGGGGTGTTGTTACTAAAAATACTGAGAGGGCAAGGATTCTTCTCGATAAAGGGGCAAAAGTCAATCTGCAGAATAAAAAGGGTGAAACAGCCCTGATGTTGGCCGCAAACCGGGGGTATGTGGAGACTGCAAAGCTTCTGATTGAACACGGTGCCAACCTCGAACTGAAGGATGCGAAGGGCCGAACTGCTTTAATGAACGCCTCAGCGGCAACCATTGATCTTAAAAGCACAAACACCGGTTTCCCTGAACTTGTGAAACTCCTTCTTGATAAAGGGGCGAATATTAATGCTAAAGATAAAAACAACAGTACTGCCTTGTCTCTTGCAACAAAGAACGGGCATAAGAAAATAGTTGAGATTCTCAAGGCTAAAGGTGGGAAAACTGACGCTGCTGAAAAGAAAGATGAGTCAGGCAAAGCAATAATCGGGACCTGGGAAGGACTTCAGAATTCAAATCCCTATGACCTGCACCGTTTTACATTTAAAAGTGATAATACATGGACTTATGAGATTAAACCTACTGCGGCAATGCTGAAACAGATACCAAAAGCACAGCAGAAGTACCTTGCTGATTCTTATAAAACCAGGGCCGGTCAGGTTGGTGATAAGGGGACCTACTCCTTCAGGGAACAGTGGCTTGTATTAAAGACAAATTCTTTCTTCAGTCCTGAAAGGGTATTCGGATGGAAGGTTGAGAAGGGGAAACTGAACCTGAACGGCACAGAATTTATTCTTAAAAAAGTTAAATAGAGATGCTTATGGCGGATTTCAGATGGAGTAAGCTTTGTTTTAGCATTGAAATGTATGGTTTTGATATATAATAATAGAGAAATAAACCGGATTTAAAGGTTTTCAGAGCGTTCGTCTCACCTTCCGGGCGTTCGTCTTAGCTCCCGGAGCGTTCGTCTTATGTTTTGGGGCCTTCGTCTCATCATCCAAGGTCTTCGTCTTCATTTTCAGGCGGCCCGTCCCGGCATTTACGGCATCTGTATTGCTGATCGGGCCATCTCTCACGCAAAAATTATTTGACAATGCTTAATTGAATTGCCATTAAACTGAAAAATCACAGGGAACTAAGAGTTTTAATGTATTCAATTGAGCACAGCATACTTGATTATAAAGTTACGGACGATGATCTGAGTATATATAACCCCTATCTCAAAAAACTGAAGGGGATTATTGATGAAAACAGTCACCTTGACAGACGGGAGCTTGCAGATTTACTCATTTCTCAGCGTCCCGATATTGTCTCTGAATACAGCTTCACAATTCCATACTATGACATCCTGAAAAAGGCTGCTTCATATTCCCCAATCGTCGAAATAGGAGCAGGGAGCGGGTACTGGGCAAGGTGTCTCAGCGAGTTCGGAGCTGACGTTATCGCATATGACAGCTTTCCGCCCGGCGAGCAGAGCCCCTGGGAGTGGGATAAGGGGAACTCATGGTTTGATGATACCTGGTTTGGTATTATCGAAGGAGATGAGTCTGCTGCTGCACATCATCCGGAGAGAACTCTGTTTCTTGCATGGCCCATGCCTATGAGCCCCATGGCGTACAATACTCTGGTTCACTATAAAAATGCCGGAGGGCATACTCTGATTTATATAGGAGACCCCAATCCCGCTTCATCAGGTGACGAGCATTTTTACAATGAACTTGCAAATCATAAGCTGGTTGAGAAAAGTGATCTCTACAGCTGGCCCGGTATTCACGAAAAGCTTTTAATTTATTCGATGGAGTGAATTGAGTTAATATATCTCCGGTTATAAATTATTGTTTCAGATTTATAAATCTTTAAGACATCCGGTTGCAAATTATGTATAGTAGATTTATATAATTATCTTCCGCCATCAGGCTGGAGCCTCCCCGATATTTATTAATAGTAGTTTTCAGGAGTTTGCGGATGAAGAACGAGCTGGTATACAGAAAGATGCCCCGGGTGTGGCCAACCTGCTTTAAGATAATTTTTTTAAAAAGAAAAGGGGTCAATGATGATTCGGCT
Organism: Spirochaetota bacterium; assembly: GCA_036821145.1. Lineage (GTDB taxonomy): Bacteria > Spirochaetota > UBA4802 > UBA4802 > UBA5550 > UBA5550. The sequence goes on from DAISJZ010000185.1 coordinate 3,607, forward strand.
CACAAGCCTCTCAGGGCTGTGATTGAAAATTACAGAATAGGCAGGGAGCATCTGAAAAGATACATTGAAGTCTGCGGACTCACGGATGACGGCGCTCTCCCCATACTCTATCCGCATGTCTTTACAGCACCTCTGCAGATGGCAGTTGTGAGCCACAGGGATTTTCCTGTTTCATGCCTGGGGATTCTTCATTACAGGAACCATATAATACAGTACAGAAGAATTATGGCGGATGAAGAGTTAAGCGTTTCAGTTGAGCTTGTTGAGAGCAGGATTATTAAACAGGGAGCTGAGTTTGATTACACGATTAAAATTACCTCCGGTTCTGAACTTGTGTGGGAGAGCATTACAACTTATCTGAAGAAGGGAAAATTCGGTAAGAAATATTCTGCTTCACCACTCAGCGACATCATCCATCCTATAGAAAAAGCAGAACAGAGGATTGAGCATTATATACCTGACGGTATTGGTAAAAGGTACGCGAAGATCTGCGGCGACTTTAACCCCATTCATATGTCAAAGATGCTGGCAAGGCTGTTCGGGTACCGCGCTACAGTTGCACACGCCTTCTGGGCTGCAGGGAGCGGGGCAGGGCTGTTGTCCGGGATAAATTATGATAAACCTGTCAGGGTGGATATGACATTCAAAGGACCTCTTTTTACAGGCAGC
>DAISJZ010000186.1:0-4245 GCA_036821145.1 Spirochaetota bacterium
TGTTGTCATATTTCACCCATACAGCCTTATAACCGTTGATAGGTGAGAAGTTGCAGCTTGCGCCGAACTCGTTGAGGAGCCTGTATTTTATAACATCAAACTGCAGTGTGCCCACAACACCTATGACCTTCCTCTGGCCGGGGTTCTGCACAAATAGCTGAGCCAGGCCTTCATCTGTAAGCTGAAGGAGTCCCTTTTCAAGCTGCTTTGCCTTAAAGGGATCAGTGTTCCTCACCTCGCAGAAGTGTTCAGGAGAAAATCTCGGAATCCCTTTATACATGAATGAATCACCTTCAGTTAGGGTGTCGCCGATTTTAAAAATTCCTGAATCATATAGTCCTATAACATCACCGGGGAATGCCTCCTCAACAACACTTTTGTCCTGTGCCATGAAATTCGCGGGGTTGGGGAATTTTATATCCCTTGCAAGCCTTACGTGGTGATAAAACCTGTTTCTTTCAAATTTGCCGGAGCATACCCTGAAGAATGCAATACGGTCCCTGTGGCGAGGGTCGAGGTTCGCGTGAATTTTGAAAACGAATCCGCTGAATTTCTCAGCTGCCGGGTTGATCATACCGCGTGTGGTCTCGCGGGGCATTGGGTTTGGCGCGATTTCAACAAATGTCTCAAGAAGCTCCTTTACGCCGAAGTTGTTCACCGCACTCCCGAAGAATACAGGCGCAAGTGAGCCGTTAAGATACTGTTCGCTGGTGAAATTGTCATAAACAGTGTCAACAAGTTCAATCTCTTCGCGAAGTTTAGCTGCTTCATGTTCCCCGATAGTTTTATCTATACCCGCGTCATTAAGGCTCTCAAAGCGTGTAACCTCATCCTCAACCTGTGTCTTCCCTGAACGAAAGAAGTTGAATGAATTACGGTAGATATTGTAGACTCCCTTGAATGTGCTCCCCATTCCTACAGGCCAGCTTAACGGGCGCACGCGGATGTTCAGGTTCTGCTCAAGTTCGTCGAGCAGCTCAACCGGTTCTTTCCCTTCGCGGTCCATTTTATTAATGAATATAATTACAGGGTAGTTCCTCATCCTGCATACATCCATCAGTTTCTTTGTCTGCTCCTCCACACCTTTAACGCAGTCAACAACGAGTATAACGCTGTCAACAGCTGTAAGGGTGCGGTATGTGTCCTCTGCGAAATCCTTGTGACCAGGTGTGTCCAGTAGATTTATTGTATATCCGCCGTAGTTGAAGGAAAGCACGGATGTAGATACGGATATACCCCTCTGCCTTTCAATCTCCATGAAGTCAGATGTGGCGGTCTTTTTTATCTTGTTTGATTTAACGGCCCCGGCAATCTGTATGGCGCCGCTATAGAGGAGCAGCTTTTCAGTCAGAGTTGTTTTCCCCGCGTCCGGGTGGCTTATAATTGCGAATGTTTTTCTCTTTTCAATCTCTTTTAAAATACTCATATTATTCCCTGAAAGTTCTGAATAAGGTTTTTTGTTTTTATAATTGATTATCTGTCATGGCATGTCATTTCGAACCCTCTTCAATTTTCCGGGTGAGAAATCTCTTTAACAGGAGGTATTAAAATGTTTCTGCCTGTTCAATATAAGCCGAAAACGAAGATTTCTCACATTCGTTCGAAATGACAAAGTGAAGTAATAATCTATTACATATCTGCAACACACTTTTTTACAACCCTGAATCTGTCAAGAAAGTAAATAGGCTCTGTTTTTCTTGACGGATTAATATTTATATGTTTTCTTTTATCTATAAAAAACCGGAGAAATATGATATGAGAATTATACTGGCAATTATACTTCTTATAACTTCATCACTTGCTGCTTACAGCTTCCCTTATGATTCTGCATATTCAGAAAAAGCCGTCAATAGTATTGAGGATATATCTGCTTCAATTATTTCAGATTCCTTTTCACCTATGACTCACTATTCCGCCGGGGATAAGGTTTTTTCGGCAGTTCCCGCGTACTTCACTATTGACCGGATTATGAAAGATCCGGATGTTGATGGAAAAGATTTAAAAGGGGGAGCCTTTGGTGCCGGAGGGGGTTACGCTCTGACTGATGAGTTTATGGCATATTTGATTATTGCAGGCCTTAAAATCAGCGGTGACCTTCAGTACCCGGCTTACGGGGAACAGTTCGGTGTTGTTAAAAGCAGCGGGGATTACTCTCTTTTTAATGCACTTGCCGGTATCGGTTATGATCTGTTAAGTGATGATGTTTTTTCTATCCCGGTATATTTCGGCGCGAATCTGCAGTATTATTCCGCAGAGCTGAAATCGGATCCTGTGAGCTGGTTTGATAACCTGGTAACATTTCAGAATTATGATGTAACAGCGGAAACTTCAGGCGATGGTTTTCTTTATGGTGTTTCAGGGGGGATAGCTGTTTCTGCGAAAATTTACAGCAAAGTGAAGATTACCCCATATCTTCTTTATATACATAACTTCAACTGCGCGGATATGAATGCCGAGGCATCTCTTGCTAACGCGAATCCGCTACTGTCAGGAAAAGAGAAATTTAAACTTGATGTTGAGCCTGTTTCAGCTTTCATGACAGGACTTAATATCGGTTATATCGGAGATTCAGGTTTCTCCGCTTCAGTTGCCCTGGGGAGCATGCTCTCTTCTCTTACAGGTTACGGGAGCCGGGCTTCTGCCAACGGTGTTGAAATGAAATCTTTTGTCCTGATTTTATCTTATAATATGTAGATTCAGGCAATAACTGTTGTTAGTATAAAACTATGCAGATCATAAAAAAAATCCTCCTTGTTGATGATTCGAAAATCCAGCAGAAGATGCTTAAATCCCTCCTTGAAAAGGAGGGTTATGCGCTGTTTATTGCAGATAAAGTTTCTGAAGGGCTTAAGATAATCGGAAGTGAGAAAATTGATCTTGTGCTTATCGATTTTTACCTTGCAGGAATAAATGACGGGACAGCCCTGGTAAATAAGGTGCGGAAATACGGATTTAACATACCGGTTTACGCGATCTCCGGTTCAGAGGATAACAGCCGGGAGCTCCTTGCTTCCGGCTGCAATGGCGTACTTTCCAAGGATCCCCTTGAAATAAAAAATTTTATTCTGTCGCTGCGCGATTCAGCTTTAGCTTGAGAATCTGGTTAATCCTTCATCTGTTTTTTATATTTTTTTGCAGTTTTTATTTTCCTGAACTCTTTTGGAGTGACTCCAGTGCTCCTTGAAAAAGACCTGTTGAAGGTAGTTGTGGAGTTAAATCCCACGGATAGAGCGATATGGGTTATGGGGAGTGTATCCTCTTCACCGAGGAGTCTCTTTGCCTCCTCAACCCTGTAATCATTGATGAATGTGTTGAAGTTCTTTTTTACATCTCTGTTCAGGATTTCTGAAAGCTGCTGTATGCTTATATCAAGCATGTCAGCCACATCTTTGAGCGAGATATCCTCCTCCCTGTAAAGGTGTTCCTCCTCCATGAGCCTGTTAAGTTTTACAACTACGGATTCAACATCCATACCCCTGACCTTTGATACCCTGTATTTTGCCTTTTTACGCAGGAGGGTGAATACTCCGTAATAATCGGGATCGTACTGTGCGGTGAAGAATATTCCGATAGTTGAGGTGTTCACAATAAATATGGCTGCCTTTGATAACTGGAAAGTGAAAAGGTCACCCGCACCCAACAGCAGTGTTGTAAAGATCATGGATGCCGCATAGGAATATCCGAGCCTGGCAATGCCGACTTTCGGGTCTGTGCTGCTTTTCCATATGTCTGTGTTCCGGATGAGAAGCAGAAATATACCTCCGCTGAGTATAAGCTTGGGAATAAAATTTACCAGGTGAACAAGTTTAAAAAATAACGGTAGAGCTGCAAATGAAGGATCAAGTATCGGCCTGAGCTCTATGAACTCTTTCCGGAATTCAACGCCCGCAATAAATGGTCCTGCCCCGAGAAACAGAAGTACTGATAGCAGTATAGAGATAAATGCCGCCGGTTTGAGTTTAATACTGTCCACAATTATAAGTCTGTACCTGTAATACAGCAGGAGAGATGAACCGAGAGAAACAGGGATCATGTAGTATGAAAAATAGTAATATCCCGGGTAAGGTTTAACGGTGTAGGATAATACCTGGAAAATTCCAATTCCCATAAAGAGATATGAGGAGAGATATATGTAGTTGATCCTGAGCTTGTGCCTGCTTATGAACTGCGATGCAGCAAGTACCACCATGAAAAACTGTCCGAAGAAGAGGTACTGGTGATATAGTATATTTAAAAATTCCATTT
>DAISJZ010000187.1:0-4231 GCA_036821145.1 Spirochaetota bacterium
ATTACTGAATAATACAGGCTGTAATTTAACCTTGACAGCAGGGATAATCTGAACTATTTAAAAATGCAATGGTGAAAAGATGAAGATAGCTAAAGATATAACCGGTTTGATCGGTAACACCCCTCTTGTTATGATCAACAGGCTTAACAGTGGGGGAGTTGCGGATGTTGCTGCCAAGCTGGAGTGGTTTAATCCCCTCTCAAGCGTGAAGGACAGAATCGGATTCGCGATGATTGATGATGCGGAAAAGCGCGGACTTCTTAAAAATGGAAGCGTAATCATTGAACCCACAAGCGGGAATACCGGAATCGGCCTTGCTTATGTTGCTGCAACAAAAGGTTACAGGCTGATACTGACAATGCCTGATACAATGAGTGTTGAAAGAAGAAAACTTCTTAAAGCCCTTGGTGCTGATATTGTACTTACTGAGGGGATCAAAGGTATGAACGGCGCAATCGAAAAAGCTGAAGAACTGCTGAAAAGCACGCCTGGAGCATTTATGCCGCAGCAGTTTAAAAATCCTGCAAACCCTGAGATACACAGAAAGACAACAGCAGAGGAGATCTGGCGTGATACTGACGGGAAGATCGATATACTTGTTGCCGGTGTAGGTACCGGCGGGACTATTACCGGTACAGGTGAAGTTCTTAAAGCACGTAAACCGTCGCTTAAGGTCATTGCCGTGGAACCTGAAAAATCCGCTGTGCTGTCCGGTGGGAAGCCCGGGAGTCACGGGCTTCAGGGTATAGGTGCGGGATTTGTTCCTGATGTGCTTAATAAGGATATAATAGATGAGATTATCACTGTAAGCGAGGAGAATGCCGGCAGCACTGCCCGCCGCCTGGCTAAAGATGAGGGGCTCCTCGTGGGGATATCCTCCGGTGCAGCAGCATGGGCCGCACTTCAGGTTGCGAAGCGTGAGGAGAACCGTGATAAGCTTATCGTATTCATAAGCGCCAGCTGCGGCGAGAGGTATCTCTCAACCTGGCTATTCGATCAAGAGTAGATGCAAAATTCTCAGTCATTGCGAACGACCGCAGGGAGTGTGGCAATCTGATTATGTCAGGTATATTTATCTGTTTAGATAAAAATCTATAATACAACCAACAGATTGCCGCGTCGCGGAGTTTATCCTGAGCCTGCCGAAGGGCTCCTCGCAATGACACGATTAATAGTATATGACGTTAAACTGAAAAAACATTACCCAAAATAAAATTTTACGGAGTCCTGGTATGGCAGATAAAAAATACAGATTCGAAACTCTGGCTCTCCATGCAGGGCAGTCGGCTGATCCTTTAACACTTTCACGCGGAGTCCCTGTTTACCGCACAAGCTCTTATATCTTTAAAGACACTGAACACGCGGCTAATCTCTTTGCTCTTAAAGAACCGGGAAACATATATACAAGGATTACAAATCCCACAACTGATATCCTTGAACAGAGGATAACAGCCCTTGAAGGGGGGGCTGCTTCTGTTGCTGTTGCTTCCGGCACCAGCGCCATTCATTATACGATAATCAATATTGCTTCCGCCGGGGATGAAATACTTGCTGCTAATAACCTTTACGGCGGGACTTACACCATGTTCGATGCAATACTCCCGCAGATGGGGATAAAGACAAATTTTGTGAATCCCCTTGACCCTGAAAATTTCAGAAAGAATATAACTCCCCGTACAAAGCTGATATATATAGAAACAATCGGCAACCCGGTACTCGATTTTACTGATATACAGGCTGCTGCAGATATTGCTCATGAAAACGGTATCCCGCTTGTTGTTGATGCGACATTCACCACGCCATATCTATTGAGGAGTATTGAACATGGCGCTGATATAGTAATCAATTCTCTTACCAAATGGATCGGAGGGCACGGTACTGCAATAGGAGGTATTGTTACTGATGCCGGCACTTTCAGATGGAATAGCGAAAGGTTCCCGCTTTACTCCCTGCCTGACCCGAATTATCACGGGATGAGATGGGGCGCTGACCTTCCTGATGAAATTGCCGATGTGCCCTTTGCCATGAGGTTACGCACTGTGCCGCTTCGTAATCTCGGTGCTGCATTGTCGCCGGATAACTCATGGGTATTCCTCCAGGGAACAGAGACTCTTCCCCTGAGGATGGATAAGCACTGCTTAAATGCTGCTGCTGTCGCGGAATTTCTGCATAAAGATCCCCGTGTGGCATGGGTGAGGTATCCGGGGCTTCCCGGCGACCCGTCTCACCGGACAGCATCAAAGTATCTTAAGCATGGATTCGGAGGCATGGTGGTCTTCGGGATAAAAGGGGGATACGGTGCTGCTGTTAAACTGATAGATAACATAAAACTTTTCTCCCATGTGGCAAATGTGGGAGATGCGAAGAGCCTCATCCTTCACCCCTCATCAACATCACATTCCCAGCTGTCAGAAGAACAGCAGAAAGGGGCAGGTCTCACTCCTGACCTGATACGCCTCTCTATAGGCCTTGAACATCCTGATGATATAATTGAAGCCCTTGATGAAGCGTTGAGCATTGCGCAGAGGTGAACTCCCGCCCTGTATTAACTTCATGTTAAATTAAGGAAATTGCTGTAATTTCTGTTTGCCTCCCTCCGTTTTCCGGAGATATTTGAATTGTTTAATTCACCGGGAGGGAAGCATGAAAAGAATTCACGTACTCCAGCATGTTCCGTTTGAAACTCCGGGCTGTATAATCCACTGGGCAGAGGATATGGGTTACCCTGTTTCAGCTACGCATCTTTACAGGGGGGATACCCTCCCGGATGTGAATGATGTTGATCTTCTGGTTGTTATGGGGGGACCAATGTCTGTGCATGATACGGATATCTATCCATGGCTTAATGATGAAAAAAGATTTATTCATTCCGCTGTTTCATCCGGCAAAGGGGTGGCGGGGATATGTCTCGGCTCGCAGCTTATTGCTGAAGTGTTAGGGAGCAGCGTGAGAAGTAATGGTGAAAAGGAGATAGGGTGGCACAGGATTTTCAGGGCGGAGGAGAGTCCCCTTAACAGTCTGTTTGATCTTATCCCTGACGGTATTAAAGTCTTTCACTGGCACGGAGAGACTTTTGATCTTCCAGGTGGAGCAGTCCACGGGTTCTCCTCCGAGTGCTGCCGCAACCAGGCTTTTCTTTATGACGGGCGTGTACTGGGACTTCAGTTTCATCTTGAGGTTACTCCGCATCTCCTTCATGAAATGATAGATAACTGCAGAAGTGAACTTATTCCGTCAGATTACGTTCAGGAAGAGGGGGATATACTTTCAGGGATGAACAACATAAGGGAAAACAACAACATCATGTTTTCACTGCTGGATAAACTTGATTCTGCGGTAATCACTTCATAGCATAGGGGGGACTGTTTCTCTGAATTCCGGTTAAACAGCTTTAATCAGGGGTTGTCTCAATTAACAGTACCCTGATATCCTCCAGTGATGCTTTCATAATAAACTCACCGCGCACCTCTGCAACAGGGAAATAGATTGTATTACCGTATCCGCTGTCAGCAAGACGCGAACTGAGATCGAAAAAAGCGGCGTTTCCCATGAGGTTAAGCTCCTTCAGGGTAAAGGGGATCTTCTCAGTTTTCAGTTTTACTGCCAGTTTCCGGCATTCGGCAGAGCCGTCTGTGTAGAGAAGTAAATCTGATTCGGTCAATGCGGGTTTAATTGAACCAAACTCCACAGAGAGGGATTTTTCTCTTTGGGGCCTCCATAGAGGGCTTCTCATCTTCCGCTTTTCATTTTTTGTGACCTTCTCTCCCCGCATGGCTTTCTGAATATCTTCGATTGAAGGCCTGATGAGTATCTGCCCTTTAATGTCAACCACAGGGAATCTCGCGGTACCAGCTCCTGAAATTTTCCTGTACATCTCCTCCTGGTATGTGCCGTAGAGTTCAACGTCGCGGTATATGTAGGGTATGCTGTTTGTTTCAAGATAATTTCTGGTCTCACGGCAGTACCCGCATTTTTCATTACCGTATAGAATAATGTCAGAAGTTTTTTCTCCGGCCATAAGGGAGGGGGTACTGCTGTTAAAATCCGCGCTAAACAGAAAAAAAGCGGCAGATATTATGAATGCTGATTTTAAATGGTTTATTATGGATTTCATTTATATACCCTGATCCCGTAATAATTACAGTATAAAAGAAAATATTTATCCTGTCAAATAAAAGCCTTCAGGTATATAATTATACCCTTGATTACTCAATAATTTTTAAGTAAATTA
>DAISJZ010000188.1:0-4178 GCA_036821145.1 Spirochaetota bacterium
CCCCAGTATGGAGGAGCAATTGATGAGAAATACTGCCATGGATAGTAGAGTATACCCATGTGAGAGTGCATTGTCACGAAATAGACAATTGTACTGATGAAGAAAGTTACCACCCACATACTGAAACCTTTAGCAGGCTGCGGCAGTTTTTTCCATGGAGCTTCTTCACAGGCCACAACCCATGCCGGGCTCAGCCATGATGCAATTGCGGCAAACATAAGACACGCAAGAGCTGAATACTCAATGGCGAAGAACTCTGTTACTCCGGGAAGTTTGGTAAGTCTGTCAGGATTGAAATAAGCCAGACCATAGTTCCCGAGGAAACCTTCAAAGAAAACTTTGATTAAAACAACAAGAATAACTGCTGAAACAGCTGTTAATACTATACCCTTTACAACGGGGTGTGTTTTGTAAACCCACTCCCTTTTAAAGGGCCAGAAGTTAAACAGGTAGACCATCCAGATAAGAACAATGAGCCACCATCTTGTGTACATATAACCCACATATGGTGTATACATCCTCAGCCAGCCGCGAGGATCCTGAAAAATCCACCATGTAATGTAGAATACTGTTAGGGTTAACAGAAGGCTTACGATGGCGGGAATGGGCCCGTTCCATCTTTTAACCAGCTTCCGTTCCTCCAGGTAATTTTTACCATTTTCTTCCATGGTAATCTCCTTTGAACTTTTTTTATCCATTTACAGAATCACCGGCCAAGGCCTGACCGGATTCGGATGGAGCTTGCTTTTGTTGTGTTTTAACCATTTCTGCTATAACCGCTTTCTTTAATTCATCAGCGGGCAGGGTGGACGGATCAATGCCGAGCTTCATTGCTTCGTAGTAAAGCATATCTCCCGTTAATTCAGGCATGTCGAATACAGGTTCGGGTTCCGGGAGGTCAACGGGCAGAATATTATCAATTGCGTTCAGTATATTCTTTTTATTAAAGACAGATTTGATGAGATCTTTCCGGTTAATCATTCGTCGCCTCCATTTCTACAGCGGTCTGACTGTTGTTTTCAGGAATGGTTCGCAGATAATTGAATATGGTGGTGATCTGGTTTCTTACTTCGTTTTTCGCAGCACCTGCGTCTCTTTTTTTAATACAATTGAGTATCTTTACGTAGGTGCCGAAAATTTCATTTAATTCTTCATCAGACATGTTTTTTACGATTTGCCACAGCATAAAATTATTTTTTTCAAGCTGACGTATCATCAGCGGGAACATGCTGTTCTTTGTGCACCTCGCCAGGGTCATTCTGAAACAGTTATCGTCATTGCTGATATTTTTGATATCCCTGGCCAGAATACTCCTGCTGAGCTTAACAATCTGGCTTTTGAGTTGTGCAATCTCTCTTTCATTAATCCTTTCAGCGGCAAGCTGCATTATGTCAGGATCAAGAGCCATGCGTGCTTCGAGGTGCTGAAAAGCCAGTGCACGGGTATCTGTTTCCGGGTTTGCGAGAATTTCGATTTCTGATGTTTTGACGTAACAGCCGCTGCCAGGTTTTACTTCAAGAACACTTTGAGCTTCAAGTTTTCTCAGGGCTTCCCTTACAGAGTTGCGGCTGGCATTAAGTATTTCGGAAAGTTTTCTTTCAGATGGTATTGCATCACCCTGCCGGACATTATGGTCCAGTATATAGCGGATTATTTCATGGGACAGGTTTTTCTTTTCTTTAATAATCATTAATAAGTCCAACCAATTTAACAGATTATCTTTAAAATGATTTTTTAAACGCTATGGTCAATCAAAAAACAGGTAAAATGGCTTAATTTTCAATAATCGGTAGTACCAATTGTTAAAAACGCCCGGATGCTTGGATTAATATATCTAAAGTGACGGAGAAATCAAAATTTTTGCAGTTTCATGGTGTTTTTATAAATGAAGTGATGAGGGACTATTTTTGATAAAATACTGAAAAACGTAGAGTTGATGGTTTATTAAGATCCCCGTAAAAACGGGGATCTATAATTGATATTAAGTAATGCAGGTGTTTAATCATAGATTAAAAAAATCTATTGTCTTCTTAAGATTATCAGCCATTGATGCAACACTGCGTGAATTGTCAGCCATTTCATCAGCGCCTTCAACACTGTTCTGGGTAAGCGTGCTTATGCTTGTTACTGAAGATGATATTTCCTGAATCGCGATTTTATGTTCCTCAATTGCAATTTTTACTGATTCAGACCGATCCCTTACCTTCATTACCTCTGATGATATTTCTGAATTGGAATCAATCTGCTGCTGCATAAATGTATATATGCGGTTGATAACATCAGTGATTGAACCTATGAAACTTATAATTTTTGTAATTGTTGAAATTGAATCTTCGACAATTGTTAAACCCTTTTGAATTTCATTGTCATTCTGCGCAATAAAGGTTTCTATATTTTTAATGCTTGAAGCGGTTTCGTCTGCCAGTTTTGAAATTTCATCAGCAACAACAGCAAAACCTCTCCCCGCATCTCCGGCCCTGGCTGCTTCAATAGCAGCATTGAGAGAGAGCAGGTTGATCTGTTCAGAAATACCCCCGATTATATTGACAATATTGGTCATTGCGCCTGAACTTTCAGTAATTTTCTGCATGCTCTGGTTGATGTTATTCAGGGATTCGCTCCCCACTTTTGCTTCTGATTCGATCTCTGTTGTAAGTTTCAAAGAATCTTTTGCAGTTTCACCCATGAGGTTTGTGTTTTTTGTGAATTCATCAATTTTCGTTATGAGACTGTTCATGCTGTCAAACTGTTCAACTGTGCTTAGAAAGATACTGTCCATACCTGCTGAAATTTCTTCAACTGTTGCTGTAATCTCCTCTGCTGAAGCAGCCTGGTCCTGTGAATTTCGCGCGAAAGATTCAGATGAAGCGGACATCTCTTCTGATGAAGATGCCAGGTTAACTGTTGTCGTCTGAATTTCTCCCACAATCTTTCTAAGCTGATGAATCATATTTCTCATTGCTTCAAGCATCTGTCCTGTTTCATCATTATTTGCTGATTCAATTTCTATGTTCAGATCTCCGCCGGACATTCTGTTTGCAACAGTGAGAACTTCATTTAACGGCTGAACCATAATTTTTTTTGTAAGGTAGTAGATAAAAGCAATAAGAACAGCGCTTATTATAAGTATAAAAACAATAGTTGAATACAGGAAACCTAAAGCCTGCTGAATTATCTCGTTTTTATTCTGTGTAAAAAGTATATACCAGTCATGCTGCAGGTGCATATCTTTTGAATCGAATTTAGATACAACAAAAACTTTTTTTGCTCCATCGAAGTATTCAGTAAAATAATTATTACCGGCAAGAGCTTTATCAAGAATAGGTTTAACCATATCAAGAATTTTATTATTAAGAATCAGTTCCTTCTTCTGGTGTGAAATAATCAGTCCTGTTGAATCAAACATCGTCATGCGTCCGGTTTCACCTAATTTGCTGTTTTCAACAAATCGTTTTGTAAAATAATCCATCTGGGGGGCAATAATAGCTGAGCCTACAACTGTCCCGTTTTGAATCACAGGAGCAGCTACAACAAAGATAGGATTGCCGCGCAGTATGCTGGGGTAGACATTGCTTATATAATATGGTTTCCCTTCAAATGTTTTCTGTATATAAAGCAGGTGAGTCCCGGCCTTGCCGATTGTATTTCCTTTTACCGTGTCACTGAAAAACTGTCCGTTTTTAATTATACGGGGCTTTCCGTTAACCATGACTGTGAAGCTCCGGTTTTCAGGAAGCCTGGCTGCAAGGGGCATGTTTTCATAATAAGGGTATCTTTTATGCAGTGCTTCAAGGTAATTATCAGCATCGGCAACAAGTGCTGGGTTTGACGGATTGGCGCATGCTTTTATAACCCGTGCGTCAGCTGCAATGGTCTGCGCAATGACAATCTGGTCGTCAATCCAGTTTTTTAAAGCGGCATTCGTCTGGTTGGTTATTATCTCTGCTGTTTTGTGATATGATTTTTCGCTGTCATTGCGTACAATGATGTAAGAGATAAGCCCGAAGAGTATTAATGCAATTGCAGTTACAGGTATAATTCTGCTAAGATACTTTGTGGAAATTTTGCGGTGTTTTTGTTCATTCATTTTATTTCTCCGTTTTAGTAATAGCGGAATTGTAAAAAAAACATTCAGTTTATTAATGAAATGTGAAACTATACCAGGAGAAAAATTTATT
>DAISJZ010000189.1:0-4068 GCA_036821145.1 Spirochaetota bacterium
AAATATACTTCCATCAGCGTTCAAGCTCCTTATCCATCTGCTTCTGTTTTAAAAAAGCTTCTGTATTAAATCTGCTCCCTTTTAAAGAACCGCATGCTTTTTCTATTATTGCTTTTGATGAAGTTTTCTGCTGTGCCTGAAATACCAATATGATTTCAACAGGCCCCTCCGGAATATTTGCAGGAACATCTATTGAAATTTTCCTGTTTTTCGGTACATTTGCTGATAGTTTATACGCGTTCATTCTGTTAACCTCACACTGAAATATATACTATATTAACTATAACGTTCTTCCCCGTAAAGAGTTAAAATTTTTTCTCTGCTTTACTTATATATTTTAAGAAATGCACCGGCATCAATACTGCAACTGTTTAATTCAGGATTAACCCTGTATGTTACCCTGTCCTCGTAATCCTCATGGTCAAAGCCCTCCTCTCTCCTTCTCCAGACTGACTTTCGGCAGAACAACAGGATATGTTTTCTTATCATCTTTACAGTACCAGTTTACCACGTACTCTGCTTCAGCCTCCTTGACACGAAACCCTCTATCCAGCCATGAACCGAGTTCATCTCTTCCGGATTTTGACATAAGGCATGCATGCCTCTCCCCTGCATAAAAAGTCTGATCGTTCTCTTTATATTGAAGAGGTATGCCGGAGTGTATAGATTCAAGTGTTTTTATTACCCTGTCGTTTTTAAAAAACTGCAGATTAACTTTTTTATAATTGAGATGAATCGATATATTCACAGGCTCATCATAACGGACATTATCTTTAACTATAACAGCATCCTCATCTGCTAAAGATTCGAAGAAACTGCTGTTGCTGAAAATGAAAAGATTTCTCTTTGCCCTTGTGACAGCGACATATAATAGACGCAGGTTCTCATCGGTTGTAAAATCATAATCAGGGGCCATGAGATAAACAGTATCATATTCACGCCCCTTGGCCCTGTGTATAGTTGATACCATAATACCGCTGCCGGCAGTGGTAAAATCATTGATCCGCATTTCAAGAGTATAGTTTATCCAGTCACTGTAAAACAGGTGATTGTATGTTTCCCTGAACCTGTCAATAATTGCAAGAGCCTGGTCTACATGTTTTGCTTTGCTATATGTTTTCATTATCTCAAAACGGAGGCTCGACCATAAATCAGCAGGTATCTCCATTTCATGAGCTGTCTCCCTCAAACGGGCTGTAAAAAACGATATCTCCGCCAGATCTTTTATTCTGAAATCAATTTCACTGCTCCCCTGCAATGCAGGTATCCCCTCCTGTTTCAGACAGGCATGTATCATTGAAACATCATCATTTGTGCGGGTTAAAATCGCAGTTTCCGAGTACACCCCCGATTCCCTGACCTTGTTTACCAGGGGAATAATCAGTTTATTGCAGCTAAAATTATAGATACCGATGCGCCCTGTTTCATTGGATTTAGCCACAAGATCATCCTGCTTCAGTCTTGATTTTATATTTTTTCTTAAACGGTTTGAGTACTGAACTATATTGCTCACGCTTCTGAAGTTGGTCAGCAATTCATGTTTAACCGCACCATCTTTAACAAAACGGTTCATGTACTCATTGGATGCTTTTCTGAACCCGAAGATATTCTGATCATCGTCCCCTACTGCCAGGACTCTAAGGTCTTGTGATATTTCTATAATCTTCTGTATCAGACTGTATTCCTCTGCATTAAGATCCTGGAATTCATCAACAACAAGTATGGCCTTATTCTTCAGACGTGTAACATCGAGGTTCCCATCATCTATCTCTTTAATTGTGGTTTTTATAACTGAACCGAGTTCATCCTCAAGCGGTGTAACTCCCCGGAGATGAAAGCAGAATGAATGATATGTGAAGATATCCACATGACGGGCTATATCACCGATTAAATTCCAGAGGCGCGACCTGAACTCCATAACAGCAGAACGTGAAAAAGTAAGCATCAGAAACTGTTCAGGTTTTACATCCTCAGTGGCAAGGATTGCACCCACCTTATGCACAAGGACCCTTGTCTTTCCGCTCCCGGGGCCTGCGGCAACAAGAACCCTTTTGTTCCTCACATCATTTACTATACTTAACTGCTCAGGGCTCAGCTGTCCGAATATATTTACAAAAGCCTCCTGGGAGATCGGCTTTGTTATCTGCTCCTTCTCATCATCTTTTCTGAAATGCTTTTCAATGAACTCCTCATGAGTCAGGGTAAAATAATCTGATGTAAAACGGCGGGCGTTTTCTATATTCTCCTGCATAAGAACAGCGTATCTCTGCATAATATGGATCTGCTCAACCTTCTGTTCATAGAACTTCTGAAGCATCTCAAAGTCTTTATCAGAGAACTGCCTCCTTGTATTCTTCTCCAGCCTTGTTATGGTAAGGGGGGAATAGAGGATAAAGAATCCCCTGTCCAGCCTGATTGCACCTATGCTGTTCAGGTAGACCAGTGCCTTATGAAAATCCTCAGAAGGGGCAGTATTAAGCCGGCTTTTTACAAACATCTCACTGTCTTTACGCAGAGAGGATACTGAAAAATTAACAAGAACTTCTGTATTAGTCTCGTTGCTGCTCCTGCGGGTTTCTGAAGCACGTTTATAAAGAATTTGTATTATATCAGAGGATAATCTGTTAATATATTCACTTATCTCCACAAGCTTGTCAGATGATACTTTATATGTAAATTTATAAGTCAATGAAACAGGATCAACACGGTTCTTGGTAATGAGGTTTTTAATCTCCCAGTAATTCAGGATTCTCCTTATATCATCTGTTGTCAGTGCCAGGCCTGTCTCTTCACGGATTTCTGAACAGAGAGATTTAAGGCTGAGCTTTTCAGGTTCCCCTTTCATGAATTCAAGAAAAGCCTTTTCAATTTTACTGAACCGCTTATATATCTCCTTAGAATTATTAACGCTATTTGAAGCAGCAGTGTTGATATAAGCTGAGAGATCCATGTCCTTATCATTGAGAATCTCCATCCGCTTAAGATGATCAATCATCCTGACAACATCATCTTTGTGCGCGTCCACTCTATCAGCAATCTCATCAATTTTGGAATCGCCATCTTTTATAATACGCTGTATTACAGATTTTGCCAGAACTTTGTCTGCATCGGTTAGGGGCTCTGCATCAATCATCCTGCTGCTTGTTTCAACATCCCGCACAAGGAGGCTCACAGCGTGAACCTTAGCACGGTTGAAGCCCCGTTCAAGGAAAGACTTCTCCTCAAGAACTGACAGTGCTGTCTTTACCTTGGTCTCAACATCATACTGGTCAGTGTCCCAGCCCGACATCATTGCAATCTCACGGGGGGACCTTGAAACAGTTGCAGCGGTTTTTGTCAGGTCCCTGACTCCTCTCCACAACTCCGATATCTCCTTTTTATTTATCCTGCTGCCATGCAGAAGCTCAAAGTGTTTCTTAATGTCATCACTGTCAAAGAGGAGACAGCACTTCGCCTCTATACCGGGATCACGCCCTGCCCTCCCTGTCTCCTGTGCATAGTTTTCGAGAGATGATGGAATGTCATAGTGAACAACCAGAGACACATCATCCTTATCAACACCCATACCGAAGGCGTTGGTGGCAACCGCGACATTAACATCACCATCCATGAAGAGCTTCATATTCCTTTTCTTATCTTCACTGCTCAGCTTACCGTGATAAACAGCGGACCTGATGCCGTAGTTACTGAGCTTTTCAGCAACCATAGATGTTGTGGCAGTGCGGGAGCAGTAGACAATGACCGGCCCTGTCTCCCTGCTTATGAGGTCTGCAAGATGTTCGATCTTACCCCTCTCCTCTTCACAGGTATAAATGGTGTACTCAAGATTGGTTCTTGCTGAATCTACAAATATCTCCTCCAACTGAATATCAAGAGTTTCAAGAAAATATTTCCTGATATCTTCAATTACAGCAGGCTTTGCAGTTGCAGTAAGGCATGAAACAGGTATAGGCCGTGAAAGCCGCTGCTCTTCCTGGAGCAGTTTTATAAATTTCCCGATGAAGAGATAATCCACCCTGAAGTCATGCCCCCATGATGAAAAACAGTGCGCCTCATCAATGACAAACC
>DAISJZ010000190.1:0-2100 GCA_036821145.1 Spirochaetota bacterium
AGTCTTAAGAGCTGGAAAGGCTTTTGTATAAACCCCGCTGCCCCGGGTCCGGGGAGTTTATTTTCATCTTCGTGATAGTTGAATCCAGAGGCAACAAGGACTTTAACAGCGGGGTCTATCTCAAGGAGCCTCCGCAGTGTCTCCTGGCCGCTTATCTTCGGCATTACAAGGTCGAGTATAACAAGTGATATGCGGTTTTTTTCCAGCCTGAATATATCTATCCCCGATTCCCCGTCCTCCGCGATGAGTACTTCGTACCCTAAGTGGGTAAGCTGCGCCGAGGCTATATTCCTGATTATAGCCTCATCATCTATAAGGAGTATGCATCCGCTCCCTGTTACCGGCTGTTCTGTTTGTGCGGTAGAATGTTCTCCTGTGGAGTTGTCAACCGGGAGAAAAAGTTTAAATACTGTTCCGCGCCCGCTCTCACTGTAGACAGTGATATCACCGCGGTGCTCCTTCACTGTTCCGTATACAGCTGCAAGGCCCAGACCTGTACCCTGGCCGAATTTTTTTGTGGTGAAAAATGGCTCAAATATCCTTGCCATTATATCAGCCGGGATACCTGCACCGGTATCTGATACTTCAATTTCTATGTAGTCCCCCGGTGAAAGGCCGGGGTGTGTTGAACAGTAGTGTTCATCAAGAACAACGTTTTCAGTTTTTAGGCGTATAATCCCGCCATCAGGCATGGCGTCCCTTGCGTTAATTCCAAGGTTCATCACTGCATTCTGCAGCAGGGTAGGGTCACCTGTAACTTGTGAAGGGGAGGCCTTAAGTTCTGTTTTTATTGTAATCTGTTTGTCTATTGTTCTCTCCAGCAGGGAAACAGCCTCCAGTATAGGCTCATGGATATCTGTGAGCCTTGTGACGAATTTTGCCTTGCGGGAGTAGGCAAGAAGGTTCCTGGTGAGTTCTGATGCCCTCTCTGCTCCTTTAAGTATTATATCAGCATATTTTTTCAGCGAGGGGGTGTCCTCTGTTTTTATCGCCAGCAGTTCTGCACTGCCGATAATTCCCCCTAACATGTTGTTAAAGTCGTGTGCAATCCCCCCGGCGAGCTGGCCGATGACATCCATCTTCTGAGACTGGCGCAGCTGCTCCTCAAGCTCTCTTCTCTCTGTAATGTCCCTCATAATCCCTGAAAAGCCGGAAAGTATCCCCTCCTGGTCCCGGATAACATTCCCCTTTGCTTCAAACCAGTGCTCCCCCGTTCCCGTATCTTTTAACCTGAAGATTGCGTCTCCCGCTCTCTCCTGGTGTACCGATTCCTGCACTACTTTCTGAACCTCCGGTAAGTCTTTAGGGTGAATAACAGCTGTTATGCTTTTTCCTGTTAGTTCATCAGGGTCGAATCCGTACCGTTTTACCTGTGACCCTATGAATGTGATAATCCCCTCTGTATCTATTGTGTAGGCTATGTCGTGGGAGTTCTCAACAAGGAACCTGTACTTCTCTTCGCTTTCTATCAGGGCTTTTTCCGCTTTTCTCTTCATTGCCATTGTGCGGGTGTGAATCAGGGCAAAACCTGAAATGAAGAGAATCCAGATAAATGTTCCCGCTATTGATACTATGATATAATTCCTGCGGGTTTCTTCGATTATCTTCATTGATATTCCTACATTGACCGCCCCTTCTATTTTTCCGTTAAGAGAGTAGTAGGGCTCAAGTATATCAAGTGTCTTTTCGTTGTGATATGGCGAAGCGGGTTTATCCTGATCCCTGAGATATATCTGTTCGATACGTTTTCCTGTTGCAAGGCATTTCCTGAATCCCGGTTCATCGAAGTTCATCCCCACCCTTATGGGGTTGCTGTGGGCAAGTGCATCTCCATGGATATTCATAAGGAGGAGATAACTCAGTTCATCTGTTTTACGGGAGATTGTTTCCAGGTACTCCTGCCGTGTTGCCGGTGATAAATGCGGGAGAACAAAACGGAGGTGGCTCACTGTCTCCCGTGCCCTGCTCTTCATCTGCTGAACATGAAAGGGGTAGATTATATTCATGAGGAATATTGTCAGCAGAATGATAAAGAGCGCTGATACTATGAGAAGGAGCCCCCAGAACTTCTTTTCAGACTTCATGTCTGCTCCCTGTTTT
>DAISJZ010000190.1:2200-4030 GCA_036821145.1 Spirochaetota bacterium
GGCTGTGTAAGGGTTTTCACCCATGCCGGGGCGATCATTAAAGGGAGTTTCTCCACAAGGTTTCTGATTATCTCAAAGCTTGCACCGCCCGCACCTATTATAATTGCCGCCCTGAACCAGATTGTTTCGATTTTGTCAGGATACGCGGAGAGTATCTCACCTGTCTCCTGTCTGCTTGCCAGGTGCCGGCTTGCTGAATCTCTCTCCCCCAGCCCTCCGAGGTAGATAACTCTCTTCACTCCTGCGGCAGCTGCTTCATTGATAAATGCAGTTGCGCTTTTACGGTCAAGATCCTCAAAGTCGCCTTTAGATGAGCTCATGGAGTGTATAAGGTAATATGCGGTATGGATCCCTTTAAGGGATTCTTTAAGTGCTTCGCTGTTAAAGGTGTTTCCTTCGATGATTTCAACTTTATCTGCTATACCGGGGCTCACCTGTCTGCTGTCCGATACAAGTAGCCGTATGGAGATTCTTTTTCCAGAGTTCAGCAGGCTCATAAGTAATCGTCTGCCGATATACCCTGTTGATCCTGTAATCAGTACCTTCATCAGCCGCCTCAGTTATAAGCAGGTATAATCCGGATAAAAATCATGGCTGAACCGGTTTGCCGCATCCATGCTCAACATAAACAAGGCCCTCTATATTGTATTCATTCTTTGATGCAATTTTTTTAAGGTCCTCCATCTCTGCTTCAGGTATTGAATCGGTCCTGCTCAGGAACCAGAGGTATCTGCGCGATGGTGTACCGATTAATGCGTATCCCTTTTCGCGGTCTATATGAATCAGGCGGTAATCTGTCACAACAGGCCAGACAAACTGCACCTTCAGGTTTTCAGGATGTTCGGCATCAGGAACCCAGGCTCTCCCTGTAAGTGTCTTTATATCATCAGGATTGTTTTTATTAACACCTTTATTTGTAAGGAGCAGCATCCCGTCATCGTTATAGCTGTATGTCGCAGTTATGCATTTCAACCCCTCCTCAATGGGGTTCGGGAGCCTGGCAATTTCGTACCATGTCCCCTGGTAGAGGCTGAAGTCAATTCTGTCCGGAGTTTCCCTTGTGCCTGTTGTTGTGCAGGAGTTTATAAATACGGCTGTCAGTATAATTAAGATTTTTGTTTTCATTTATGCGTTCCTGTTTTTATATGTTGTAGAGCGCTGACTATTTGTTCAGTAAAAATCATGGAAACATCTTGACTTGCTGTTTTGCAATTATAATATAATAAACACCATAGAGAATTGCTATATTAATATCCCGGAGGGTTGAATATGAAGGAATATCTTAAATGCCGTGCCTGCGGTTATATTATGGATAAAGATGGTGCTCCCGATATATGCCCTGCCTGCGGAGTGGGTAAAAAGGCATTTGAGGATTATAAGTATAATATTTCTGAAAAGAGACGGCTGATAATGTCTATTGATATTCATCCGATCGTTCTTCATATTCCCCAGGGTGTTTCGGCAATTATTCCGTTCTTTGCTGTTCTTAGTATGCTGCTCCCTCTGCATTATGCTGTACGGCTTACTGCTGCTGTTGAGATGCTTGTTTATCTGCTCCCTTTAAGTGTATTCGGGGCCTTCGTAACAGGTGTTTTTGACGGGAAGGTGAGGTTTAAAAAGATATCAACTCCTGCACTTAAAAAGAAAATGATTCTCGGCGCGGTTCTCTTTGCTGTGACTGCTGCAATGCTGTATATACAGATTGCCGGGGGAGTGGAGGCCATGCTGCTGCCGATTACTGTTCTTTCAGTAATAGCGCTGGGGCTACAGGCAATACTTGCCCGTATAGGGATTAAACTTATGTATGCTTATATGCCGGGTTAGGGGGAT
>DAISJZ010000191.1:0-3969 GCA_036821145.1 Spirochaetota bacterium
AATCTGATCAGCCGAAAGGTAACACGGAAGGAGAGCTTTTAAATCTGCCTTATTAGAAACTTCCGGCAACCTTGTAAAAAGAAATCGTAAATACGCATAAGGCTCAAGCCTGTTGGCCTTAGCGCTTTCAATAAGGCTATACATCGCAGCACTGGCTTTAGCTCCGCGCTGAGTATTTGAAAATAGCCAGTTCTTACGGCCAATGACAAACGGCCGAATTGCCCTTTCTGTTTCATTATTATCCGGAGTTAAAAAAGCGGCATCTAGATATCTGATTAATTTGCTCCACTCATTCAGTGTGTAGTTTACAGCATCACCGATTTTACTCGACGGGAGAACAGTGTTCTTTGCTTCCGTGAGCCAGTTGTAAAAATCATCAAGCACTGGTACCACGAGCTTTTTCCTCCGTTCAACAAATTCATCATCAGGGAGATTTTTCTCTCGTAGTTCACTTTCTATTTCATATATACGCCTTATAAACTGCAAAGCTCTGTGCGCCCGGCTCTCTTTTTTATTAAGTTTTGAGGCGTCAAAGAAATATCTCCGGGCATGGGCAAAGCACCCGACATGAGTAATGCCTCTTTTTGAAACGGCATAATTATATCCATCATATCCGTCTGTCTGGAGATAGCCGGTAAATCCTTCAAGAAAATCATAGGGTATTTTTTGAGAGCGAGTCGGATAATATTGATATAGCACCAGCGGCCTCCCTCTTTCAGGATAGCCGATACTTACCCACATATATGATGTACTTTCGGGACGCCTGTTCTCCTCATGAAGGACCTGCACAGTAGTCTCGTCCATGCGGACAAAATTCCCTTTCTTAAGTTCGGATTCAAATATCTGTATAAAATCAGTCATCTTTTCATATGCTTCAATTGTCCAGTTGCACAGTGTGGCGCGGGAGAGTTCAACTCCTATTCGTTCAAATATCTTTGACTGTCTGTAGAACGGAAGAGCGTCCGCATACTTTGATGTTACAGTATAAGCAAGGAGTCCGGGGCTTACAATGCTTCCCGGTATCATTCTTTTCGGAGCAGGAGCTGTCTTTATCTCCGCCTCTCCTGAATGAAGAAAACCGTCACAACTACATGGGCCATATTTAAGCCTCACGTGCCTGATTACCTTTATTGCAGCCGGAATTATATCAAGCTCTTCGGTAGTTTCACTACCGATACTTTTGCGTTCACTTCCGCAGCATGAGCATTTCTTCTCCTCTGCAGGGATATCATGAATTACTTCTTCACGCGGGAGCTCAGCCGGCAGAGGTTTTCTGCCGGTCTTTCTCCTTGTGTATTCCTTTACAACCGTGACATCGCTGTTATCATTTTCTGTGAAAATTTCACCTTCTGAAGACGCTCCATCCTCCGGCTCATTAAAAAGCAGACACTGAAATTCATCTTCCGGGGTGAGCTTTTCGCTCCTCTTCCCGAAAAACATCCGCTGAAGCGTCTTGTACTTCTCTTCCAGTAATTGATATTCTAAATCTTTAGCCTGTATTATTTTACCCTGTTCAATGACAATCTGCTTGAGGGCTTCCATGTCATCGGGCAATGTATTGACATCATGTTTCATACAACATATGTTAATTGATGCCGGAAAAATTAATATCACTTTTTATGATACAGCTGAAAATTTTAATACTCTATGTGCATTCCAGAAATCAATCCCGTCAAGCAGCATTGACAGATCAGATTCCGTTATTTCCTTAACGTCTTCTCCGTGAAGCGGCCATGGAAATCTGTCCTGCTCCAACCTCTTCTGCCACATGCAAAATCCGTTTCTGTCCCAGTATAGTATTTTCAGTCTCCTCCTTGTCTTCCCGCAGAAGATAAACAGATCCCCACTGAGCGGATTACTTTTTAATTCCTCCTCCACATATACTGACAGCGCATTGATCTGTTTCCTCATATCCGTATATCCGGGTTTAACGTATATCTTTACTTTGCTGTAATCTATTTTCATGAAAGACCTTCCAGTATTGAGATGATCTCTTTAAGGCGGTATGTTCCTGAATTTTCTTTCACTAATATTCTCAATCCATTTTTCAGAATTATTTCCAGCGGTTCATTTTCTCCCGGTTTACTGCACAGTGAGACTGGCACCTCTACCAGTCCGCTGCTTTTAATTGAATCCCATGTTATCTTCCATTCGCGGAAACTCCAGTAGGATATTTTTTGCTCTTTGCAATACTGCTTCATGGAGAGACCGCTTCTCTTCCAGTTTATGACATGGCTTTTTTGATATTCTGTTCCTGGTTTCATACTGCCTCCTGTTTTCAGGCAGTATGTATTATTCTGATGGATTTGTTAAGATGGGGAGAATTTGACGGTTACATTACATCACGTTCTTCATCAAAAAATGAAAGTTGTAGATCTCCCCCAAGAGAACCTATACCACAAGTAAGTAATGCACCACCCGATATTCCACCAACTCCGTAACTTCGATCACCCAAAGAAAAAACACTATTCTGTTGCTCATAAAGAGCATTAGCTTCACCATGTGTCCCAAGCTCCGCCTGCCTTAAACCTGCATTTATATCACGCATCGCCTTCTGCATCGCCAACATCCTGTCATAATCCGCATAGTACTCCCCCTGCATACCAGTCTCCCATCCAAAACCGTCAAGGGCCTTCAGCTGATCCCCGTTTCTTATCATCTCCTGCAGTTCCTCCACTGTTTCCACACCGTTAGCAACTAACATCATCTCTGTCATTGCCTCTGCCGGTATTTCATGGTTTGATGCAAGATTACGTATAAGTTTCTCCGCATTGGTGTTCTTCCTCAGTTCAGGCATGTCTACTGTATCTCCGTCGCGATCCGGTTCATACCCGAGAACTCTGCCTTCTGCACTAACTGCTCCTGTAAACATCCTCTCAACGCTTGTTCCCAATGCTCCTGCTGCCGCAACTACTGCGCTCATTGCGTCAGAAACACCCTTTGCAGCCGCTGTTACCCCTGTTTTTATTGTCTCTGTAAGCTTGCCCATATCCCTGCCAAGGTTCAGCATGTCATTCTTCATAGACAGGTACATCCCGCCAACTGATGTCTCAAGCTTATCAAGAAAGCCAAGTTTATCATAGTCCCTCTGCTGTTTTGCAGCTAATCCCATCTCGTTCTCAAGTATAGTGTCAGCTTCCTCATCTGTGAAACCTAACTTCTTCATCTCATCCTTTCTCTTTGCAGCCATATCAACAGGGGGGCCGGATAAAAACTCCGACATATAATTACTCATCATCTCCCCCACAGCGTTATTCTGAGCAATCATATCCCAGCTGAACTCCTCCTTGCTCCCTAACATCTTCCGCATGCTGTAGTTAAGAAAGTTGTCCACTGCACTCCCCCCAAGGCCTGTTGTATCTCCCAATACCCCTCCAAGCTGCCCTGAAAGGTACCCTGCGGCACTCCCCCTGACTCCTGTAACCATGCTCTCCTTCCAGTCACCCGTTGTCAGTCCCTGTGATATGCCGCTCCCTATTCCTCCCACTAATGCCTTGCTAATTCCGCTGCTGCAGTAGTTTTGCGTTATTGTTGAAGTTACTGCATTAACTCCGGCTGATGTCCAGGTGCTCATTTTTGTCATCCGGTCTCCGTCCCAGCCTAAGCCCCCGCCTTCAAGCTGCACTCCTGATACAAGGGTATTTCCAAAAGATACGGTTGTGGCCTTTACTGCACTACCCGCAAGAGCGCTCCCTGCTGCTGCTCCTGCCATATCTCCGAGTTTTGCTGCTCCAACACCGATTGCCGATGTTGCTGCTGTTACCCCTACCTGGAATGCTGCCTGCTTCCATGTCATTGTGCCGTCTGCCATCTGGATTCCGCTTGTTGCTGTGGCTACAAGTATTGCTGCCCAGGGCTGCCCTGTTAGGCTTGCCGCTATGGCTGCTGTCTGAAGCATATTCGGACCGCTCGGGAACATAGGCTTGCTGTAGAACCCTTTGTCCTTCATGGCCTCCCCTGCTACCCACT
>DAISJZ010000192.1:0-3895 GCA_036821145.1 Spirochaetota bacterium
AGGGAAGTGAAGGAGAGGAGTTTCCCTGACAAGGAACATTCATACGAGTAGGTGAGCTGTGTCTGACAAGCGCAACATTGATGAACTTGATGCGAAGATAATCTCTGTTTTGCAGGGTGACGGCCGTATGAGTAACACTGACATTGCAAAAATGCTCGATGTGTCAGAGGCCACTGTTCGCGGAAGAATAAAACGTCTGACAGAGGATGAAATCATTCAGATTGTGGCTGTGGGGAATCCCCTGAAACTTGGCTTTGAGATTACAGGTGACCTGTACATTACAGTTGACATGAAGAAGATGGATAATGTTATCGCAGAGCTCCGCAATTTCAGGGAGCTCTGGTACATTGTTGCTACAACAGGGCGCTTTAATTTAAACGCGGAGTTTGTTGTCAGTGATCTTGATGCGCTGAATGACCTGGTGTATAACAGGCTCAGTCACATAGACGGCATTGAGCAGATTGAAACGTCGGTTATAATGAAATATATTAAGCGGAGATACGATTTCGGTACTCCGCTTGAATAGATTTATTATTTTTCAAGATGTGAGTCTATCAGTTTATCTTTCTGCTTCCATATTCCATTGAGCCATTCATTGAATTCCGTCTGGAATTTTTTATCCTCAATGTCAGCATTGACGAATTTATCAGGGATAAGCATTGTTTCAACAAATACGTCAATCTTCCGTATTCTTCCGCATAAAAAATCCCACATGGTTCCAGCACCTTCAGGATAGACAATTGTCATGTTCAGGAGCTTGTGAATTTTATCACCCATTGCTGATATGGTGAAGGATATCCCTCCGGCTTTAGGTTTAAGAAGATGTTTGTACGGAGATTTCTGCGCGTCATGTTTCTCTTCAGTGAATCGTGTACCTTCAGGGAAGGTCATGATTGTAACGTAATCAGTCTTGAATTTTTCGCAGGCCTTCCGGGTGATTTCTATATCCTTACCCTTGAGTGAGGGGTTCTTCGCAACCTCCTCTTTTGTATAACGCTTCATAAAAGGGAAGTCAAGAGCCCACCAGGCGAGGCCAAGTACAGGGACCCATATGAGCTCTTTCTTCAGGAAAAATTTTATGTACGGTATTTTACCGTAAAGGACTTTCTGGAGTATAATAATGTCAACCCATGACTGGTGGTTCGATATTACAAGGTACCAGTCGTTTTTGTTGAGCTTTTCAGTTCCCTGGACATTCCACTCAACCGGGAATGCGTGAGTGATTACAAATGAATTCAGAAATACCCAGTTGTTTGCCACTCTCACAAGCACCTTGCCTGTAATTTTTCTCCACCATGGTAGAGGTATGATGAATTTGATAAAAGCAAGGGGGAAGAGCTGTATGGCACAGAAAATAGTGTTTATTATAAGCAGTGTAAGCATAAAAACAGCGGTGAATCCTGGAGGCAGATATCGGTGCATTTAAGTTGTTCTCTCTTTTTTAGATTATTTAAAGTATTAAGACTAAGAATGAAGACATTAGTAAGGTGATAAAAGTTGCAACTTTTTATTTGATTGGGGAAATATATTGTAGCTGTTTGCGATAGATATTGTCCCTGCGAGGAATGGAATGCCGTGGCAGCCTGTTTGTAGCAGGAATGATGCCTGTAATATTTAAAAGTTCCAGCCTTAACAGATTGCCACGTCGCTAAAGCTCCTTGCAATGACAGATTCTCAATAATTGATGTTAAAACCTGTGATTCCGGTATTTGTCTGCGACAAAACCGTATCACAAATTGAGTACTAATTCAATAGTAATCTTTTATTCATTACTTAAATAATAGAGCCTGCACACTTCAAGTGTTTCGTAATCAACTGCTCCTCCTATTTCAAGAAAAACAGGTTTAAGATACTCTGTACTATGCTTTTTAAAGGCTGCAGTTATTGCCCGGAGTAAATCATCGTCAGCCGGGAGGAGCGGGCGTAAACCGTCAGCTTTAATGTTGTATCCTTCCTGTACATACTTATACAGGTTGGAAAGAATTGTTTTTATTTTTATACCTTCAGTCTCCTCCATCTCAGCGACAGATATGCCGGAGTTATAAATCTCACCTATCTGTATATGCCTCGGAGTTTTCAGATATTCACGGGGCTTTTGTTCAACCGGTGCAATCATCTCTTCTGTAATATCTTTACCTGAGCAGTATTCACGCACAACAGCGATGATATCATCTCCATATTTCTGAAGTTTATTGCTCCCTATCCCGTGTATCTGAATAAGGGATTCATGATTTTGCGGATACGCAGAGGCGATTGCCATAAGTGTTTTATCAGAGAAAATAATATACGGCGGAACATTCTCCTCTGCCGCAAGTTTTCTTCTTTTTTCACGCAGGAGTTCGAAAAGTTCCATGTCATAATCATCTCCCGCTGCGGCAGATTTTTTCTCCGGTTTACTTTCGATCAGAGTGCCGGCAATTATCTCTTCACCCTTCATCACGCGGTACCCTTTATCTGTGATTTTCAGCTCACCGAAACTCTCCATATCCTGAACAAGAAGACCGTTCCTGATGAACTGCCGACCTAAACTCTGCCATGAACTTTTTGAAATATCTTTCCCTATACCGTAAGTTGAAAGAGCGCTGTGCTGAAAATCCTCAATTTTTTTAGACTTTGACCCGCGCAGAATATCAATGATGTGCCCCGCGCCGAATCTCTCACCTGTCCGTTTTATGCATGAAAGAAACATCTGTGCCTGAACAGTAATATCATCATTCATTGCCGGTGGAGAGATGCAGTTATCGCACATACCGCAATTTCCGGCGCTGTACTCCTCTCCAAAATATGTTATTAAAGGGATTCGCCTGCATGAAGTTGAATCCGCGTAATCCGTCATTGCACTGAGCTGGGCCTCAGCAGCTCTCCTTTCTGTTTCGTCAGTTTTTTCTTTTATAAAATGCCTGATTTTATGCACGTCAGAGTAGCTGTACAGAAGAAGGCATGTGGACTTCACTCCATCACGTCCGGCGCGACCTGTTTCCTGGTAGTATGCCTCGATGCTTTTCGGTAAGTCGAAGTGAATTACGAAGCGGACATTTGTTTTGTGTATCCCCATGCCGAAAGCGATTGTTGCAACGATTATCTGAACTTCATCTTTAAGAAACAGCTCCTGGTTTTCGCGCCTCTCCTGATCTGATAGTCCTGCATGATATGGTTTCACAGAATAGCCATGCTTTTTAAGGCTGAGGTATAACCGGTCAACGCTGTCCCGGGAGAAGGCATAGATTATCCCTGATTCATTTTTGTGCTCATCAAGAAAATCCAGTGTCTGCTGCAGGGGGTTGTTTTTCGGCGTTACACGGTATACAAGGTTTTCCCTGTTAAAACTGGCTATGAATGTGGATGATACTTTCAGTTCAAGGGATTTTCTTATGTCTTCACGTACTCTCTCAGTTGCTGTTGCGGTGAGAGCTATACATACTGCACCGGGGAATCTCTTCCTTACCTGTGCAATCATCCTGTATTCAGGCCTGAAATCATGTCCCCATTCAGAGATGCAGTGCGCTTCATCAATGGCAAAACAGTCAACCTGCACCGATGTAAGGAGAGCGAGTATTTCATTTTTCAGTAGAGTTTCAGGGGCCACATACAGGAGTTTTGCTTTTCTGTTCCGGATAAGATTCATGTTTTCTGTATATTCATCTCTTGCCAGTGAACTGTTCAGCAGCAGTGCCTCAATCCCGAGATGTTTCATCTGGTCAACCTGGTCTTTCATAAGGGAGATCAGGGGCGATACAACAACAGTGAGACCTTCAAATATAAGGGAGGGAACCTGGTAACAGATCGATTTTCCTCCCCCGGTGGGCATGATAACAAGGGCGTCTTTTTTATTGAGTACAGATGTTATTATCTCCTCCTGGAGAGGGCGGAAGGTGTCATATCCGAAAATGTTTTT
>DAISJZ010000193.1:0-1728 GCA_036821145.1 Spirochaetota bacterium
CCGGGGAGTGTCTTCCGCGTGTCGAGAATTTTAACTTTGCCATCTGACTCTTTTACAAAGAGAGCAGTTTTTGTGGCAATTGCCGAGAGGTGTGAAAGGAAGTTCAGCGCTGTTCTCTCCCCTTTAAGAATTGAAACAACTGGTCCTGAAATATCTGCTATGATGTCTCCCCTGGCAATAATGTCCCGGTCTTTAAAGTGTGTATTAATCAGTATGCCTTTGTCAATCCTCAGCATTACTTTCATGAAAATATCTATGCCGCAGAGAATTCCGCTCTCTTTAGCAACAAGTTTATAGGAGTAGGTTTCACCGGTGAATATAGCTTCAGAGGTGACATCACCTGTATCGAGCAGGTCTTCATTCAGAGCCATGTCAATAAGAGAGTTGAGGTTGAGGAAATCATTCATCAGTCATACGTCCTGTTAAATTTTCAGACTGCAATAGAATAATGCATTATAAAAGTTATAAAAACATTCATACTGCTGCAGTCAAGTTATTTTAATCAGGGCGTGTCCAGTCAATTTTTTCATTTATCATGGCAGCCATCTCCTCCACCCCTTCATCTGTATGGTAAAGGAGTCCGGGATTGCTGTCTGTTTTAATACTTCCATCAGCATCCCGCGTGAATCTTTTAGCCGCATGATGAGAGGCGGTTACATCTTCACCCGATTCTTTACCCGCTTCAGCAAGATTTATTGTGCCGTTGCAGACACAGAAGTAGGTATTCTTCTCATCTTCCACTTTCACACAGAAGGAGGTCCCTCTTATTGCTGCTGCCACTGTTGGGGTGTTAATTTTATATTTCCCTTCCTCTGTAAACTTTGCCCTGGTAATTCCGCCAAGCCATCCTTTTTCAAGTTTAAGGAATGAGTCTGTAGCCGTGACATGAAGTACAAGACGGGAGTTCTCTTTAATCCTCAGAATGTTTTTTTCATTAATCATTATATCACAGAATGATTTGTCACCTGTTTCAATAATATCACCGGGTTTAATTGCAGTTTCCGCTGCAGTTAAGGAGATACTGTTTACCTTTACCGGGCCGGAAAAAGCTGTGATGACTGTTTTTATCTCACCGCTTTTACCGCATGAAATCAGAAATACAAATATGAAAATGCCAGTTATTTTATTCATTGATATACTCCGGTTGAATTTAATCGTTTATTAGATAAATATACTGAACTTCTGCTGTACGGCAAGTCTTTGTGAATATTATTCCTTTATTATACGCGCCATCTGCTCTATTCCGAAATCATTATGATAAAGCATTCCGGGGTCAGGCTCAGTTATTATGCTTCCGTCATCAGCGCGGATAAATTTCCAGGATTTGTGATTGTCAGATAAAATATCCCCGCCGGAAAAATTGATCATTCCGCTGCAGAGGCATAGATATGTACTTTTTTCATTTTCAACTTTAACACAGAAAGATTTTCCTTTGATTGAAGCGGAGAGTACCGGTGTCGTTATTCTGTATCTTCCTTCGGATGAAAACTTCTCTTTTGTAACAACTGTAATGAGGCCTTTATCAATTTGCAATGAGCTTTCACCGGATGAAAGATTCAATATAACCCTTGAATTCTCCCTTATGCGGATAATTTTTTTATCATCAATCATTATATCACAGAAAGAGTTGCCGGCTGTTTCGATTACGTCGCCACTATTTAATTTAATAATCCCTACTCCGGGAATTGTGGCCCCGTTTATCTGTATTGAACCAGAAAAAGCCTTGAT
>DAISJZ010000193.1:1828-3702 GCA_036821145.1 Spirochaetota bacterium
AAGATGGTGATCCCGATCCTTTCAGGAATTATGATTCTTCTGATTTTTGCCGCTGTGGGCATTTACAGGATCAGTTATAACCAGACTTATGAAATGTATTCATCAAATATATCAGCAAGGGTTCAGAAAAACAGTGTGTTCATCGGCTCACTTTTTGAGAAGACTGCTGTTCAGCTTCGTGCTTATGCAAAAGCATCTGAAATAAGAAATATGAATCTTCGTGAGATGTCGGAATTTCTGAAAAACATCCATGAAGAACGCGGCGGTGATATAGAGATGTATTTCGCCGCGAATCTTCAGGGGAATGCACCAAACAGTCTTGGAGAAACCAGGAATATAAGCGATAGGGAATACTTTAAAAGGGTGACAGGCATTGGAGTTGAAGTTTACTCTGATCCAGTGGTTAATAAACAGACAGGCCGGATGATTATGGTTGCTGCTGTGCCTGTAAAGAGTAGTACAGGTAAAACTGTAGGAATGATAGGGGCAACAATTCTTCTGGACCGCATGGAGGGAGTACTTACCGATGAAAAAATTATTGATTCTGGAAGGTTCCTTATACTTTCAGGCGAAGGTAAAGTTCTTTTTCACCCTGATCGCTCAAATATCGGAAAGGTAATTGGAAAGGATGTAATCGATGACGGAAAAAAAATAAAGAATATCTCAAGGCTTCTGACAGAAAGCGAGAACAGGTTTTTCGGTTATACATTCAGCGGAAAGGATGTGCTTTCTTATAAAACTTCGATTCCGCTTGTGCGGCAGATGCTGATTTTCACCATGGACAGAAATGATTTTGTTAACAAGCTTCGGTATATACTGATAGAGCTGCTTGCGGCGCTTGTAGGCCTTGCTCTTATGCTTTATCTGATGATAAGATACATAGCTAAGAGATTCTCTCTCCCGATACAGAATACAATAGGAGTCCTTGAGCGTCTTGCTGAGGGTGATTTAACTGCTGAAAGCACTGATTTCCTTGCTGATGAATTCGGAGAGATGATCCGGAATTTTAAACAGTTCCAGAGAAAGCTCCGCGGAACAATAACCACAGCTCTCAAGGCGGCAGTGCAGCTTTCAAGCTCCGCCCATGAGCTTGCCATAACCAGCAGTAAAATGTCAGACAGCGCACAGACACAGGCCGCATCTGTGGAGGAGGCATCCGCGTCTCTTGAAGAGGTTTCCGGTTCAATTGAACTTATCAATATAAATGCGCAGGAGCAGGCTAAACTTGCAAAGACAACATACAATGCCATGGAACAGCTCCGGAGTGATAATGAAACTGTGGCGGGTTATGCTGAGAAGGCACTTGAAGCAGCCAGAGGAACCACTGAGCAGGCAGGTAACGGCCAGCAGCTTATGCAGAATACAATTGAAGGTATGAATAATATTGACGAGAGCACTCAAAAGATTGCGGACACTGTACGTCTCATAAGTGATATATCAGACCAGGTGAACCTTCTTGCTCTTAATGCATCAATAGAAGCTGCCAGGGCAGGTGAGCATGGCAGGGGCTTTGCTGTTGTTGCTGAGGAGATATCAAAGCTTGCTGATCAGACAGCCGCGAGCGCAAAGGGGATAACTGATTTTGTTAATGCCGGGCTCAGGGAGGTTGAAAAGGGGAGGAGCTACGTTGATGAGACCGGAAGGGCATTCAACATGATTATTGAATATATCGCCCAGACAGAGGAACTGGTGCGGAAAATTACTGACTCTGCATCCCGGCAGGCTGAATCAAGCAGGGAGGTGCTTGAAAGCACAAAGAAAGTTAACGAGATGTCAGATTCAATTTCAGTTTCCACTAACGAGCAGATGATGACAAACCAGGAGATGTCAAAAACTGTTGAACAGATAAATCAGAATACACAGGCCGCCGCAGC
>DAISJZ010000194.1:0-3569 GCA_036821145.1 Spirochaetota bacterium
TAGATCCTGCGCGTATTTAATTTCGTTTTTATTTATTTTTCTAATCTTCATTATCTGTCCGTATAAAAATCAGCACTCTGTATGCACTGCGCAGCCCTGTTAAAAAATGAACAGGCTCGCAGTGTTATTCCCCGGATAAAAGCAGACTTCTATCCGGTTTTAACCTTATCCGTATTTATTCTCTTCTTCTGGTGATTACCTTTATGAGTACTGCACCGCTGGAATATGATCAAATCAATCATATGTGAGCAAAAGACGGAGAAATATAAGCCGAATGGACAATTGTTCAATGGCAGGTTTCAGTCAATAATAATTTCAAAAAAAATAAAATAAATGGGAATCAGGTATATCAGTATAATACTGACGATAGAACAGTCCGTCCATTCACTCCGCTAAGATGCCATTCATCTGTTATTAATTTTTTCAGAAATCTGTGGTCATGGCTTACTAATACAAGCGCACCTTCAAATCCTGAAAGCGCTTCCTCTATACATTCTATCGAAGGGAGATCCATATGGTTTGTAGGCTCATCCATCATAATGATAGAGGGGGTTTTAAGAAGGCCCAGACCCAGTATAAGCTTCCTTATTTCGCCGGGACTCGGCATTGCGGTTTCAAGAACTCTCTCCGGTTCTGAGCCGAGTCTGTGAACAACCGAGAGGAGTTCCCCTTTATCACTCCCCGATAGCATATTGATGGCAGAAGCAGTAACAGCCCATTCATCCCGGCTTATCTCCTGCTTAATCAGGATTACTTTCTCTTCCGGAAGTTTAATGAGAGACCTTATGTGAAGGAGCAGAGTACTTTTCCCGGTTCCATTATCACCTGTAATTCCAATTCTGCTGCCCGGGAGGATGTTCAGTTCCGGAATCTCCAGGGAGCGTTCTTTACTCATGGTGATAATTCCCTGAGGGACTGACAAAATCCTGTCACCCCTGAACCTCTCCCCTGTACAGGTGAAGCCGTCAATTCTCCTTGCTTTGAAATATTTTGATTCCGCTTCACCTTTCAGAGACTCCTTCCTGTTCTCCAGAAGCTTCACCTTCCTGGAGGCGGTTTTATCCTTTCCTGTCAGGCGGGCGAGATCCACCCTGCTTTTTGCGTCATGATCATTCCTGCTTATATTCTTTTTAGAGATTGACTCCTTTCTGCTGTTCTCTTTCTGTTTCAATGAATTTAGGCTTTTCCTGACTCTCCTGAACTCAGCGGACGCAAGTTTAAATTCCCTCTCCCTGTTCATCTCTTCAATCCGTTCCTGTTCGAGTCCTGAGGATATCCCCCCCGGGCGCATCACCGCGCTTCCGGGCCGTATGAAAAGAGTGTTTGAACAGAGTGCGTCAAGGAGTTCCCGGTCATGACTTATAAGCAGGCCTGTCCCTCTGTATGTTTTAAGCGCCTTTAATATGAGTTCCCTTGCTCCTGCATCAAGGTGATTTGTAGGTTCATCAAGGGCGAGCAGATGCGGTTCAAGCCAGAGAGAAACCCCGGTCTGAAATCTCTTTCTCTCTCCATGGCTCAGTGTAAGCCACCTCTCCAGCCAGTTGCTTCCTATCCCCAGAAGCGATTTCAGTTCCCCGGACCTGTTGCAGCTGCTGTTCATGAACTCCTTCGCGAATTCCGGCGGAAATTCGGTCTCCTGCCTGCAGTAAACAGATATGAGCTCCCGTGGGGTACCTGCTATAAATCCTCCTGAAGGAATGAGAATCCCAGATGCGAGTTTCGCGATTGTGGTTTTCCCCGCACCATTGGGCCCGGCAATGCCTGTCCATCCGCTGCAGAAATGTACTGACAGCGAGGATATAATATTCTCTGAAGTTGTGTTGTATGAAAAAGAAACATTGATAAATCTTAGATTAACTGATGACATAAAACTCTCCTGAATCCGTGGTGTGCCGTTCCCATAATCTGAGATCTTCCGGCTGGTTCCGATGCGAAAGAGAGAATTCTGTCTGAATTACACTCTTCCAGTTATTCTGCTGATTTCATGTATGTAGTACTCCTTCTGTAGTTGAATTCTATAATCAGGAGGGTGGGGAAAGTGTCAATAAAATTTATAAAAAATCAGTTAATGAAGGGGAATTCGATCTATGCTCTCTCTATCTGATGAAATAATAGATTTTTCTTTTTTAATTCCTGTAGTTCTCTGAAAAGAATAAACAAAGTCAGCAGGAAAGCTGCCATATCCGAAACCGGAGCAGCCATCCATATCCCGTCTACTCCATAAAAACGGGGCAATATCATTATCATTGGGAGAAGAAAAATAATCTGCCTTGACACAGTGAGCAGTACGGCCTGTTTCGGTTTCCCTGCTGCAAGAAAATAACCGCTTGCACATATCTGCAGTGCTGCAAGTGGAACCATTGATATAAATATATTGAGAGCATGAATTCCTGCTGACCGGAGCTCCATGTCTGCAGGGTTGAATATGCTGATAAAAAAACCGGGTGATGAAAGTACAATTATAAAGCCGCAGAGAAGTATAAAAGCTGAAGCCGTTACTGATTTAAAGAGGAGCCCCCTGACCCGGAGGATTCTCCCTGCACCGTAATTATATCCGATAAGGGGCTGTGCCCCCTGGCTGATCCCTAAAACAGGCATAAGCAGAAAAACCATTATGCAGTGCATAATGCCGTAAACAGCAACAGCAGGACCGTTACCGTAAATCATGAGCTGATGATTATAAACCGCAGCAACCACACAGGTTCCGATCTGCATTATGAAGGGCCCCAGACCCATTACAGCAGTTTTCATAGATGTTTTTATTGATAATATAAGTATGGGAGATCCCGGCTTAATAATGCTTTTCCCTGACCTGAAGAAACTTAATACCCACAGGCATGATATCAGCTGTGCTGAAACAGTACTGACTGCCGCGCCTTTGATTCCCATGTGAAGTGTAAAAATAAACAGAGGCGCTAATATAATATTTGATATTGAGCCGATGAGCATGGTTGCCATTGCCATGCCCGGCCTCCCTTTGGCACGGATAAAATTATTCATACCGTATCCCACTGTCTGCAGCGGCAATCCGATAAGGAGTATTTTAAGATACTGAGAGGCATAGATGAGTGATTCCCCCTTCGCCCCGAAAAAAATAAGAATTTCATTGAGGGAAAGCGATGTAACTAAACTCAGGAATAATGAAATAATTAAAAGGAGAGTAAAAGTATTTCCCGGAATTTTTCTGTATCCGGAGTTTTCCCCTTCTCCTAAGCAGAGAGAGTAGAGTGAAGCTCCTCCAATGCCTATGAGCATTCCGAATGCCATGAATATGGCGATTACTGGTAAGCACAGGGTTATACCGCTGATTGCCGCAGTACCTGCGCCGTTACCTATGAATATCCTGTCAATGATACTGTAGGTTGACTGAACTAACATTGCCACTATGGCCGGGAGAGAGAATTCAATCAGCAGCTTTGAGGTTGATTCAGAACCTATGCGGTGTACCCTGTTCATGATTATATAATTATGATGAAAACAGCATGTAATGCTGCTTTCATCATAAAACCTTTATTACCTGAACAGTGTCCAGGCTGCGTCCCAGAGAACGCCTATCTCGTGCCCGCCCT
>DAISJZ010000195.1:0-3473 GCA_036821145.1 Spirochaetota bacterium
AGCAAAAATACACATAAAACAGTAAAATGTTTTCTCATTTTCAGGATTAACCGGGATTAATAAATTTTTGATATCTTTATTCACGACTTGATAATGTCAATAATTAAAATCACTAACAACTCTGCATAAATAAAGAAGTGAATTAGTTCACTATTTAAATTATACCATTCCAGGCTTTAAATGTTTCATTTTTTATTCAAACAATCAGAATGCTGATTCATAATAACTTAAAGGGGGGTTATATGTTATTTCATTAAGATATAAGCCGTAAGGTGGAGCTGTAAAACCGCTATAAGATCTATCCTTCCTGTCCAGTATTTCATTAATAAACAGAGGATCCCTTTCTTCCCGGTACATCTGCACAATGGTACCAACTATTATCCTTATCATATTGTGCAGAAAAGCATTAGCCTTCAACCTGATTCTTATTACATCATCAGATTCTGTAACCTCTATAGCCTCAATTTTTCTGATTGTTCCTTTTTCAGAAGAAATTTTTTTACAGAAGGAGCAGAAATCCTTTTCCCCCACAAGATACGAGGATACTTTTCTGATATAATCAATATCAATGGGATGGTTTACCCACATAGCCCTGTATGTCATGAATGGAGTTCTGAGCGGATATCTGTAGATCAGATATAGATACTCTCGTTTAACAGCAGAGAACCTTGAATGGAAATCATCAGGCACACGATAGGCATTTTTAACCGAAACGTCCTTCGGAAGTATACCATTCAGGCTAATGCACAGTTTATCAAGAGGGATATTAAAATCAGCGTCAAAATGTGCAACCTGCCCCAGTGCATGAACGCCGGTATCAGTTCGGCCTGAAGCAGTAATCCTCACATCTTTTTTTGAAAGTATTTTTAATGCTTTCTCAATTTCATACTGAACTGTGCGGCCCTCCGGCTGAATCTGCCATCCGTTAAAATCAGTGCCGTCATATTGCAGTAAAAGAGCATAACGGGTCAAGAATTCTTCTCCGCTTCCCACTGTGCAAGAGATTCATTTATTTTATCATACAAATCCCTTGTTTTATCAAGGAGATCGCTGGGGGTTGCTTTCGATGATTTTCCTGCTCCAAAAAGTCTGCTTAAATACTTTTTACAGGTATTAAAATGATCTATTTTTTTATCAATGTCCTTTTCGCGGGAACCGAACTTCAAAGTTAAAACAGCCATTACATATAGTATCCCTTCATAACCCCAGTTTTTATCAGCGTCAGGCCCCATATTCCCTGCTGCATCTGCCGGCTCATTCCCGTTTTGTAGTAATTCAATAACCTGGAGATAATATTCATGCGCTTTTTTATAGAAAAAGAGAGACATTTTTTTATAAGGGAGATCGGGGTATTCATTTGCAAGATCAGAAAAAAGCCATGCCCCCCTTAAAGAGGATACTGCTTTTTTAAAAGTCGGAGCGACATTTTTCCGCCTGACATTGTAACAGTCAACAGCAAGCATATAAGAAGCTGCTCCAAGCATCAGGTTTCTATCAGCTTTAAAATCGAGTTCACCAAAAAATTTATTAACAGCATTAATTCTCGCAGGTCTCATTTCCTGTAGTTTGCTGATTTCTGCATCTGTCAGTTCGCTGAAGTCCTTTGGATATGCTGTAAATAAACAGTTCGGGCATACGTTGAGCAAATATACAAGAGGATATATTTTACCGAATTTCTTACTTTCTTTATAAACCCTTCTCAACTCATCTGTGAGTTTTTCCACAATAAGCCGCCCGCCGCCGGTAAACATCTCCTCCCTGTAAAACTCATTTCTGCAAACAGGGCATAGAGTCTGATTTTTCTGTCTGAATGAAATCTTTTTCGAATCGTCCATCCGGTGCTCCAGAGGTTTATTTTCAAATATTATACCTGATACTATGTTCAGACCATAATGATTGGAT
Organism: Spirochaetota bacterium; assembly: GCA_036821145.1. Lineage (GTDB taxonomy): Bacteria > Spirochaetota > UBA4802 > UBA4802 > UBA5550 > UBA5550. The sequence continues at coordinate 1,903 of DAISJZ010000195.1, forward strand.
ACTACTATCCACGATATACAAATCGATACAATTATTTTTTTAAAGTGATAATTAAAAAAAATTTGTTTAAGTATATACAGGAAATTCTAAAATAATTTATTACTAATAATATAACATTTTCTGTTTAAGAACCCTTTTTTATCTGTCGAAAATTAAATGACTATAAATATCCACTTTGTGAGGCATAAAATGAAAAAAGCAGGACGGCTATTCCAGATACTCCTGATAATACTGCTCACAGGAACAGCTGCTTACCCTATATCTGTTGCTGAAAGATCAAGTAAAGACTATTATTATACAACAAAGATTCTACGTGAACTAAAACCTATGATCTCTAATTTCCGCAATGAATCCAACCAGAAAGCAATGGAATCCATTACAAAAAACTATGAGGATGCAAGCCTGCAATATTATGGACAGAATTTCGATGATTCAGCAGCTAAATTTTATAATTTAAAAATAGAAATAATGAATATGATGGAAGAGCTTTCAGCTCTTTATTTGCAAAGGACCAATGAACTTCTGAAATCGACTATTGAAGACAATAAATCCATCGAAATTTTTCTCGAACTTGACAGACGTAACGGTTATGCTTCATATTTCAATAAACCTTTTGATCCACTAAAAGACGTTATGCCATATGATGAAAAATTTTCAGCCAAGGATTACCATTTTTATTTTGATGCAGCTAAAATTGAAAGATACCTGAAAAACGGATTTTATCATTACCATGAAGCCAAACGGGTGCATGAAGGGGAGGATATAAAATTCATAAAAAGCAGAAAAAAAATCAAAACAGAAAATCTTAATTATGTAATAGATAGATATATGAATGTCATCAAAATGTGCCGGATAGGAAAAGAGAGCGCACTGGAAATTTACAGAGTAAAGAACCAGCACAACGCAGGAAATATACTCGATAAATATCAGATAAGAAAAGATCAGCTGACACCAATTTTTGATGACAGGATCCCTGAAAAATTCAAAGTAGATGCTGTTGATAATGTTAAATTGCTGTATACTGTCGAGCTTGCCAGAAGAAAGAAAACAATGGATAAACTTGGTTTAAAAGACTCCTGATTTTTATATTACTCATACATAAAAAAGCTTCAGAAATTTCTGAAGCTTTTTTATTATATTAAAATACTGTTTAGATTATTTATCTTTTTTCTTAACTTCTTTTTTAGGTTCAACAACTTTTGCTTTTCTTTCAACTAATTCAACAACAGCCATTTCAGCAGCATCACCATCTCTTCTTCCAAGGAGATACATTCTGGTGTAACCGCCCTTCCTGTCCTTAAATCTTGGTGCAATATCATCGAAAAGTTTTTTAACAATATCCTTATTTTTAATAACTCTGAAAACCTCTTTTTTGTTATGAAGTTTCTTTTCAGGTTCAGAATCAGGAATAACGATATTCTTCTTAGCTTTTGTTATAAGCTTTTCAGAAACGATTTTAAGCTCCTTCCCTTTCTCTTTTGTTGTAATAATTCTTTCATGATCAAAGAGGGAAGTAACCATATTTTCAAACATGGCTTTTCTATGTGCGTGACTTCTGCCAAGTATCCTTA
>DAISJZ010000196.1:0-3453 GCA_036821145.1 Spirochaetota bacterium
CGATGGGGGCAAGCACCAGGGGGGACGGGAGTTTTATTCTGCCTATTTCAATCATCTTAATACCGGAGTATTATTCTGCTCATTTTTACTCTTTTTGTGTCAAGCATGTTTGGTCGGGGAATTTTTAAAAAAGTCTCTCGCGGAGGCGCAAAGACGCGGAGAAAAAATTAAAAATCCGTGTCGACCAGCCTCCAGCGAAGCGGGTGGTTGGAACATAAAAGTATAACCACAAAGTTCTCATAAGAAAGAAATTATTTTTAAAACAGATAAACACAGATGGCCTGAAAAATTATTATCAAAATTAAGGATTTATAATCATATTATAATTGAAGGGGGAAATCAGCTATTTTATTTATAGTCGGGGATAATGTAAATGAAACACGAAAAGTGTATTATTCTGACGGTTCTTCTTGTCTTAGTGCAGGTTCTGGTTTATGCAGGAGATGATTCAGAAAAATTTAATAACTCACTAAAAAAATGGCGAGAGGGAGGAATTAAACATTATAATATAAAGGTGGAGTACAGGTCTTTTTCGCCGTTTTCAGGGATATGGGAGATAGAGGTGAAAAAAGGGGGAGTTGTCTCAGCTAAATTCAATGGTATAACCGGGGAAAACTACCTGAATTTTTCTGAACGCTTGACTATGGAATCTTTATACAGAACTGCTGAATCATCATTGAAAGCAGGAAATAATTCACCTGTGATTATTCTTGTGGAGTATGATTCTGAAAATTTTTTTGTAAAGAGTGTCAGACGTTTGCATAATCCGGATTATAAGGGGAGAATCAAAAAGGACGCGGCTTATCACATCCGTGTGCTTGAGTTTCATCCGCTTAAATAAATTGAGGATATAAATGAGATTCTGGAAATATATAGCAGCAGTTCTGCTGATCCTTTTTGCGGGAGGCCCTGCGCTTCAGGCAATGCCCCCACATCCTGATCTTCTGGAAAAATTCAGGAAGGAGGGGAGGGCTGACTCTTTCAGTAAGAGGGTATCAGCTGTTCAGTCAAAGAGCGGAATGAATATAAGCAGGGCATCATCCCTGGCATCCGGAACTTTAAGGATACCGGTGCTGCTTGTGAGGTATTCAGATGTGAACTTTAACACCGGTGTCAGTACAACGGCATTTTATTCCAATCTTATGAATGGTGCTGTCTCAACAGATATTTCAGTAAAAAAATATTACAGAGAAATGTCAAACGGCAGGCTGACTATCCAGTTTGATTTTTTTGGTCCGGTAGAACTTCCTGAAACACTGGCTTATTATGGCTCGAATGTTTCTGGTGATGATGCGCACCCCGGGGAACTTGTTAATACGGCAGTAAACCTGCTTGTTGCTGCATCAGGCGCATCCACTGATTTCAGTATTTATGATAATGATAATAATGGAACTGTTGATACTATTATAATAATACATTGCGGTCCAGGTGAGGAGACCCCTGCCGGGGGGCCAAATGATATATGGTCCCATCAGTGGGATCTTGCAAGCGCGGAGAATTATGGAGATGGTGACGGCTCAGTTGGGACTGACGGTGTAGTTTTTAATGTATACACAATCCAGCCTGAATACAATTCAGCTGCCGGTGATTCTACAATCGGGGTATTCTGTCATGAACTGGGGCATGTTCTTGGCCTTCCTGACCTCTATGATACAAGCTATGCAACCAATGGAGTGGGTGACTGGAGCCTGATGGGATCCGGTTCATGGGGCGATGATGCAAAAGGTACCAGGCCCGCGCCTCTTCTTGCGTGGGAGCGTTTTAAGATCGGCGGTTCGGGATGGATTAATCTTTCTTCAATTACGCCTGGCGTGATAAAATACAGGTATGATAAGTGGTTTAATCTGCTTTTTGTTATTCTGATTGCTTTTCTTGTAATTATTCCGGCTTCAGCTATGCGGCTTTCACCTGTTATGAAAGGTGTAACTGCATCGGTATCTTTTATGATTATTACCACAGTTTTATCATGCGGTTCTGAAAGTACGTCAAGCACCCGGATAAGCGGGACAATTAATGATATCGAAGCGGGCCACCATGCATTCCGGATCGGGCTAAATGATCCGTATAACGCGCAGTATATTTTTATTGAGGGGAAGAAAGCTTCAAATTTAACAACGGAATGGTATGTTCCCGGGACAGGGATTCTTATAACACACATTCATGAAGGGATAATCAATAGTTATTCAAGTGCGGGTGCGGTAAATAATGGTTCTTCAAGGGTTCATGGAGTAAATATTGTTGAAGCTTCAACTTCTGCTGAACCGGGAGAATTATGGACCGATCCGGGTTACAATGGGACTGCTGCTGATCTCTTCTGTCAGGAGAATAACAGTTCTCTGACAGTTTCAACGGTTCCTGGGAGCACTTTTTATACCGGTTCAGCAGTAACCGGTAAAACAGGGGATTCAGGTGTGGTAATAGAAAATATCAGCAGTAATTCATCATTCCCTATGACATTCACAGCATCAATTGAGTGAAGTATTAAGCAGCAGAAGGTTATTGAGGGATTATTATGATTTCAGGGCATAAAAAAAGACATCCGATGATGTCGTTTTTTATTATATTTAACCCCGGCGGCGTCCTGCTCTCCCACATAGCTACCCATGCAGTACCATCGGCGATGAAAGGCTTAACTTCTGTGTTCGGAATGGGAACAGGTGTGACCCTTTCTCTATAGCCACCGAGAAAATAGTTTCTCTCGTTGATGAATCATATTTAGAACACGGGTGTTTTTAAGTCAATAGAATTTTTTAGTTTGGATAAAAAATTTTTAAAATTAGTCAATTAATTTAACGAAGCCAATACGAAGCCTTCCCGAAGTCAATACGAAGGAAGTGTTATATCTTTTATAAGAGCAGAATAACGGTTTTATCTCCGGGTGAAAAAAAGCTCCCGTTTCAGGGAGCTTTTTTTACATCTTATAGAGCTTTTAATAAGAACACTGCGCGCTATAGCGCGGGTTCGATTATTATTTCGCGTCAATCCATTTCATCATTTTGCGGAGTTTCGCGCCCACTTTTTCAATCTGGTGCTCACGCTCCTCTTTCTTGATTTTATTGAAGAATGGACGTCCTGTTTCGTTCTCTTTGATCCAGTTTTTAGCGAAGGTTCCATTCTGGATCTCTTTAAGGATCTTTTCCATCTCTTTCTTTGTTTTGTCTGTTACGATTCTCGGGCCGCTTACATAATCACCATATTCAGCTGTATCGGAAACTGAATATCTCATGTAGTTGATTCCCCCCTGGTAGAAAAGGTCAACAATTAGTTTAAGCTCATGGAGACATTCAAAGTATGCGATTTCCGGCTGATAGCCTGCGTTAACAAGAGTTTCGAATCCTGCTTTTACAAGGTGAGAAGCTCCGCCGCAGAGTACTGCCTGCTCACCGAAAAGGTCTGTCTCTGTCTCTTCCTTGAATGTTGTTTCAATAACTCCGCCTCTTGTTCCGCCAATAC
>DAISJZ010000197.1:0-3446 GCA_036821145.1 Spirochaetota bacterium
AGGAAAAAATAAGTATGCCATGCCTACTTATAATGTATATATAAAAGATGACACCCTGAATGATGATCAGAAGCAGAGGGTAGCACAGGCCATCACCAGGTCACATTCTGATTCAACCGGCGCGCCGGAGTTTTATGTTCAGGTTATCTTTAATGAAATTCAGGACGGCAATCGATTTGTAAGCGGTTACCGTTTTAACAGGCACATGTGGATACGCGGAGATGTAAGAACAGGAAGAACATCCGAACAACGTAAGCAGTGGATGCTTGCAATGATTAAAGATGTAAGCGAATCTGTTAACTGGGATATCAACGAAATCTGGATTGATTTATGCGGTATTGAACCGGATAGTATCCTGAAATATGGGCAGGTTTTCCCTCCGCCCGGCATGGAGGAGAAATGGCTGAAAAGCCTCCCTGATGAAGCAAAACAGATAATCAAAGAACTTATTGAAAATAAAAATTAAAAAAATCCTGCTAAAAAAGCAGGATTTTTTGTTCTTTATTCCCATTCAATAGTTGATGGCGGCTTTGAAGATATATCGTAAACTACCCTGTTTACACCTTTAACTTCATTAATAATCCTGTTTGAAATTTTTCTCAGCAGATCCTCCGGGAGATATGCCCAGTCAGCAGTCATTGCATCCACAGAAGTAACTCCCCGTACAGCAATAACATTTTCATAAGTCCTGTTATCACCCATAACTCCAACAGATTTTACAGGGAGAAACACTCCAAATATCTGCCACAACTTTCTGTAAAGCCCTGCATCCTTGATCTCCTGAACAATAATATCATCAGCGTGCTGAAGAATTTTTATCCTTTCAGGTGTAACCTCTCCGATAATCCTTATTGCAAGACCCGGGCCGGGGAACGGGTGTCTATGAACAAGCTCCTCCTGTAAACCGAGTTTCAAACCAAGTTCACGGACCTCATCCTTAAAAAGCTCCTTGAGAGGTTCAATAACTTTACCTGATTTAATAAGCTTCAGCACTTCCGGAACCCTGTTATGATGGCTCTTTATTGTGTCAGAGGGCCCCTTGGTGGAAACAGATTCAATTACATCCGGATAAAGTGTCCCCTGAGCCAGAAAATCAAATTTACCGATCTTTTTAGCCTCCTCCATGAAAACAGAGATGAACTCTTTACCAATAATTCTCCGTTTTTTCTCCGGATCTTCAACTCCCTTAAGTTTAGTAAGAAACCTTTTTGACGCATCAACATATATAAGATTCAGTTTCATATATTTCTGAAATCTCTCAACAACCTGCTTCTCCTCATCTTTACGGAGCACACCGTTGTTTACAAACACACAATAGAGCCTGTCCCCTATTGCCTTCTGAAGAAGCATGGCCGTAACTGTCGAATCAACCCCCCCTGAAAGGCCGAGAAGAACTGTGCCGTCACCAACCTCTTTACGGATTGCCTCAACGGATATATCAATAAAAGATCCCATATCCCAGGTGGCCTTCAATTTGCATATATTAAACAGAAAATTTTTAAGAACCTTTATACCATTTGTTGTATGATATACTTCCGGATGGAACTGTACGCCGTAAACTTTTTTAGAAGGATTTTCAATAGCTGCAATCTCCGCATTTTCGGATGAAGCAGTTACGCTGAAACCTTCCGGCATCTTCAGAACCTTGTCCCCATGACTCATCCAGACCTGCTCCTTCTTCCCAAGTCCCTTAAGGAGTTCCGACTTCCCTTTTATGTTGATTATAGCCCTGCCGTATTCACGGGAAGTTGCCCCGCCGCTTTCACCTTTGTATGCATTAACAACAACATAAAGTCCGTAACAGATCCCGAGAACAGGGATTCCTAATTTAAAAATCTCATCAGAAATTTTTGGAGATCCCTTCTCATAAAATGAAGCAGGCCCGCCGGAAAGAATGATCGCTGAAGGTTTTTCTCTGATAATATCTTCAACCGGATGATGAAAAGGGATAATCTCCGCGTAGACATTCAATTCACGAATACGCCTGGCGATCAGTTGTGTGTATTGTGAACCGAAGTCCAGTATAAGTATCCTCTCCTTCGGTATACCGGTGTTATGTTCTATCATTATTTTCCCTCCAGCTTCTTTATATAATTCATCAGACCCGCTTCTTTAATAGTCTTATTTTTATCTTCAATTTTCTGTTCAATTTTTTTCCTGTAAGAGGTGAGTTTTTCCGCAATCTCATTATCGCTTACAGAGATAATACTTAATGCATAAAGAGCTGCATTTGCTCCCCCTGACTTTCCCGCAGCCATGGTGCCCACAGGTATCCCCGCAGGCATCTGAAGAATTGAGAGTATTGAGTCAAGACCTCCGGCTATATTTGTCTCAATGGGGATACCTATAACAGGAAGTGTTGTATGTGAAGCAACAACTCCAGGGAGATGTGCTGCACCGCCGGCTATGGCAATAATAGCCTTCATCCCCTTCTCCCTTGAGCTCTTAACCCATGCAACTGTCATTTCAGGGCTTCTGTGAGCCGAAGAGACAAGAACTTCATATTCTACATTGAATTCATCAAAAATTTCAAAACACTCTTTTACTTTCGGAAGATCGGAATCACTACCGAGAATTATTCCCACTGCAGGCATATATTACCTCGTAAATATCAGGCTTTAAATAACTGAAATCAGCCTTTTTTATAAAAAGATTTCTTAAAAATATCAGATGTAACTTTTGTCAACCTATAATATAATTCTTTTCTGTTAATAAAAGTATGATCAACCTTAAAAACATTTTTTTCATATTGCTTGACTATTTACAAGCTCTATTGTTATATAAAGATATAACATATTTATGTTTAAGGAGAAAAAAATGAAGTTACTCAAAAGACTCACTTTAACGCTTTTAATAGCTGCAACAGCAACTGCTCTCTTTGCACAGGACTCAAACATCAATTTTAAAGTTGGTGCACAGTTCCCGGATGCCCCGAATAAGGCGGGCCTTGATACTGCCATATCTGTTAATTACGGAGCAGATAAGTATTTTACAATTGGTGCAGAAGGTGGATTCGGCTGGGTTAAATATAAAGATGAAGGAGATTCTACAAAAATAGATGATGTTGAATTTACTTCAGTTGATAAAACAAATATCTACAGCTTCCCGCTTCTTGCAGTTGCAACAATAAGACTTGCAGATATGATGGAACAGAACGGCTTTATGCCATTCGTAACCGGCGGCGTGGGCTGGTCATGGGCTAAATTTGATAATCCTGATATGCCGTCTGAATTTGACGATTCCTTCCACGGTTTCACATGGCAGGTTGTTGGCGGAGTAAATATCCGTCTTGGTTCCGATTCAAATATGACACTTATACTTGAAGGCGGCTGGAGAAGTGCAGAACTGGAAAACAGTGATGATATAATGCTTGATATGTCAGGTTTTATATGCCATGCAGGAGTCAGTTTTCCTATCGGATATTCAGACTATTGATACAAGAAAAT
>DAISJZ010000198.1:0-3368 GCA_036821145.1 Spirochaetota bacterium
TGATAAACCTGTCAGGGTGGATATGACATTCAAAGGACCTCTTTTTACAGGCAGCAGGAGCCATATCGAAACCTGCCGGCACAGGGGGGATATCCGTTTTGATTACTATTGCGGTGATAATCCCAGGCCTTCGGTGAACGTGAAGATTTCACGGGTAAAAGAAAACGGATTTATCAGGTAGCCTGATTATTTTCTCCCTGTAATTACAACCTCGCAGCACTCTGCTCCCCGGTTAAGATTTTTTGTATGTTCTACATTGATTTTCACGCTGTCGCCAAACAGTGCCCGCGCGATACCCTGGTATGTTTCCACTGTAACAATTCCGCAGTCGGCAATCCCGGCCTTTGCAATTGCTTTCTGTGTTTCACAGTCTGTTACACGTACGATAATATTATCTCCATCAATGGTGACCTCTCTCCCCTCGATTTTCAGAACCCGGCTAAGGGCATTGAGGGCATCAAGAAAACTCTGCGGCCATTCAGGTTCAGGAATATGTGTTTTCTTCAGTCTCCGGCCGAATACGTAGGAAAACTGCTTCCATGCCTCAACATCCATCTCCCAGGCTGTTTCTATACCGTATTTTTTCGCAAGGCCCAGGAACCATGCACCATCCATCCGTACAAAGGAGTATTGTAAAAGGTCAATTATATCTTTATCATTAAATTCCATTGGTTCAGATCTCTCCTGTGAAAATTATCTGTAAATATTCACAGGATGTTTTCATATAAGGCATAAGATGTCAAGCAGTAGCTTGCACAGAAACATTATAAACAGCTGGAAAAATTCCTGAAATACAGTAAATATATAGTGCTGCTGATTTCTGGAGTAAAAATTTCAGAAATTGAATTTTTTTTACTTTCAGGGTGACATGTACAGCACTTATAAGTGTTAAAGCAATGTATATAAAAAAACTAAAAAGGAAATATGCATGTATCGCATTAAAAAGTGGAGTTTTTCCACAGCCCTGTTGCTGCTGTTTTTCCCCGGATTCTCTTATGCTGAGCAGTATTCAATCCAGGGGAGCATTATTGACAGCACAACAAAGAAGAATGTTTCATTCGCAATTGTAATAGTTCAGGAGGCGGGTCTTGTGGTTAATGCGCCGCAGGGGAGATATTACGTTGCTCTCCCTAAAGCGGGTAAATACACGGTTAAGGTGCAGTCCCAGGGGCTTCAGGTCGTGACAACATCAGTCACTGTCGAAGGCGCTGTAACAAGGGACTTTCTGATGCTCCCCTTTACTTCAAGAGGGGGAGGAGTTGTTATAAGGGGGGAGAGGGATATACAGAAGGTCTCCCGTCACACAATGACAGTGAAGCAGATTAAAGAGGTCCCGGCATCTTTCGGGGATTCACTCAATGCTCTCACCGCACTCCCAAGTGTTTCGCGTCCCATGGGTATTTTCGGGCCTCTGATTATCAGGGGGGCTGATGAGGCGGTTAACGGTTATTTTATCGATGATATCCCGGTATTCAATCCGATGCACTTCGGAGGATTCCACTCGGTTATCAATAACGATCTTATAAGGGAGATTGACCTTTACTCTTCGGCATATCCGTCGCAGTTTGCCAATGCCCAGGGTGCGATTATTAATATCAATACAATTGATGAAGTTGATAAATCCGGCGGGAATGTGGATGTGGGGCTTATTTCCGCCAGCGCCCTTGTGAAACAGCCCATTACTGAAACAACTTACGTTGACGGTAAGGAAAAGAAAGAGAATAAGGGCTACGTCATTGCAGCGGGCAGGGTTGGTTACCTGACTCTTTTCATTCCGCTGTTTTATGAGTATGTACTTGACCAGAAACTTGAACAGGCTGTGGAATATTACGATTACCAGTTTAAGGGGAGGTATGATCTTAACAGCCGGAATTTTCTGACATTCCTTATGTTCGGGAGTAAGGATAAACTGGATCTTATATATAATGATGATGCCATGGAGGAGGGGGATGATCCTCTCTGGGAGGATATGGAGTGGAAGCAGAACCAGCAGTCGCATAATGCCGGTTTGTATTACACATTCAGCCCCGGCAAAAAATTCAGCAATACACTTATGGGTTATGCCGCGATGACACTTTTTCACAGGTGGGCGGAGATACCGAAAGCGACTTCTGCATGGGCAAAGGATGTGGGGACAGACTCCAAACCGTACATCTTCGGTATTAAAGATAAGATGAAATGGGAATGGTGGGATTCTCACGCTGAAGTACGTGGAGGTATTGAGGCGAATTACTACAGGTTTGATGTTGAGGGTAAGATTCTTCTTCCAAAGGAATACATAGAAGCAGGATTTGATCCTAATGACCCGAATATGGTTGTAACAATAGAACTGGACGAGACGATCGAAAATTATACATTTGTTCATTACATTGAGAATAAGTTCACATTCGGCTGGCTCACTCTTGTGCCTGGTTATCATTCGGAATACCTCAAAAGAACTGATAAATGGGTATTAGATCCGCGCGGGATGGCAAGTATCACGTTTCCTACAGGAACAACCATAGGTGCAGCAGGCGGCTGGTACAGCCATTTTCTTCAGACAAACGGGTCATATTTTAACGAAACACCGCTGCTTGCGAAAGTTGATTATCTTGATCCGCAGAGGGCTCTTCACAGGTCTGTGAGCCTTGAACAGAGGATTTCTGATTATACAGTGAAACTGGAGGGCTTCAGCAACAGGTTCCGGGACATCGTAGACGCGGAGGAGTGGACTGATACAGACGGAACCGTGAAGAACTTCAGGAACAACGGGAAGATGAAGACATACGGCTTTGAGATCATGGCGAAGGTGACTGATGAGAAGGATCAGGGGCTTTTCGGATGGACAAGCTATACTTACACGAAGGCAAAATATAAGTCGGGGCTTGTTTCAGATACTTACGGCGATGAATGGATCAGTGCCTGGTCTGAGCAGATTCATGTTATGAAGGCAGTTACCGGCTACACTTTCGGGAATCATACAGTTAGCGGCAGGTTCCAGTTTAATTCGACACTGCCTTATACCCCGGTTGCCGGTAGTAACGAGGATGTTGATTATTTTAATTCAACCGGCAAAAGAAGATATGTTCCGGTTTACGGAAAAACAAATTCAAAAAGATTGTCTCCGGAGCACAGGCTTGATTTAAGATACAGTTATAAGACTAATTACAAATGGGGCCATGTGAGCTGGTATGTTGAGATTATAAATGCTTATAATTTCAGAGGTGAAGAGCTTAAGTATGACTATACAAAAGGCACATGGAAAACTGAGAAGTCTGATGAAATTGCTATGATACCGAACTTCGGTGTTGAAGCTAAATTTTAACCCCCGCATCAAAGCCCCCGCACCCCGGAGGGGGCAAAGCATAATCCCTGCCCCCTCCGGGGTG
>DAISJZ010000199.1:0-3363 GCA_036821145.1 Spirochaetota bacterium
CTCTTGCAAGTTCTATTACATATTTCGGTGTATTAATTTTCTGTCCGTTATAAATCATAATTAATAGTAGTTGCTGTTTGTTTTTTTTCAATAAAAAATTAAGTCCCCCTTTGGGGGATTTAGGGGGAATTCATAAAATCTGATTTTAATGTAAGCATGAGAGTACAGGCCTGTAAAATTGCAAGAACAGAGAATACAATGATATAAGATAAACTTCCATACCCCCTGCTGATATCAAGAAACATCCCTGAAAGAGAGGGGAGCCCGAATGAGAATGGGAACACCAGCAGCAGGGATATTGCAAAATAGTCCGTGGCATCGTGGAGCCCGGAAAGTTTTTTCACAGCATGAACATGGGCTGACTGGTTAATCCCCCGGGAGATCCCTATGAGAAAACTTGCAGCAAGAAACTGCGGTAGTGTTGATGAAAAAAGAACTGCAACTGTTCCGCACAGGGCCGCACTCCTTGCTATGATGAATTTTGTTTTAAGTTTAAACAGCCCCATCCACCCCACCAGAATATTGATGAGAATCCCCGCGAGGTATATAAAACTGACAAATAGTCCTGCAGCCGCGCTTTTCTCAATGCCGCGCCACTCCACTGCGAAGTTGGCGTAGAATGCAATTACTGTTATAGTGGCATACATTTCAACAGAACTAAGGAGATAGAACATAAAGTTTCTGTTACGGATAATAGTCTTCGCTGACTCCGCAAGTGTTCTGAAATTATGACGGTTCTTCGGCTGGAAAGAGTTTTCTCCGGCTGACTCCTTCACCGGGATAAAAAAGAATGAACCTGTAAGACAGAGCAGTCCTGCCGCGATAAAGATAACTGCCGCGCTTTCAATGGAGAATGAGTATTTTTCCACACTTTTGAAAATTACAAGGCCGCCGATAAGCCTTGTGGTAATCTGCGTTGTAATCATTATGGAGAGCCCCTTTATGGCTTTCTCCGGGCTGAAAATCATAACTGTAAAGTTCTGCCACATAGGCATTGTGAGACCTAACATCAGCGCAAGGAGTGAATAGCATACTAAAAAAAGTCCCACCCTGTAACCCGCATCAGTATGCACAACCGCAAGGCCGAAAAGGATAAGGGGGAGGCTTGCGAAGGCGTGCGTAAGGATTACCCACATCTTTTTCCGCTCAAGGTGTGATGTGAGATAAGCTGACATCAGTGAAAAGAGCATGATGCCTACAGAGAGAATTGCCGGAATTAAACCAACAGTAAGGTTTGACGCACCGATCTCCCTGAGAAAAACCTGCAGGAATGTGGATTCAAAAAGCACAGGTATGGCAAGGCCCCAGAAAAGTTCCACTGCAGAGATGGAAGCTGTGTTCCGGGAGAAGTAGCGGTCGATAGGGTGTTTATATTCTGTTTTCATCATGTTTCCCCGTCGTCATTTCGAACCCGCTTCAGTTTTTCGGGTGAGAAATCTCATCTGTTAATCACTATACGGTAAACAATAACTCCGGATAGCGGATATATTTATAATTCCCTCTCCCCGTGCAATGCTTTTATTAAAGCTTTAACTTTTTTGTAGAAAAAAGTATTTCTTTTATTTATCATTAATCAATCAGGGAGGGGAATATGGTCCGGTTAAAAAAATGGTATAATATCTTCATAATATTAAGCCTCTCAATAATTACCGCGCTTCTGGTATACATATTGTATGGGGATGGCAAATCGGGTAAAGTACAACTTACCCAGGAGGAGAGGGAGTGGCTTGATACATATGACGGCCGCATAAGAATAGGTGCTGATTTTGATTATGTACCCATGGACTTTATTAACCAGTGGAATGAACATGACGGTATTGCCGAAGACTATTTCAGGCTTATAGAAAGAAAGCTTAATATAAGATTTAAAAGAGTGAATACGGAGAGCTGGAAAGAACTCCTTGAAACTGCAAAAAAAGGGGATATTGAAATAATAAAATGCATTGTAAAAACACCTGAGCGCTCTGAATACCTTCAATTTACACAGCCTTATCTTGAAATACCCGCAGTAATCGTAAGCAGGAACGATGTAAAGAGTGATTCTTTAACCCTCAAAGATCTTGCCGGTAAAAAAACCGCTGTTAACGACGGATACTTCATGAATGAAATAATCAGAAACAGGTATCCCGGCATATCCATTATCCCTGTGAAAAGCAACGCTGAGCTCTTTGAGGTTATTTCAACAGGCTCTGTTGATTTCATTATCAGTGATATGCCTTCAATTTCATATTTTGTGAAAAAAAACGGAATAGCTAATCTTAAGATTGCAGGTTATACGGGTGAGATGTATAAGCTTGCCATTGCTGCGGGGAAGGACCTTGCTATACTGAACAGTATACTGTCAAAGACTGTTGATTCAATAACTGAGGAGGAGAAGGAGAGTATTGAGTCAAAGTGGATCTCTGTGGAATACAGAAGGTACCTTTACAGCAAAGGGCTGTTTATAGCGATTCTTGCCGGAATAACAATAGTAATTACAATAGCTCTTATTATCGGGATATGGAATAAATCACTTCAATTGCTGGTGCAGAAGAAAACAGCTGAGCTTGAAAAGTATAAGAACAGTCTTGAGGAGCTGGTGGAGGAGAGGACAAAACAGCTCCGTGAAGCGAACCGCGAACTGGCAAACGCTCTTGCTAATGTAAAGACCCTGACAGGGCTCCTCCCCATATGTTCAAACTGTAAAAAGATCAGGAATGACGGCGGTTACTGGGAGCAGATTGAATTGTATATCAGCGAGCATACAAACGCCGATTTCAGCCACGGTTTATGCCCCGATTGCGCGGAGAAGTTATACCCGGAGTACCACAAAAAGAAATGACAGGGGAGGGGCTTAACCTTTAACATATTCATGAATCAGCTTTTTATGCTCATCCTTCAGGTTCGAGAACTCAATAGCTCCTGACCACCCATCCTCTTCAGGTTCAAACCTGCGGACAACTCCCTGGCAGTTGATGGTCTTTGACTTGTTTCCTATATGGATTGCAAGCTGAAATTCAACCAGCGCATTTATTGCAAGGGATTCATCCGTATGGAAAGACATCCCCCCTTCACTTATATTTATCCCTTTCACCGGGATATATATCTCTCTCCCCATATAGATTTCACACATCTGGTTTATCTTAAAGCGTTTGTGCTGTCTCTTATCATCTTTCATGGGTTTTCTCCGGTTTACGGGAATATCCTTTTTATATTAATATAATCAATGTTTATTCATTAACAAAGTTATTAGTGTAAAGCTATAAGTATAATTTTCTGTCATACCGGCTGTAGTGTGCGCGCCCTGAGCGTAGCGAAGAAGTACCCTCGGGGTAAAATGCCGGTATCTCATAATATTAATCTATGAGATTCCGGTATTTGCAC
>DAISJZ010000200.1:0-3350 GCA_036821145.1 Spirochaetota bacterium
GGCCAGGATGAAAAAGGATGATGTGGGGAAAGAGGTAACCATTCTTAAAAAGAGTATCACTTTTGATAATCCGATACTGCGTCATTTTGTAAAAAAACATTCCCTTGATGAAAAGGACTCCGTAGTCCTTGGAGTCCTCCTTGAACTGACAAACCAGACCAGGACAGATATTAAGACACATTATAATCTCATAGCTGAAGCAGCTGAACTCTCCTCCATGGATGTTTACCAGAGCATCAACGCGCTCCACAGGTACAGGATAATCGATTATAAACCTGAAGGAAAATTTCTCCATGTATCATTTAATGAAATTGAGGAAACAATAGAGGAGATCGCCCTTGCATATATTAATGCACGGAAGATAAAGCATCTGGAAGAGGATGTCTCGTACATGAAAAGGATGGACTATATCCCCTCAGATGATCTCTTTGACAGGATATCACCCCTTGTGGGGAAGCTTATCGCGGCAAAGATCGCTGAGGCTTTCCGTGCCCTTGTGAACTACGTCAATGACAGGCTTGAGTCTGCTCTTAGCGGGAGGATGTGGCGATTCCGCTACATAGCATTCAGAACAAAACTTCCGCTCGGGGAGGTTATTCTGAAAGAGAGCCTTGCCTGTGTTGTGGATGAGGTTCTTATTATTGAGAAAAAGAGTTCGCTCCTCCTGGGGCATGCTTCGCGGCATGGTGAAGAGGGTGCTGACCGTGATGTTGTTGTGGCAATGCTCTCCGCAATAATGGATTTTATACGTACATCTTTTAAAAAGAATAAAAAAGGGGATGACTCCGGCGCACTGCTTAACGGGATCGAGTTTGGTGATTCGAGGATCATAGTTCAGGAGAGTCCCTATTTCTACAGCGCCTTTGTTGTGCAGGGTGCACCCGGGATTGATTTTCTAACAGGGAGTGATTCACTTTCAGCATCAATTCACGAGTCGTTCCGGATGAAACTGAAGAAATTCGACGGATCTATGTACGGTCTTGAAGGGATCAGATCCATGCTTGAGGAGTTTATTACAAAGATGAACATGGTGGTTGTACCGGGCCGGGGTGAAAACAGGGATTTCAGGAAACTAAAAATTGCTGCGGGTATTGCATCTGTAATTTTTATGTTTTGGGCCGGTTTCACAATCCGGGGTGAAGTTCTGGATTACCGGCTTGAAAAAAAATTTTATGCGGCAGCATCTGAAAAAATAGAGAAATTCTCATATGACATTGAGGCTGATGCTGAAGGTGATGAATTGCTGATAACCGGCCTTGTCAGTACACCTGCAATATCAGAAGAGCTGAATTCAATCGCGTCAGGTTTCTCTGAAATAAAAAACGTGGATAACAGGACAGTTGTTGCTGATTTCAGGACAGCGGAAAAATATCACAGCAGTTATATGGAACTTGAGCAGAAATTCAATGATCTGCAGATCCTCCTTATAAGGCAGGAGCTTGAAAAGATCGTGATTCAGTTTCCTTCGGGAGTTGATACAATGGGGAACAGCCAGATGCTGCAGGTACGCAGGATTTACGAGATAGTAAAGGAATACCCCAGGATTCATCTTGATATTATCGCATTTAATGATCCGCAAGGGGGATTTGATGTAAATAAACGGCTCGCGGAGGGGAGGATGAGCGGGGTAGGCTCATATCTTGAATCTCTTGGGATCAGTAAAGACCGGATACACCTGACAGAATTCAATCCTGACGTTATATCGGCTGACCCGAGGTATGCAGGTTACATAGACAGGCGGGGGATCATGCTCTTCGCGAGGCTGGAGAAATAGAATCTCTCATGGATAAAGGCCTTAACAGCATAATAAGCAGCAGGTTCGGAATCTTCTATGCTGTGACAGACATCTCCCTTAAAGTGAAATTTCCTGACAGCAGGCTGAAGGATTACCTTGCCTGTTCTGAGTGCACAGAGAATACCCCCCGGGTGTCTGACATATTCCCTGAGGTTATAGGGATTGAAGATCAGATTCTGGATGTTATAAACGGCAGCAGGGACAGCCTTACAATCAAAAGAATTAACCGCGCAACAACGGATGACATTTTTTTTAATCTTCATTTTTTTTCTGATACAGGGGATTCCGGATATTCATACATAGTCGTGGAGGATATAACAGAGAGCAGTATATCATTCAGAGAGGCTCAGCAGGTAAGAAATGAAGTAGCTATAAAAAACTTTGAGCTTGTAAAGCGTGAGGAGTTTGTAAGCACCATCCTTGAAACCATACCGGCCCCGATTTTTTACAGGGATTCGTCAGGGAGATGTCTTGGCTGCAACAGGGCCTTTGAAGAATTCGCCGCAAAGAACAAGGATGAAATCATCGGGAGAGATATAAGCCTCATTTTAAAAGAGAGCAATGAACTTCTTCGTTTTGATAACGAGCTGAAGAAAAACGGCGGGATAAGACGCTATGAATCAGGTATTGCAGACGGTTACGGAAACGAAAGACATCTTATAATAAACAAGTCACTTTTTTTCGGCGCGGATCAGCAAAGCAGTGTCATTGTGAGCGCCATTGTTGACATTACTGAGCGTAAGAGGATGGAGGAGCAGCTTAAGTTTACAATGAATGAGCTTGAACTGAGCGAGAAAAACCTCAGTGAAAAGATCAGGATTATGGAAAGCAACATGCTCATTGCCCGAAGAGCGGTTGATACCCTGATACAGAAAGAATTTCCTGAATCAGAGAAGCTTGAAATAGATTGCAGATACCTTCCCCTTGAACAGATAGGTGGTGATTTTTATTCAATAATCCCTTTTGATGATTTTATGGGGGTTTTTGTATGTGATATAACAGGGCATGGAGTAGCTTCCGCTCTTTTTTTATCTCTAATGAAATATTTTACTGATAAAATAAAACCGGATCTGTGGAGAACCCCTTCTGAATACCTGAGTCTTATAAACAGGGAATATTTCAGGGGGAATTCCATGTTCTATTTTTTTTCTGCAATAGCCGGAGCAATTTTTTATAACAATGAGAGCGATTTCATGGAGTTCAGATTCGCTAACGGAGGGCATCCCCACCCGGTAGTTCTTAAAAAAAATGGAGTCTGTTTTTTCCCCGGCGGAAACGATTCAGTTATCGGCCTATTTGATGAACAGAAATTTAAGGAGTATAGAATCAGCATTGAAAGGGGGGATATGCTTTTTCTTTATACCGACGGAATACCATCCACATATAAAGAAGACGGTTCAATTATAGGTTTTGATGAATCATTACTGGAAATTTTCAGAAAATCCAGAAGGGAGACTCTGAGAGAAACAATAAATGCGGTGATAAATGAAGTTGAATTTAACAGGGGTGAAAAGAAGCAGGAGGATGATATACTGCTGCTTGGATTTTACTGTAA
>DAISJZ010000201.1:0-3329 GCA_036821145.1 Spirochaetota bacterium
TTCAACTCCCGCACGGATAATCTTCATCACATTGTCAGGCATTTTATCAGTGAGAGAATACCGTTCGATTATATTAATGGCATCAGTAAATGAAGTACTGTCCGGTACAGTTGCGCCTGAAGCTATTGCATCTAAATTATCACCAACAACATCGGAAAGAATAAGGCTCACGCAGCGGGCAGGGTAGATCATCTCGGCGAACCTCCCCCCTTTAACTCCGGAAAGATGTTTTCGAATACAGTTAATCTCATGTATATCAGCACCGCATGCGAGGAGGAGTTTTGAAACAGCCTGTTTCTCTTCAAGTGATATAGCCATACCACCTTCACCTGAATACGGAGAACTCATTACCGCTGAGCCCCCGCCGGAAACAAGATTAATAACAAGGTCATTCTCCCCCGCTCCTTTCACTAACGAAATAATCTCATTCGCGGCATTGATTGAACCCTGGTCAGGAACAGGGTGCCCTGCCTCCATAAGTTTAATCTTTTTTAGAGTTTCAACATGCCCGTACTTTACAGCAATAATCCCGCTCTCTATTCTGTCCCCAAGGACCTCCTGCAGTCCCAGCGCCATCCTTGCCGAAGCTTTCCCCATACCTGTGACAAGAATACGTTCCACCTTCCCGAGATCAATTGAATGTCTCTCGGTGCCTGTATCTATGGTTAACTCATTGCCTTTAAGCATAAGCTGGTTTTTCATCATCATTAAAGGGTCTACCCGTTTAAGGCCCGCCCTGAAAACAGATTCAAGTATCTCAATTGCTTTTCTGCTGTCCATCACTTCCCCCCGTTCCCTTTTAATCTATTCTCCGCAAGAGCAAGGTTGTGCTTAACAAGCGGGATGTCAGCAAGCTCAAGCGCTTTTCTGAAAAACTCCCTTGCCTGTTCATAATCTTTTATATTATTCATCAGAAGAGTTCCTGCCGCATTCATTGCCATATAACTGGTGTTATCACACCTGACTGCTTTGTTATAACTCCGAAGCGCCTCATCATAATCACCTTTCGAGTAAAAAGCCGCACCCTCCTCGAAATATTTCATCCCCTCCAGTGCCTTTTTATATGACTGAAGTTCGCTGCACTGTTTTATTCTTCTTCTGAGAAATCTCTCTGTACTTTTATCTTTACTGCCGCTCTGAAGAAGAGAGAGAGCTTTGCCGTAGAAACGGCCTGCCATCTCCCTGTTACCGCTTACATAGTAAAGATCGCCCAGTACCCTGTCACGAATCTCTGATTCACCATAAAGATCTATCTCTTTATGAAGGTATTTTTCCGCTTCTGCATGTTTATTAATCGCTATATAAATCACACCGAGATTATGGAGTACCTCCAGGCTCTCAGGCTCAAACCTCTCAAGTCTTTTATACCATTTTTCAGCTTTGTCCGGTTTACCCGCTGTCATAAAATTAAGCGCCAGCCGCCGGTACAGCCATTTCTTCAAATCATTAAGCATTGAGCTCACCTTTGTTATTAAACTTTTTTCTTAAACTAAAATCAATTAATTAAACTCCTCCCCTCTCCATTGAGGAGAGGGGCCGGGGGTGAGATCACAGAAAAAGACTTATTATAAAACAGACAATAAAGGCTACAGTACCCTCAATGGCCGTAGCAGTTGTGTAAATCTTATATGCCGTATTAACAGGCATATTTGAAAACTGCGATACCACCCAGAAGTATGAGTCATTGGCATGCGAAACAACCATTGAACCTGCACCAATTGCAACAACAGTAAGCGCCGGATGGAGACCCAGTGTACTGAGCAGCGGTGCAAGTATTGAGGCTGTTGTAATAATGGCCACAGTAGATGACCCCTGCGCTGTTTTAAGGGCAGCGGAAATTATAAAAGGGAGAAAAATTCCGAGATTCAATCCGCCCATATTCACTTTTATAAACTCCACCATTGGTGACCCCTGGAGAACCTTACCGAAAGCTCCCCCTGCGCCTGTAATGGCAAGAATTATTGCCGCATCCTTGATACCATGCCCCATCCATGTTTCAACAGCAGTACCCAGTTCCTCTTTCTTAACCAGGAGGAGACTCACAAGAACTCCAATCATAAGAGCAGTTACAGGATCTCCAATGAAGTTCAGAAAGATGTAGGTGTTGCTGTCCTTGGCTCCAAAAGGAAGCGTCGGGAAAGAAGCTATAGATTTAAGAAGAATCAGTATTATAGGAAGAGCAAGAGGCAGAAAGGACATAAATGTATTCGGCAGCTTACCGTACTTCTCTATAAGGTGAGTATAGCTCTCCTCAATCTCAGGCTTGATGTCATACTTCTTCCCGATGTAATTAGCCCAGAACCACCCTGCAAGAGCAGAAGGTATTGAAGCGATAAGACCGAAAAGAATTACAGTACCGAGATCAGCATTTAAAAACCCCGCTGCAGCTATAGGACCCGGAGTAGGAGGAACCATTGTATGTGTGGCATACAAACCGGTTGAAAGAGCCACAGCCATTACAGCCATTGACTTACCTGTTTCATTTGAAAGAGCTTTGTTAAGAGGTGTTAGAATTACATATCCTGAGTCACAGAAAACAGGTATTGATGTAATATAACCGGCAATATTCATTGCAAGCGGGGCCTGCTCCTTACCCACAAGGCTGAGAATCGCCCTTGTCATTGAAAGGGCCGCGCCGGTCTTTTCCAGGATATACCCCATGATAGTACCGGCAATAATAACAATACCGATGCTTGACAGGGTACCCCCGAAACCAGCCTTTATTGCAGTGATTACATCCATAGCAGGCATACCGATTGAAAGACCGTATAAGAATGCAACCAGGATGAGAACAACAAAGGCACTTATTTTAGCCCTGCCTGTTGCGAATACAATGAGTATTACAGCAAAAAGCAGAAACAGTAAAGCAATACCGCCTGAAACCATATATTACCTCCATTTTATTCATTCATGCCAAATATATACAAATTCCGCGAAATATTCATGTTAAAATTGAAATTATTCACTTTTTATTATTAAACTTATTGCAGATAAAAATACTTTATTTCCACCACCGCCCCGGTACTCAATAAACAGCCGATATGACAAATAAATTACTTTTACAATAAAAAAATTGACTTTTTGTAACCAGTGGTTACAAATATAACCGGAATATATATTTAAACGCACCCGGAGGCGCCCCATGTCATTCCCTGACAGAAACAACCCTTACAGTTTCAATGAATTCCTTGAATGGAGAGATAAAGTTGATTACTATGCGGATGACCCCTTTATACAGAAAGTTGTAAAACATTACACAGGTAATGCCGCAGCGCAGGTGGACTCCGAAGCACGCGAAGTTTCAAAAAAAGCCTCATACAGGTGGAGGA
>DAISJZ010000202.1:0-3323 GCA_036821145.1 Spirochaetota bacterium
AATATAAATGTCAACGTAAAGGGAGGTTTATTATGAACATGAAGAGACTCAGAAGCAACCAGCATCTGTATGCTGAAAAACCCTGGCTTAAAGATTTTGATGATGATGTAATCAAATGGCATGACAAGTGGGTGGAATTTTATGATAATAAGGAATTTGCTGATCCGGTATACCCGGCAGTGCCTTTAAAAGATCTGTTTAATAAATGGGCTGAAGAGAAACCGGACAAGGATTATATAATTTTTAATGATACAAAGTTAAGTTACAAAATGGTCAATTCCCTCTCCAGGAAGCTGGCTAATGCTCTTATGGGACTCGGTGTAAAGAAAGGAGACCGCGTAGCAATTATGGCTCCCAATATTCCTCAATATATTATTTCGCTTCATGCCTGTCTTAAATTCGGTGCTATTGAAGTCCCCTCTAATGTTTTATATACTGTTCCTGAACTGACGAATCAGTTCAAAGATAGCGGTACAGAAACAGTTATTGTACTTGCACCTTTCGCAGATAAAGCAATCACAATTATGAAAGATTCATCCACCCCTGTGAAGAGAGTAATCGCAATCCAGATCCCCGGCTCTCCTGTAGAAGTTGAAAAGGGTGAAAATATATATGATTTCAACGCAATAATCGGCCCTGCAAGTGACGCAGAACCTGATGTTCCGGTTTACCCCTCTGATATTACCAAGCTTCAGTATACCGGAGGTACTACAGGTGTACCGAAGGGATGTGTTCATACTAATGAAATGAATATGACACAGGTAGTGCGGACATCAGAATGGCTCAGCATGGCTGCCCCGGCTGAAGATTTCAGAACCTTGTGTGCTATCCCGCTAAATCATATTTACGGATATAATGCCAATGTGAATATATGTTTATATAAGGGGGGAACAATTATTCTTGTTGCTCAGCCGACTCCGGACAATCTCCTTGAAGCGATTAATAAACATGAACCGAATATCTGGGCCGCTGTACCTGCAATGATAATAGGCCTGATAAACCACCCTGATATTGGAACATCAAAGATTAAGTCGATAAAAGGTATATTCTGCGGCTCA
This sequence comes from Spirochaetota bacterium, assembly GCA_036821145.1. Taxonomy (GTDB): domain Bacteria; phylum Spirochaetota; class UBA4802; order UBA4802; family UBA5550; genus UBA5550. The sequence goes on from DAISJZ010000202.1 coordinate 1,059, forward strand.
GCTCCATTAGCTGTTGGTACGCTGGAAAAATTCGAAGAACTCTCCGGGGGGAGAATTGTTGAGGGAGCAGGGATGTCCGAAACAATAAATATCTATACGGTAAACCCTGTACGCACAAAGAGAAAATTCGGCAGCTGCGGAATAATATGGCCTGACACTGATCTTGTTGTAGTTGATGTTGAGACCGGAAGAAAGGTGATGGGGCGTAATGAAGAGGGTGAACTTATCGGCAGAGGGCCTCAGTTTATTAAAGAATACTGGAATAATAAAGAGGAGACTGATAAGGCGGTTATTGACGGCTGGCTTTACACCGGCGATATCGTTAAAATAGATGAAGAAGGTTTTGTATACATACTGGATCGCAAAAAAGACATGATAATTGTCAACGGATTGAACGTATATCCGAGAGATATCGATGAAGTGATGTTTAAACATCCGAAGGTTGTAGAGGTCTGCACAATCGGTATTCCTGATGAAAAACAGGGGGAATCTGTTAAGACTTTTGTTGTAGTTAAACCGGGGGAGACTCTTACTGCTGATGAAGTTATAGCATACTGCCGCGAGCAGCTTGCCCCTTATAAGGTTCCGCGTTTTGTAGAATTTGTTGATTCAGTTCCACGTACAGCAGTAGGGAAGGCTGACAGAAAGGTGCTGAAGGAGAAAGAGCTTGCCAGGATAAAAAACTGATACTTTAATTTTGTAGACAATAACTGCCATGCCGGTTAAATTGCAAATAGCAATCAAACCGGCATGGTAATATAATGATCGAAAAAAGAATCAGGGAATTGTTCAAAGAAGCAAAGATTTCTATATCAGAAAAGCAGATATCCCAGTTTGCGAAATATTACACTCTTATAAATGAAAATAATGATGACAATGATCTCACCCGCATTAAGGGGGAGGATGGTTTTGTCATAAAGCATTTCATAGACTCCATATACTGTCTGAAATACATTCAACTTCCTCCGTCAATTGTCGATATCGGAACAGGTGCCGGTTTCCCCGGAATCCCTCTTAAAATCATGAATCCTGATCTCCGGATTATACTTGCCGAGCAGAGGAGCAGAAGGGTTGATTTCCTGAAACTTGCTGTTAAAGAACTGGGCCTGGCAAATGTTGAATTTTATCCGCATAAGGTTACTGAAAAATCATTTTTTGATGTACAGGGAGTGGTGACGCGAGCTCTTGAAGATGCGCCTGTCACTTTGGAGCGTGTTGAACATTTTCTTCCTGCCGGTGGAGTTGTAATCCTCCTGAAGGGGCCTGACGCTGAAGGTGATATCAGGGCTCTCTCTGAAAAAAATAGTGAGGTATTCAGCCTTGAAACTGATGAGGAATATACCCTCCCCGGAACTGATTATAGACGCCGCCTCCTTCTTTTCAGAAAAGAGCGGGAAACATTCCGTAAAATATATAAAATCATGAAAATTGAAAACGAAACTTCCGGTGTCCCCGTTACATCAGATGATAACCGGACTTTTAAGGAAGTCAGAAAACTTGCAGATGGCGAAGGGATGAGAAAAAGCAATGCTGTAGCTATCCCCGGGAAAAAAATTATCCGTGATTTCCTCTCCCGTTATAATGATAAAGGTCAGAAAATGGTCCTTCCTGATGATTACGTTGAAACTGATTCTTCTTTTGATGAAATACTTTCAGGTTTCAGAAAGAGAGGGGGGCTTTTTATATTTAAAAGATCTCTTTTTAATGAGGTAGATGTTTCAGCAACGAGATCTCCTATACTCATTGCAGAACTTCCTGAGATCGAAGAGTGGAGTGGTGATATTATCACCGGCTGCAATGCTGTTATACCATTTCAGGATCCTCTCAATGTGGGAGCTGCTGTGAGATCAGCCGCAGGTTTCGGAGTTAAGAGAATAATACTGACTAAAGATGCGGCTAACCCGTATCATCCGAAAAGCATAAGATCATCAGCAGGTGCTGTTTTTGAACTGGAGTTTCACCGTGGTCCGAAACTTGAAGATTTTCATGAAATTTTAAATTCTTCTGATGAGAGAATTTTTACCCTCGATAAATCAGGCTCCCCGCTTAACACAATCCATTTCCCGGAAAAATTTATTGTAATACCGGGAATTGAAGGCCCCGGCCTCCCTGATAATCTTAAAACTGATGCAGTTTCAATTCCTTTATCTGATGCTATTGAATCACTCAATGCTTCAGTGGCTTTGTCGATTTTTCTTTACCAGTGGCGTATAAAAATAATTTGACAGCCTGAATATAATAGATAATACAATTTCTGGTTTTGGA
>DAISJZ010000203.1:0-3310 GCA_036821145.1 Spirochaetota bacterium
ATTTCTATCAGTTCAAGTTTACTGTTCATTACGATATTCATGTCAACGTCAGCGCGGGAGTCCTCTGAATAATCGAGATCAAGAAGAATTTCATCATCAACAATACCGATTGAAATTGCTGCTATATTACCTTTAAGCGGACTTTCAGGCAACAGACCTTCACGGAGCATCCTGTCCACAGCAAGCTTCATCGCTATATAACCGCCTGTTATGGAAGCAGTACGCGTGCCTCCGTCAGCCTGAAGAACATCGCAGTCAATAAACATTGAGAATCCCCCGAAACGTCCAAGGTCAATTCCTGCACGGAGAGATCTGCCGATGAGTCTCTGGATTTCAACAGAGCGCCCGTCCCTCTTGCTGAATTCCCGTTTTGTTCTTTTACCTGTTGAATAGGGGAGCATTGTGTATTCTGCGGTGAGCCAGCCGATGTTTTTATTCTTTGCAAAATCCGGAACATCTGTATCCACACTTGCAGCACAGATAACTTTAGTATTTCCCATGCTGAAAAGCACTGAGCCGTAGGAGTTACTGCATATATCAACAACAGCAGAGGTTTCCCTAATTGAAAAAGTCCCCCTGGTACTGTTCTTTCTTAAGTTCTTCATCAAGTTCCCTGTTCTCTTCCCTGAGTTTTTTAATCTCTTTAAGGTCCTCAATTTTCCTGTCAATGTTTTTATGGTAGGGGTTATAATCCCTGGCAGTATTGAATTCGTTTATGGCTGAATCAATATCGTCCGCAACAAAATGTTTTATACCCTTCCTGTAATGCGCTTCAGCCTTAACTTTATCCTCAACAGTAATTACTTTAGGTATCAGTTTGAATGTTGCAGTTATAGAATAAACAGGGCCGAAAATACCATTATCAGAATATGATGCATCCAGACCGAAAGCTACATCTTTAATTGCATAGTTGAATCCCATACCCATTGTGTATGTACCGGCATCATTGAATCGCCACCCGCCCCTCAGGTAAAGAATCTCAAGATAATTTAATTCAATACCGGTATTTATCCTGAAACTCTCCTCAAATCCGTATGTAAAATCATATAGATCGGACATATTAATCATATATTCTGTAAAATCAACGTTGAACCCGAACCACTTTGTCATCTTGTATGAAGTACCAAACCTTATCATTCGCGGCAAAGGGTCATCCTTGGCATTAGTACCGAGGTTTACTATGGATAAACCTACACTGAAGTTTCTCAAAGGACTGTCAAAAGGTGAATACAGATACATATCTTTGAGAATACCGACATCAACAGCAACAGAGCTCAGAAAGAGTGTATCGATTTTCTGATAAATATATTTCACAGAACCACCCAGATAAAACAGCTCAAGGTCATATCCGTAACCCACGCTGAAGTTGCCGTTATAAAACTGAACTTCCCCTGTTTCATTACCATCAATATCAATTTTTTCGAAAGGGGGGACCCAGAAAAAAGAGTTTGAAAGAGCGAGCCAACCTCCATACACTTTCTGCGCCATGCTTATGTTTTCAAATCGTGAATCCAGTATAAGCTCATGGTGGAATATAGAAAGTACGGGGTATTTTAATGTCGCAAGACCCGCGGGGTTATAGTAGAGAGAGTTTATATCATTAATTTCAGCAGTGAAAGCCTCCCCCATACCAAGAGGTCTGCTCCCCACTCCAAGCTCCAGAAAATCAGCCCCGGATGTGCCTATGCTCCCCTCCGCAAAAAGCATTGAGGGGATAGACAGAAGGAGCAGGAGATATATAACTCTAATTATCTTCATTTTATTTATTATGACAGCTAAATCGATTCAGGATACAGTATAGCTCCAAATTACGCAAGAAAATAATTGATATACAGCATTAAAGAAACAGCCGTGTATAAGAATCACCGTTATAACCTGAACCGGCGTCAATGGATTCAATTGAAATTATTTTTTCACTGACATTAATTTCGTCAATCATCAGGGCAATATCTTTTTTTTCATTCTCTGAAGTAATGAGAATACACTTATTCATGCCAATCCTCATGAAAAATGAATCCATCTCAAGCCGTTTTCTGATCCTTGAGAGGAGGAGTTTCATAATAAACATATTCTCTTTTACTGAAAAATTATCAAGAGTTAGTATGGAACGGGTCATCCCCTTTACCGCCGGTGAATTCATGACAAGTTCAAGCATTAAAAGAGCTTCTTCATAAGAAAATGCTGATGAATAAAAATTTAAACGGTTTTTCATAATGTATAGAGAGAATGGAATCTCCATATTTCTTTTAAGAGTTTCAAAAATTTCATTTTCATTATAATACTCATTCTCAACCTCCGGAATTACAGCTAAAATCGGAGAGAGGTACTGCTCGAAGGAACTCATGCTGTTTTTTATAACCGGATTTCCTTTGCCATAATCACAAATGCTGCATAGTCTCACAAAGTAAATTACCCGTTTATTATCATCCGGCCGGAAAACTGTTTCGAGTTTTTTTTTCATAAAAAGATCTCTGTTTATTAAAGCCGAATTCAGCATGTATCCTGTATTATTCTCATACATACTGATAAAAAGAGGATCCTTTGTGCTGAAAAAGAGATCGGCTGTCAGTGTTTCACTTATCCTGTTTAAATCAGTTCTGAATGCGGAATCGATGAAATTATATTTCAGTATAAGAAAACGGCTGAAGCCGCTCTGTTTCATACCTGTTTCAATATAATCATTAAGATCATCTATATCATCATAAACGTCTATATCCAGTGAAAAAGGATTAAAGTCAGAGGTTAGAGATGCTTCATCTGCTTTATGCTTAAGTTTATATATAAGCTCATCACATCTCTGCAGCATTGTTAATTTCAATACAGGTTCTATCTTTACCGGAGATGGTGTTTCCGTTTCTGCTGTTTTTTCATGTGAATAAATTTTATTCAGCAGAGAACTGAGCTCCGGATTAAATGTTTTTTCCCTGAGTATGTTAACAGGCGCTTCTGCCGGAGTTTCCGGTTCCCCATCAAGATCTTCAACAGTTACCCTAAGCAGTTCAGTATTCTGAAGCATATATATCTCCACAGATTTAACTCTTATCTGAATTAACGGTATTTTTAAGCACTATCTTGACATAATAAACTATATATCTATTTCAATAACTTAAAAGTTATGCCACAAACTATTATCTTAAAAAAAATTTTTAAAATCATTTTTTTTAAATAAAATCTTATTGACATTATACGGGTTGATTTGGTATTTATCTTCCTGTCTTTAACGCTACATTCCCCTGTAGCTCAGTCGGTAGAGCAGTTGGCTGTTAACCAATTGGTCGTAGGTTCGAGTCCTACCGGGGGAGCAGAAAAA
>DAISJZ010000204.1:0-3298 GCA_036821145.1 Spirochaetota bacterium
GTGTAGTTCGATGAGAAAACCGCAGTCCCGTGTTTATCCGCAATATGTTTCACCTTGAAGTATGGGGAGGCAAAGGGGAGACCTATCTCCTTAGCCTCCTCTGACCGGGCTACAATACACCCGTCATTATTGGAAAGCACGATTACAGGCCTCTTTTTTATTGAAGGGTTAAAGAGACGTTCGCATGAAGCGTAGAAATTATTGCAGTCAACAAGGGCTATTGCTTTTTTCACGTTCACCTCACTGTGTGGATCACATGGGCCACAACTCCCCAGACTTCAAAGCCGGAACCCTCTGTAATTTCAATGGGATCGTAAGCCGGATTTTCAGGGAGGAGAAACATTTTACCATTTATGCGGGAGAGCCTCTTTACGGTGAACTCCCCGTTAAGTATGGCCACAACAATGCTCCCGCTGCGGGGGGTCAGGGCCCTGTCAACAATAAGTATATCCCCGGAGTTTATACCTGCCCCTGTCATGGAATCACCGGCAACCCTGACAAAAAATGTGGCAGCAGGGTGCTCTATGAGGAAATCGTTGAGGTCAAGGGTGTTTTCAATGTAATCATCAGCAGGTGACGGGAAACCGGCAGGAACACGCACAACAAATAGAGGGAATTCCGCCCCTCTCACTGAAATATTTCTGAAAAACTCCGGCTTCATGCTGACCTCCTCTGCCAATATAATAGCCTGGCAGAATTAGTCAACAAATGTTTAGTAAAAAATATCTATTCCCCGGGTCCCGGCTCCCTTACATCTACAGGCTTGACGTTCCAGATATCCTTAGCGTACTCCGCAATAGTACGGTCTGTTGAGAACTTACCCATACCCGCAGTATTAAGAATGGACATCCGCGCCCAGCGCTTCCTGTCAGTGAAAGCTTCAGCAACCCTCTCCTGACATTTTACGTATGAATCAAAATCAGCAAAGAGCATATATGTATCACCCTGGTAGAGCAGTGAATCCACTATGGGCCTGAAAAGATCAGGCTGCCCCTTTGAAAAGAAGCCGTTCTGGATCTGGTTAATGACCCTGGAAAGTTCCGGGTTATTGTTGTAGTAATAGAAGGGGTTGTACCCCGATTTTTTCAGGTTAGCCACTCCGTCAGCATCAAGGCCGAAGATGAATATGTTATCATCACCCACCTCCTCCCGTATCTCAACATTCGCTCCGTCAAGAGTCCCTATTGTGAGCGCGCCGTTAAGAGCGAACTTCATGTTCCCGGTGCCGGATGCTTCTGTTCCGGCAGTAGATATCTGTTCCGAGAGATCCGCTGCGGGTATAATTTTCTCCGCGTTTGAAACAGCATAGTTTCTGAGAAAAAGAAGCTTCAGCTTATCCCTTACCTGCGGGTCATTGTTAACAATCTCACCAACAGAATTAATCAGCTTGATAATAAGCTTGGCCATGTAATATCCCGGAGCAGCCTTCCCCGCAAAAATTACAGTGCGCGGCACATAATCCCCGTTAGGATTATCCTTGATCCTGTTATACAGGGCAATTACATGGAGACAGTTAAGCAGCTGGCGTTTATATTCATGGAGCCTCTTGACCTGGATGTCGAAAATCGAATCCACATTCACGGCAATGCCGTTATGACTCATGATGTATTTGGCAAGGAAATCCTTGTTAGCCCTCTTGACGTCGAGCCACTGTTTCTGAAACTCCTCCTTCTCGGAATAAGGCTTGAGCTGTTTCATCTGGTAGAGGTCAGTAATCCAGCCGTCACCAATAACACCGGTTATGAGATTGGAGAGACGCGGGTTGCAGAGTTTGAGCCACCTGCGCTGTGTTATGCCGTTGGTCTTATTGTTGAATTTTTCAGGCCAGAGCTTGTAAAAATCCTTAAACACATGGGCCTTCAGAATCTCTGTATGCAGAGCAGCCACTCCGTTTAGAGAATGGCTCCCTATTATTGCAAGGTTTGCCATGCGTACTTTTTTTTCCGCCCCCTCTTCTATAATTGAGAGTTCGCTTACCATGCTGTTATTACCGGGATAAATGGAATTAAGCTGTTCTATAAAACGCCTGTTTATCTCGTAAATAATCTGCATATGACGCGGCAGCACTTTCTCCATAAGGCTCACGGGCCAGCGTTCAAGGGCTTCGGGGAGTATTGTATGATTGGTATAGCCGAAAGTTTTAACTGTTATATCCCATGACTCCTCCCAGCCGAGTCCCTCCTCGTCCATAAGGATTCTCATAAGATCAGGGATCGCGATTGCAGGGTGAGTATCATTCAGCTGAATGGCAACCATGTCAGGGAATTCCTTAAAACCGGTATGGGTTTTCTTATATCTCCTGATTATATCCTGCATTGTTGCTGAAACAAAGAAGTATTCCTGCTTAAGGCGGAGTTCCTTACCTTCAAAAACATTATCATTCGGATAGAGTACCTTGGTAATATTTTCTGACACGGACTTTTCTGAAACAGCTTTAATGTAATCACCGTCATTGAAATAGTTCAGGTCAAACTCCCGTGATGCCTTTGCAGACCAGAGCCTCAGGTTGTTCACAGTATTATTTTTATATCCCGGGACCGGAGTATCATAGGCCATGGCCATAATCTCCTCAGAATCCACCCAGCGGTGTTTCAGCTTCCCCTCGTTGTCATGGAACTGCTCAACATTACCATAAAATTTTACGTTATATAAAAATTCAGGTCTCGGGAATTCCCATATGTTACCCAGCCGGAGCCAGTTGTCCGGGGTTTCAACCTGGTAGCCGTCCCTTATGCTCTGAAAAAATATCCCGTATTCATAACGTATGCCGTAACCCGCAGAAGGTAGGCCTAATGTTGCAAGGGAATCCATGAAACATGCCGCCAGCCTCCCAAGGCCGCCATTACCGAGACCCGCATCCCATTCAGTTTCACGCAACTCCTCCAGGCTGTAACCTAATTCCTTCAGCGCTGTATCTGACTCTTTGTACAATCCTAAATTAATGAGACTGTTGCCGAGAGTCCTCCCTATGAGAAATTCAAGTGAAAGATAGTAAACCCTCTTGGCATTCTTTTTATAATATGTCTGATGTGTTTCAAGCCATCTCTCGATTAGCCTGTCCCTTGCAGCAAGGGCAATACTGCTGTAGCAGTCATGGCGTGTAGCGGAATATTCATCCTTACCAAGTGAAAACTCCATGTGGTTAACAAATGATTCCTTGATAGATTCAGCATCCATTCCTTTAGCTTCATTATTAGATGGTGTCAGCTTCTTTATAGGCCTGTCACTCTGCTCCAGCATATTATACTCTCCTGCGGGGTTAAAAATTTTATGATTTAACTAAATATATATAATATCC
>DAISJZ010000205.1:0-3283 GCA_036821145.1 Spirochaetota bacterium
CCCGATTTTTTCAGTATATACCATTGTAAATGTATATTTTTTTTGCAAAACAACCCGATTGTGCTAAATAGAGCTTGAATTAATCCGGTATTACATTATAAGTGTAATATATAGATATAAATCGGGAGGTATCATGAAAAAACGGGTTATTCTGATATTGCTGATTATGCTGGCATTATCAACATCAGCTTTCAGTATGAAGAGTTCCAAGAGCAGAAATCACAATCAGCATAGTAGTGGAGCGGGTAATTCGGGACAAGGCAACGGTCCTGGTTATGGCCATGAACCAAATAATGGAGGGGGAGGAACTCCTGAGCCTGCAACGATTCTCCTTATAGCAGGCGGTATTGCCGCAGCCTTCGGTGCAAAGAAAATTAAAGATCTTTGATATATGTTCTTCCGGAAATAAACCCTGGTAAAAAAGTTATATTACGATTGATGAATTTCCGGAAGAATGAGATACTGCTGTTGTTTATTGTACTGCTGTTTTTCAGCAGCAGTATTATTGTATTATCAAAACGCTGGTTCCTGGCAGATTCATATTATAGTCAGGGCCCCCTTGTTTTTGCCGCTTTTTTATGGCTCCTCTTCAGAAATTATAGAAGTTTAAAAAACATGATACAACCTTCGCGCATCGAAGGAACAGTAATTTTATTCTTGGCGATACTTCTTGATCTCTCCGGAAGGTACCTTGCAATTCAGACTTTTCAGTTTTTTGCAGTTTATTTTTTAATCACAGGTCTGGTTCTCTTTTATCTCGGGAAAAGTTTTGCACTGAAAAATTTTATGCTGTTTGTTTATCTGCTGCTGGCCATACCTCTGCCGGGATTTATTCTTGATCCCCTGACTTTTGATATGAAGATATTTTCAGCGCATGTTTCAGAACTTATACTTTCAGTTATTTATCCTTCAATTGAAAGATACGGCAGTATGCTGTATATCAATAATTACTACCTTGAAATAACTCCTGCCTGCAGCGGAATGGAGAATCTTTTCGGCATGGCGTCATTGCTCTGGTTTTTCGCGCTGGTACAGAAGAGAAAACTCGTAGCCTGGATAGATTACCTGATTTCAGTTCCTGCTGCGATTATTTCGAATATATTAAGAATCATAATAGTATCAGTCCTCACTGTGAACGGCTACGGGAAATTTGCTCTTGAGGATTTTCACGAAGGGATTGGTATTCTGATATTTCTTGTTATTCTATTCCCGGTGTCGCTTTTTAATGATCTCTCCTTCGGATTACCTGTTTCAGAGAATATTGACAAAGGGGATAAACCTCAGATAGAAAAAGGAAATAAAAATCTTCTTCCCTTCATTCTGGTAATGATACCTCTTACGGTTTTTTCGCTGTTTTCTCAGGTTAAAGCTTTTTACCCGGAGGAGAAAAAATTCTATGTTAAATTGAATTTAATTGCAGATGAAACTGACAGGTGGAGTTCTGTGGATGAACCTCTTCCGGAGAGTTATTACAGAATGCTTAATACTGATGATATCCTGATGCGGCAGTATGTCAGGAAGGGGAGCACCGGCGAAGATGGTAAAGTATATCTCTATTTTTTTCATTCAGTGGGGGACAGGGGGCCGTTTCTTCACAGACCTGAGCTCTGTCTTAAGGGTGAGGGGTATAACCTGATTGAACAGAATAACGTGATGATAAGCGGTATGGCGGCCAGAAGAATGCTTTTTTCGAGAAACGGAAGGGGATTGCTGGTATACTACTGGTACAGGTTCAATGACAGGACTGTAGGGAATTATTTTGATCTTCAGAAGATACTAATCACGCAGTTTGCAAAAGATTATGACTGTATGATGTTCAGGCTGTCAAGGGTTGTTGATCTGAACAGCATTGAAAAGGGGGATGCCCTGCTGAGGGAGTTTGCAGAGAAGGAGATCCCCCTGATTCTTAAAAAACTATAAGCTCCCCTCCGCAAATTCAGCAACCCTGGTTTCATGCCAGAACTCCCCGTTACTCAATTGACTTGTTTTATTAAAATGAATATGCTTGACATGAATGAATATTCTATATAGATATTAATAATGGATGCAGAGAATAAAATTCAATACTGGCTTGATATGGCTGGTTACGATCTTGATACTGCAAGAGCAATGCATAAAACCGGAAGATATCTTTATGTAGGTTTTATGTGTCATCAGGTTATTGAAAAATCGATAAAAGCTTATTACTGGCAATCAGTTCAAAAGGAACCACCATATACTCATAATCTATTATTGCTTGCAGAACAGTCAAACCTGAAACAGCATCTGGATGAGATTATGAGCAGGCTTCTTAACCGTTTAATGCCTCTGAATATTCAGGCACGTTATCCGCAGGACAGGGAAGAATTATTAAAAGTCCTTACAGAGCAGGTCTGTAACGATCTGTTAAAACAGACTGAGGAGTTATTCATTTGGATCAGGCAGTTATTGAAAAAGTAAAACAGTATGCTGACATGGTCAGGCAGACAATCCCTGTAAAAAGAATAGTCCTTTACGGGTCATACGCCCGCGGCTGTGAAAAGAGCAACAGTGACATTGATGTAGCGATTATTGTTGATAGAATAGAGGGTGATTACCTTGAACTCAGCGCCAGGCTTTTTGAATTAGTCGGGAATATAGATGTCCGAATTGAACCGGTTTTGCTTAATGAAAATTCAGATAAAAGCGGATTTATTGAAAGCATAATGAAATATGGTAAAGAGATACACTGATATTATTTTCTGTAATGCCGTAGCAGATTAATGATCGTGAATCCCTGCATCAGATGAATATTCCGCTTCCAATATATAAAACTATAAGCACCCCTCCGCAAACTCCGCAACCCTGGTTTCATGCCAGAACTCCCCATTACAGCCGAAAGTGATGAATCCCATATGTCCCCCTTTCTCCGTGACTTCAAGAAAAAGGCTGCTGTTTCTCTCTGCCTCTTCGTAAGGGAAACACCCCGGCCCGAGAATCGGGTCATCCTTTGCATTCAGTATCAGGGTGGGGATAGCGGTATTTGCTATATAACGTCTTGAACTGTTTCTCTCCCAGTAATCCATGGCATCCCTGAATCCGTTAAGGGGCGCTGTGAAGGCATTGTCAAAGTCACCTAAAGTTTTGATTGAGGAGTAATTGCGCGTTATTCCATCAGAATGGAGTTTTTCTTTCATCCTCATTTTTTCAACAAGGGTAACAAGGAACCTTTTGGAATAGATATAGTTTTTCGGTTTATGGATTTCAACAGATGAAGAGACAAGGTCGCATGGAGCGGAAATCCCGACCGCACATTTAATCTGAG
>DAISJZ010000206.1:0-3264 GCA_036821145.1 Spirochaetota bacterium
GGGTCAGGAGTATCGGATGTAATGAGAACCACCTTGTTTTCGATTTTTCAAGGCTGGACAGTTTTGAACCGGGCCTTATCAAGACTATATGTATTGCCCAGAGGTTTGCAATGCTTGATAACAAGAAGATAATCTACAAAGGGATTCCTAAAGAGACAATGGATCTTCTTGAAAGTAAAACTAACGTAGCTGTAGCGTTCTAAATTTTATATCAAACTTTTTAATTGACACGAGTTTAGTTTTATGCTGTGATATTAATTGCGGCATAAAATGATGAAAAAATCAAGAATCCCTGTAATAATATTACTTCTTGTGATCAGCACTCTGCTGGTCTGGTATTTCAGGGTTGTTCATCGCCACGAGATTATTTTTACACACCTTTTTTATCTACCGATAGTTTTATCAGCATTCTGGTGGCAGTACAGGTCGGGTTATGTTGTGTTATATCTATCCGCTGCTCTGATTGCATCAGATCTGTATACTGGCAGCTCTGTAATGATACTGCACGATTCCATCCGGATTGTAATTTTTTTAATTGTAAGTGCTGCAATTGCTTTTCTCAGTAGTGAAAAACTCAGGCTTTCAAGCCTTTTGAAATACAGGCAGATTATATCTTCCATGCAGGAGCCGGTTGCTATTGTAAGCAGAGGCGGGGAGTTTATTCTGAAAAACGATAAATTTACCCGTTATTTCCCCGATGCCGGATCTAATATAAGATCGTTTAAAACATTGATGGAGCCTGCTGATTTTAACTGCTTCAGTGAATCTCTCGATGCCTGTTTCGAAAAGGGCAGCCTGACTTTTAAAGCATTTATAAAAAAAACCGGTTCAGATAAAGGTTTTTTCAGTATTAATTTATCCCCTGTATTATCAGATAATTTTGCATCTGACGCAGTAATGACACTATGGGATATGACAGAGCAGAAGAAGGCGGAGGATAATCTTAAAACAGCTGTTGATCGTCAGAAACTTGTTATTGATGTGCTTGAACTTCTCAACAGGCAGAAGGGCGGTAGTGATGGAATAAAAGATATTCTTGAACTTGTGAATAAAGGTACCGGTGTTGACGCATCAGGTATCATTCTGCATTCTGAAGATAAGTTTATTCTGCATGTAATGACCGGGATTGATGACATGCTTTCTGAAAAGATTAAATCCGGCTGTTCGTTAATTAATGAGGAACAGCCGGATCCGGGAACACTTTGTTTATGCTGCCGTGTTCTTGATAAATACAATAACAGTGAAGAAACAACAGCAGATGAATCCGCGCTTTTCTGGTCCAATGATTTGAAACAGCTTGCTGAATCAGAGGGGCTGTCAATGTGCGGATGCATCAGTGAGGGCAGCTTCAGATCCTCTGCTGTGATACCTTTTTCCGGTGAGGGGGAACTTCTCGGTTTTTTTATTCTTTTTGATTCAAGTGATAATTTTTTTAACGGTGAACTCATAGATTACTATAGAGGGATTGTTCAGAGTATAGGTATAGCATTGAGCCGTACTGATTACGAAGCAAGTCTGAAGAAGACAATTCTTGAGAAAGAGCACCTTATCCGTGAAGTGCATCACAGGGTGAAGAATAACATGCAGGTCATCACAAGCCTGATAAGTCTTCAGGCTTCACGCCAGACAGATGATAAAATCAGATCAGTGCTTATTGATTCCCAGAACCGTGTGAGGGCCATGTCTCTTGTCCAGGAGCGTCTTTATAATTCGAGCGATTTCAGTTCAATTAATTTTCAGAATTATATACAGACCCTGGTAACAATGCTTATGAGTTCTTACAGATTAGACAGTCAGAAGGTTAGAGTCACTCTTGATGTATCTGATATTAATATCGGTATAAGTACGGCAATTCCGCTGGCCCAGCTTATTAATGAGATTCTCTCGAACTCTTTTAAACATGCTTTCGCCGGGTGCGAAAACGGCAGTATTGCTGTATCCCTTCATCGTACTGAAGAGGATAAAAACTGCACCCTTGTAATATCTGACAATGGGAATGGATTCCCGGGTGATGTTGTTTTCCCTCAGAACGGGAATCTCGGTTTTCAGCTTATTGATGCCCTGATAAAACAGCTTCACGGAAAGTATACCCTTGTCTGCAGTACAGGTGTATCATTTCGTATTATTTTTAATGAAGGATAAAGATTAATCCGCAGAATTATTCAAATAGCCATCCTTAATACTTATATCCCTTAACAGTTTTTTGTGAATTCTTTGCATTCTTTATGCTTGACTAATTTACTCTTGGTATAATTATTACTTTTAGTTAAAATTATTACTGACAGTAATAGTTGTAGTGTATATTTTTATGGAAAGAAAAAAGAAACTTCGTGACAGAAAGATCAGGGAACAGGAGCAGCGGGTTGATGAAATACTGAAGGCTGCCAGAAAGGTTTTCTTCAGCAAAGGTTTTATGAAAACCACAATGGATGAAATAGCTTATGAGGCTGCTATCAGTAAACCTACTATTTATAAATTCTTTTCTACAAAAGAGGATCTCTATTTTTCATTAATTCTCCCCCTTATGCAGGAATGTCTTCATGAGATGGAAGAGGTTAACCTTCAGCTTCAGCTTAATATGTTTAATTCAGGAGAAAAGCTTCTGCGGAGCGTAATGAATGTTTTTTTTAAAAAATATACAGAAAATCCCGATCTTTTCAGGATCGGGCAGCTTTATCAGCAGGCTGTCATGCTGTGGACTATAGATAAAAAAACTGAAAATTCGATAAAAGAACTTTCCAGGTCTGTGATGGATGAAATGAGAAGCCTTTTAGATTCAGCTGTAACACGGGGATTTATAAGAGATGTGAACCGGAGTGTTCTTACAGATATAATACTGGGTTCAATTATCGGGATTACTCAGCTTCAGGATGCGAAATCCAGGGGACTTGATGAAAACAGCATTGAACCGGTTATACATATGACAATGAATCTTTTTTCTGACGCTATTACTTTGAAATAGTTCAGTTATGTTAATATTTTAAGATAAAGAGGAAAATATGAGCACTTTTATTGATGACTATAAGTCAAAACTTGTTAAACCTGAAGCTGCTGCAGCTCTTGTGAACTCAGGGGACTACCTTTATTACAGTGAATTCACACTCTTCCCGGAGGCTTTTGATGAAGCTCTGGCTGAAAGAATTGATGAACTGAATGATCTCTATCTCAGAAGTGTATGCTTTACAAATGTTCCTAAGATGGTTCTGAAAGATCCTGAAAGGAAACATATAAAGATGCATGACTGGCATTTCGGGGCGCATTCCC
>DAISJZ010000207.1:0-3091 GCA_036821145.1 Spirochaetota bacterium
AATACAGCAAGAGCCGCTGTAGGATAGAATGCGAATGTGTAGGAACCGAATGTATCCTTTGCCTGACCGGAAATGATTCCGCCGAGAATCGCTCCTATACCATAAGCGAAATATACAAGACCATAATTTTTCGCGTAATTAACCATACCGAAGAATGTTCCTGTAGCTGTTGGAGCAATTGCCAGCCATCCGCCGAGGCAGAGCCAGAATCCCACAAAGCAGATTACATAAAGGGTAACTGAACCCTCTCCCGCTGAGAGCATACCAAGTGATGCAGCAAGAATAATAACGAAGTTAATGACCGCTGCTTTCTTAGGTGACAGCTTATCCGTGAGAGTTCCGAAAATAGGACGGCCGACACCATTGAATATAGCAAATACACCTGTAAGAGTAGCTGCAGTGGCGGCATCAATTTTAACTATCTCCTGTGCCACAGGGCTTGAAATACCGATAGCCATGAGGCCCGCAAGACATCCGAAGATATAGCATAAAAACAGGCCCCAGAATGACGAAGTTTTTGTCATTGCAGCAGAATCCATTTCAACTGCAACCGCAGCGCCAGCTGCCGGTGCCCAGCCAGCGGGCTTCCAGCCGGCTTCAGGGAACTTCATCGGGAGAGAAAGAAGAACAACTATAATAAGAAACGCGACACCAAGAGTGAAGAACGCATCAAAAGGTCCGCTCTGCGCTATAAGTATCTTGGCAACGTTAGCTGAAACGAAGGGGGATCCTCCGAATCCTGCAAGTGTAAGACCAACCGCGAGACCTTTTTTATCCGGGAACCATCGCGCCGCAACAGCAATAGGGCCGCCGTAAGCAAGGCCGACACCGCCGCCGCCGATGAGACCATAGGTCAGAGTAAGCATATAAATATTGCCTGTCCATTTTGAAACAATCCACCCTAAACCTACAAGAACACCACCAACTATACCGAGTTTTTTCGGCCCCAATTTCTCAAGAACACGTCCGCCGAAAAACATCATTGTGGCAAATGAAGCGAGAAAAATCATGAAAGGGAGTCCGCCTTCTGTTGCTGTGCAACCAAAAGCTTTTTGTACAGGATTTTTAAAAACGCTGTACGCATAAACACTACCAAGACAGATGTTGATGAAAAATCCCAGTGCAACGAATATCCATCGACCTTTCTCAGCCGGCATACCAAATAATCTGGTTTCTTCTGCCATAATAGATCCAACCTCCTAAAAAAGAACTTTTAGATTTTTTTAATGTAAATTATATTTGTTTTGTGAAAGGATTGAAATCACATCTTATATTAAACAGGAAAAGTCAATTACATTATGTTTTTAGAGTGTCCCTGGCAGAAATTAATTTATAAATCAATGGTATATCATCTGTTTTCATTGAATAATACACAGTAAAGAAGGGCGGGCGGGAAAGAATTTATTTAACGACCGGAAGGTCACTATTCGATACATTTCCCCGTTATCCCCTTCCAACTGCATGCTATCTACTCGAGGGTGAATGTAACAGGGAGATAGTGAGCCATCTTGACCCTCTTCCCGCTTTTATAGCCCGGAGAGAAGCGCATCCTTTTCACTGCCTTTATTGCCTGTTCATTGAATCCGTAAGGAGCCTTCCCGGATGCGATATTGGAAGATATAAGCCCGCCATTTTCATCAATCTGCACAAGCACAGTCACCTGGTATTCACGTATATTCGCGGATTTAGCTTCTTCAGGATAGTACTGCCTCAAATCAAAATCAACAATTGCCCGCGGGGGTGTATCCCCGTTAAAGGAGAAGAGATAACCGTCTTTATCCGTTCCGTCCCCGGAGATCTGGTTTGTGTTTATCTCCTTATCTTCAGGATCATCACCATCCTTCTTTGTACCCTCAACCCACTCCTGTTTATCAACATGGGCCGGCGAGGAGTCACCTCCGATTAGCTCAGGGGGAATATCAAGTTCCAGGTCGGGGCGCTCAAGCTCGAAACCGTTTACCATGTTTTCATCCACTGAAGCATTGGCAAATCTTGATATAAAATAAGGCCCGGCAATTACAAGATGCACGCAAAGTGAGATAGCGATTGATACACGGAAAAGATGTTTTATCCGGATCTTCCTTTTTTTTATCTGTATGATGAGTGATTCATCCATCACGTCATCCCCCTACTTTTTGACCGACAGGGCCATTCTTGTTACACCGCATTTCCGCAGTATACCCATTGCCTTTGATACTGTGCCGTAAGAGAGATTTTCATCAGCCGAAAGAGTTACCCGCATATTCGGCCTGTACTTAGTCTCACGTGTAATCTCATCCATCAGCCCCGATTCAGTTATCGCCCGACCTTCAAGAAAAAACTTTCCGTCTTTTGTTATGGCCACCTGCTTTGATTCCTTAACATTGGCATCAGCAGCAGCAACCTTAGGCAGGTTGATATTAATCGATTCCTTTTTCAGAAAATTTGCCGTAACCATGAATATTACAAGAAGAACAAGAATTATATCAACCATAGGTGTTATATTTATATCACTTATAATTCCATCTTCATCTTTTGATGTTCCCATTGCCATGCTAATGCCTCCTTATTTCGACACACTTGCCAGAGCCTCTTTTGAAAGAATTTCAAGGTTCTGCATAATATTCTTAAGTCTTTTGCTGAAATAGTTATTCAGCATAACAACAGGTATAGCGATAAGGAGACCGCAGGCTGTCGCAAGTAACGCTGTTGATATACTCCTCATTACAACCTCCGCACCTGTATTCCCCAGTGTGCCGAGATTATAGAATGCCTTGATTATACCGAGCACAGTACCAAGTAAACCGATAAACGGGGCGTTATTCCCAAGTGAAGCAAGAACTATGATTCTCTTTTCAAGGAACATTCTCTCTTCAATCAGTTTCCCCTCCATCATGTGCCCCAGGGATATTTCACCGGATTTGTAATGCTCCTTAATAAACGCCGCAAACCTGGCATAAGCTGACTCAGGAAACTGTTCAATATAAATCCCCAGTGATTCAATATCACCTATCCTGAGTTTTGATACTATCTCATTAAATATCTTTTCACCAATCTTAGAGTTATGCCTGAATATAAGCCCGCGATCAATGGCCACTGCAAGGGCAATCAC
>DAISJZ010000208.1:0-3089 GCA_036821145.1 Spirochaetota bacterium
TGAAAGCTGCTATAAAACTTCATTTACGGCTTTGAGAAGATCCTCCGCTGAGAAGGGTTTAACAAGATAGCTGTCAAAACCGTAGCTTTTGTATTCGGAAATTACCGGGTCTGTGCTGTATCCTGAAATAACAATTGCCCTGAAAGGGAGCCCCTGTTCACGCAGTATCCTCACTGCCTCCATCCCCCCCATGCCTCCCGGGATTGTGAGGTCAGCTATTACAATATTCACAGGCTCCCCTGCGGCAGCTTTTTTTTCAAAGATATCAATTGCTTCATTGCCGTCTGCCGCCTGTATAATCTTAGCGCCTTCATCCTTCAGCACCTCCTCCATTATATAACGGAGCTGAGGCTCATCATCCATGATAAGCACTGAGAGATTCCTTAAGTCAGCCCTCACCCTTCCGCAGGTTTCGCAGGTCTTCTCAATATATTCATCATTATGCGCGGGGAGAAATATAGTAAACATAGCGCCATCACCCGGATGAGAGGAAACATCAATTGCACCGCCGTGTCTTTTGATAATAGTGTGGCAGATTGTAAGACCAAGGCCGTTACCTTCAGACTTTGTACTGAAGTAGGGATCAAATATCCTTTTGAGGTTCTTCTGCTCAATCCCCTCACCCTGGTCCTTTATAGATATTGCCACATACTCACCAGGCAGAAGAGAATGAGGATTATCATCATTCATTATAACATTCTTAAGGCCGATCTCAATAGTCCCTCCTGAGGGCATGGACTGTGAAGCATTTAGCATAATATTCTGGATAACCTGTTCAATCTGCCCCCTGTCAATATCAGCAGCTTTTATTCCGCTTTCAAAATTAAACTTAAGGGCAATCTTTGAACCGCTGAGAATAAACTCAGCTGTTTCAGTTAAAAGCTCTTCAATTGATGCAAGTGCTTTTACAGGGGTGCCCCCCTTGGAAAAAGCAAGGAGCTGCTCAGTAAGCTTTCTTGCCCTGATGCCCGCCTTTTCAGCCTCAGATAGAAGATGAATAGTCTTATCCCTGTCTGCAATCTTAAGCCGCGCAAGAGAGATGAAGCCCACAATAGCAGTGAGGATATTATTAAAATCGTGGGCAATGCCTCCTGCGAAAACACCGAGAGACTCAAGCTTGTGTGAACGGTTCTCCTCCTCCTCGCGTTTCTTCTTTTCAGATATATCCCGCACAATGGCAAGGTACTTCTTCTCTCCGAAGGGGACCATACGGGCGTCACAGTGCATTACATCACCGCCGAGGTCGATATCATACTCATAGGTCATAATGCGGCGCCCGGCTTTTATTGAATTAATCACATCAATGGTGAGCTCAGCAACTTCACGGGGCATAACATCCATAACATTTTTACCGAGAAACTGTTCGGAGGGGAGATATAGTGAATCAGCATTCTCCGCCTTATAATCCAAAAAATTACCATCACCGTCAAATATGAAAAGTAAATCGGGATTTGCAGAAAGGAGGGATTTTGTTTTCTCCTCGCTCTCCCTGAGCTTTTTAACTGTCAGTGAAAGTTCCGCTGTTTTTTCACGTATTTTAAACCTGAGATAAAATACAAAAAAAATCATGACAGCAGCAATTGAAAGCGCAGCTGCAAAACCTCCGAGAATATACTTCCCGTAAATATTGCTTTTGATATCCTCGCCAATCCACTTCCTTTCAATGGCCTTCAGTTCATCCTTTGAGATCATATCGAATCCGCGTATTACAAGATCCAGGGTTACCGCATCACCTTTTTTTACAGCCCTGTGGAACTCCCCGGAACCTAATGAGAGGGAATACCTGAACTGTTCCTGGAGTTTATACTTGTGTATATAGTAAAGTGCCGGGGGCTTATCCGCGCAGAAAACATGAATCCCTCCGCGTGCCGCATCCAGAATAATGCTTTCATAACTCGGGTACAGCTTAATAGAGGTGATACCGTTTTTTTTCAGCACATCAATACAGGCGTCACCCTCTTTCGCACCCACAACATACCCTGCAAGTGCATTTATTTCAGTAATCCCTGACAAGCTGCTGTTAAAAAAAACCGGTACTTCAATTGAAGCATAGGGGCCGGTATAATCAAGATAGCGGGTCCGTTCCTCTGTAAGAAAAACAGTATCAATAACATCTCCCTTCCCCTCCTTCATATCAGCCAGGGCTTTGCCCCAGTCTTTCGCATCGATAACAACATCAACACCGGTTTTCCTGCTCCAGAGATTCCACTGATCCACAATTATACCCTGGATCTTCCCTGACCTGTCGCGGAATATATATGGGGGGTAATTATCATCAGAGAGCACGGTTATGCTCTCTTTAGAGAACGCAGACGTTGCCGCCATCAGAATTGAGATGAGAAGAAAAAGTATAAATACCGGAATTTTATTTATCATATTCATTATTATCTTCTTGGTTATTTCATTTTATTTTTGAAAAAGTTTCCAATCGTCATTGCGAGGAGTGATAGCGACGAAGCAATCTGTTTCTAATATAACTTTTTTAATGAAAAAAACTGATAACATCATAAACAGATTACTTCACTCCATGACAGTCGTTCGTAATGACAGATTTCTGAAATGCTGTATTATATAACAAAAAATCATATAGCGATATATATTACAAAATACTGAATTTACGGCATTATTTCGATAAAAAAAAGGCTTACAGGAATTATTCCGCAGCAGATCTGAGTCCCCTTTTCTCCTCCCTGAGTTTTTCAATTTCTTCTTTTACCTCCAGAAGCCTGTTCATTATGTCAGACTCTTTTTTTCTGATAATATCATTTTCAAATCCTTCACAGAGATAGACCTCTAGGGAAAGCTCAGTGTAATCAACCGGCTGTTCAGGCCTGTACCGAATTTCAATTTTTATTTCAGAGAGGAACTCCTCCCCCTCCCTGCCGCTGTAACCAGAAGGGTATGAAGTAACAGTAATATTATTCCGGTTGAGTTTTATTGTTTTAATATAGAAGGAGTTTATAAGCTCTTCAACACGGGGGGATTTTTCTGCTTTTTCGAGTAACGGGAACCTGATGATTTCACGCTCTTTCACAATGTCCCGCTCAATAAATTTAAGCTCCGCAACCCGTTTTTCGATGGAGGTTATT
>DAISJZ010000209.1:0-1635 GCA_036821145.1 Spirochaetota bacterium
TAAAATTAGAAAGCTTTCCGGAAAGAGGAAGAATCGTTTCAGAGCTTGAGTTTCATAATATTAGTAATTATCGCGAATTGATTGTAGTTCCATGGCGGATTATTTATAGAATAGAAGAGCAAAAAGTATATATTCTTGCAGTAATTGATTCAAGAAGAAATTTTGAAGACATAATTTTGAAAAGAATAATGAAAGCTTAAATTATTTGAAAGCAGGGGGGAGACCTTCGTATAGTATATGAGCTTCACTCCCTATGGTGACGGAATATTTGAGGTAACATAAAAGAGGCAACCATGAAAAACAAACCTTTAATCCTCGGTCACAGGGGTTACCGCAAAAAGTATCCCGAAAACACTATGCTTGCTTTTAAAAAGGCTTATAAGTATGGCGCTGACGGGATTGAATGCGATATACAGAAAACCAGGGACAGGCTTTATGTTGTTACGCATGAGGACAGGCTGTACCGTATCGCCGGCCATAAAGGACATGTAGGCGGGCTGACATACAAATTTCTGAAAAAACTTGATCTGGGCCGGGGGGAGTGTATCCCTTTATTTAAAGATTTCCTTGATTCTCTTCCGCGTGATAAGTTTATAAATATTGAACTTAAAGATGAAACAATGAAGCCCGATGATTCTCCGGTAATATTAAGTATGCTGAAAGAGCGGGGTCTGAAGGAAAATATATTGATGTCCTCTTTTTTCCATCCGTTTCTCCCTGTATTCAAAAAGGCCGGTTACAGGATCGGTCTTCTTTTTGAAGAGGAGGATTTCAATAACGGTATAGGTAAACCCTTAATTTCTGTACTGAAATACCGCCCCTGGTCAGTGAATCTGCCTATCAATAGATTCACCGGGGACAATCTGAACTTTAAAATGAGTGTGTTTCTCAAAATTGCGAAACTTCTCAGAATGAAAATTATATACTGGACAGTGAACACTGAAAAGCAGTACAACGAAGTCGCACCTTACGCTCACACAGTCATAACTGACAATGTTGAACTTATGGTAAAACTGCAAAAATCCCGCCTGAACGAGCAGGGTGTACGGTAACTCCAGCGGATTTGAAAGATGTATAATTAACCCCCTTCTCCTTTGAGGAGCAAGGGGGCAGGGGTATGAGGTCTATGAATAAGTGGCACATTCGCGGTAAAGATAAAATTTTTGAAAACAGGATCTTTACCATACACAACAATAACTGTCACCACCCGGATAAAGGTGTGGAGTGGGATTTTTCGATCATTGATACGTATAACTGGATAAATGTAATTGCGCTAACAGAAGACAACAGGTTTGTCCTGGTTAAACAGCACAGGCTAGGGAGCAACGAGCTTTCAATTGAAACGCCGGGGGGAGTGATTGAGGATGGAGAAGATCCGGAAGCCTGCGCACTCCGCGAGTTCAGGGAGGAGACAGGTTACGAAGGGCAGAGCATCCATCTCCTGAAGTCTCTCTGGGTGAACCCTGCGATTATGAGCAACAGGATCAGTTTCTACTTCATTGAGGGATGCAGAAAAAGTTCAGCTCAGCAGCTTGATGAGGCTGAGGATATTGAAGTGATTACACCGGACATTGATGAACTTGTAAAGATGATTAAAACCGGGGAGATAAACCACTCCATTGTAATGACCGGACT
>DAISJZ010000209.1:1735-3030 GCA_036821145.1 Spirochaetota bacterium
AAAAGGTCTCCATCGTATCTCCCGCGGTCATAGGCTCCCTGTAAACCGTCAGGATTTGTGTAGTCCCATTTTCCGATTGGAGGAGTAACTGATGGCTGAACATATACTCTCCCCGGAACTACCGGAATCCTGTCCCCCCTGTGTATCCTTGACATCATTATCAGCGTTCTGCCGCGGCTTTCATCGGCTCCTAATGCTGATACAGGAACATTATCAATTATGCCGCCATCTAATGTGATCCTGCCGTTGTGCCGCATAATGGGAACAAATGGCGGAGTACATGATGAGCAGATTATTAAGTCTGCCGCTTCCTCTGCTGTTTTGCAGTCATTGAGCCGCGCGACTGTGTATGTGTAACCCAATTTTGAAGCCAGCTTCGGATGTACAGGGCGGGTTGTGTACTTCTCCACTACATACGAAAGGAGTCCGATAAAAGTCCCAGTTCTTGCGCCAAGGTAAAACGGCGGGTGTGCAAACATCACTCTCACTTCAGGCCCGCTTTTGAGTTTCTTCAGTGCGGCATTGTCGATTGTGTTGAGTATTGTGTTTCTGTATATCCTGTGATGAGGGAATGAAGGTTCCTTCCGGATGATGTTCTGCATGTAAAAGTTTCTTTTGTTTGCGGCAGTGGCTTCCTTGATAAGCCTTATACCGAGAGTTGATGTTCCTGTGGCGATCATCCCTGCCATTGCTGCCCCGGCACTGACACCCGCGAAAATCTCCGGTTTTATTTTAAGAGCAGGGGCCACTGTGTCCCAGAATCCTATCTGCCACAGGCACCGGCTCCCACCTCCTGAAAAAACTACTGATTTAAAATCTGACATTTAACTTCCTCTTTATGCTTATTCTCTATATTTTTCACATTTTTCAGCGCCGTTTATTACATTTGCGGGAATTGTGTAGCAGAGTATCTCCTCCGCTCCTTTCTCCCTGAAAAGAACAATCCGTGAAACAGCACCGGCCTCAGACCTGATACAGCCGTTTTTATCCCGCAGGATTTTTTTTACAAATCCGTACCTGCTGAAATCGCTGCCGATGAGGCCTTTCTCCGGGTGATAAATAATTATCCCGTGTCTATTCAGGATATAGTAATACCCTTTGCCGTGTCTGCTGTATTTCTCAAGTTTACGGTAATCATCACCTTTTTCAAGGGAGGCCGCGGCATCTGAAATACCGGCTTCAAGCGCGTCAATAGTTCTCACTTCACCCGCTGAGCAGGAGTATAAAAGCGCGCATAATAGTGCTGTTATTGCTGAAATTTTATTCATGACGCTATATTATCATTTTATGAAAAT
>DAISJZ010000210.1:0-3018 GCA_036821145.1 Spirochaetota bacterium
CTGTAAATTTATAATAGATTTCTTTTCAAAATCCCGGTCAAATACTCAATACTGAATATGACAGGAATTTTTTCAAGGGGCTGCCCCTTATACAGTTCATAAAACAGAAAAATAAAAATTTAATATTCAAACCTGAGAGGAAAGTCATGAATAAAACTTATGATGCAGGGGAAACCCTCCTGATAAAAACATCCTTTTCCTACATGGTGTCTTTTGCCATTACAATGGGTGTGGGCATAGCCTTTCTTTTTATCAGCAAAGTATCCATTTCTGAAACCATGGGCCCCATAGCAATAACCATTTTATGCTGCTCCCTTTCTTTCGTAACCTACAGGCGACTGAAAAACAGAAAAGATGCTACAATTACGATCTGGATCACCTGTTTTCTCTCCATTGCAATTCCCCTGGTGGCTAAATTCAAATATGCGGCATCACTTGGCTGGACATTCGCACTTTCATCATATAATTCATCAGCACTTCTTGTAATAATGATTTTTTTAAGCTCCCTTTATCTGAGAGAAAAACTTCTTCTTACCATTACCATAGTATCGACTTTTATATGGTCGCTATTTGTTTATCTTGCTGTAATTAACGGTGCTGATTACTCCTTTGATGCTTTTAAAAACGGGGAGATTTTTCATGGTGTCGTTTTAACAAGGGAGATATTTTTTATCGCAACAGGGGTACTTATAGCTTCAATATCGTACAGATGGGTCATGATTGTGAACCAGTTTGTACGCCGCACATCTGTACAGCACAATGAAATCCAGAAACGCGTTCATCAGATGAAAGATATGAACGGTGTCATTAAGGATAACATGTCAAACCTTTTCAGTGAAGTGGAATCACAGAACGGCCTTATAATAAAATTTAACGACAAGATGCAGAGCCAGGCCGCCACTTTTGAAGAGATCTCCGCGACACTTGAGGAACTTCGCGGTTCTTCAGAGAGCATACACAACGTAACACTGGAACAGATAGACGGCAACGTTCGCATGGATGAGATCATTGACGACTTCAAAAACATAAAGTCGGAGACAAAAACCAATCTGGACTCCACATATACCGGCATTCAGCGTGTCTCAGATAAAACCTCACTTGCAAACGAAAAACTAATAGATGTTGAAAGCACAATGAACACCATTGCCGGACAGAGCGGAAAGATATCCGATACTGTTTCAATAATCATAGACATTGCTGACAAAATAAACCTCCTTTCGCTGAACGCAAGCATCGAGGCTGCCAGGGCCGGTGAACATGGAAAGGGTTTTGCAGTTGTGGCTGACGAAATCGGCAAGCTCGCATTTCTTACAACCGAAAGTATAAAGGAGATCGAAAAAGTACTCTCACTGAATAATGCTGTTACTAAAAAAGGGGTTGATGTAATTAAAGATTCAGCCTCTGTTATAAAAGAGATGATAGACGAAATGACAGGAAGTACAGGGAATATAATGATACTCCAGGATTCACTCATGGTTGAGGAGAAGTACATCAACTCCATAATCCGCCAGATGGAGGCGAATATTCAGCTCGCGAAATCAATAGGTACGGGAACTGACGAGCAGAAAAACGCCATTGAGAATACAAGCAACGCCCTTGAGGACCTTAATCTCATCGTGAGTGAAATGGTTAAAGAGATAAATGAACTGGCTCAATCTTCGGCTAATATTTCCAGCAGTGCGAAAGAGCTTATGAAAAAAGCCGGGGAGATGGAGTAGCTACTTCTCCTGAAGAAAACCAAGAAGATCAGTTCTTGTAATTATCCCCGCAATCTTTCCATTATCCATGACAGGGAGATGACCTATACTATTAATAAACATCAGGTTTTCAATCTCCCTCATGGTGTGGTCAAGGCAGCATGTTATAAGCTTTGTCTTCATGTGAGCTTTTACAGGGGTGTTCATCTGACCGTTTTTTCTCCCCTTCATTATATCTCTCAGTGTAAGCATCCCCGCCATTTCACCCTTATCATTCAGAACAGGAGCGCCTGAAAGATCAATCTCCTCAAGAAATTCCGAAGCTTCTCTAAGAGTCCAGCTGTCTTTAATAGTGACAACCTCTTTTGTCATGATATCACCGGCTGTAACAGCATGCTCAAGATGCACGGTAAGATGTTCCAGCAGTTTTTTGAAGACCTCCTTCCCCTCCTCTTTCTTTATAAGAGCGGATGCAGCTTTCGGATGCCCTCCCCCGCCGAAGGGCCTCAGTATGTCGATGAGATCTATGCTGTTCTTACTGCTCCTTGCAATAATCACCGTGCTTCCGGGTTTGGCAAAATGAAAAACTCCGAATATCGCTTCAGGACTTTCGACATTAAATATCTCCTCCACAACCGCAGCTAAACCTGCAGCCTGCTTCTCCATGGCGTAGTAGCTGAAGACAATCTGGTGTCCCTTTATATCCTGCCACACAAGTGTATTCATAATATCATGAAAGAGTGATAGCTGGTAATCCTCACGGAGAGACTTGAGAAAATTATTAACAAGCTTTATGTCAGCCATCTGTTTAAGGAGATACGAGGCAACCCTGAAGTCATCCTCTGTTACATTATCATGCGTGAAGTTACCTGTGTCAGCATATATACCTGTAAGAGCAATTGTAGCATCCTTGGGTGAAATTGAAATTCTCTTTTTAATCAGCTCCAGCCCTATCATTGTAGTATTGGAACCATAATCCCCTTCATGAATAACCGCGCCTTTGAACTCACATGAATCTCCTTCATGATGGTCATAAATTTCAACCTCAGTGGCGCTGCTGTCAAATAATTCAAAGTACTCTTTGACTCTTGATTCAGACCTTGTATCTACAATAACTGCGTGAGTAACTGTCTCCCCCTTAAGTTCATCAAGAGTTGAAAAATCGAGATGATAATGATACAGGTTATAAAGATTTTTTGCGGAAGGGTGGATAAGCCTGCTCATAACGGGTGTGTAATCGGGGTATAGGTACTTTACAAGAACAATAGAGCCTATGCAGTCAAGGTCCATATTGGTATGTCCCACAATTATTTTCATATAA
>DAISJZ010000211.1:0-2972 GCA_036821145.1 Spirochaetota bacterium
TCTTCGTCCGGTGTATGCATAGGGCTCTTCCAGTAGAAAGAGAGCCAGTCCTGGTTTCCTGTGAGTCCTGCTCTTTGAGCAAGGTCAAAGAATACAACAAGGTCAAGAACTATAGGCGCTGCAAGTATTGAGTCCCTGCAGAGGAAGTTCACTTTAAGCTGCATCGGGTAACCGAGCCATCCGAAGATGTCTATGTTGTCCCACCCCTCTTTGTTGTCTCCACGCGGAGGATAGTAGTTAATAGTTACCTTGTGATAGAAATCTTTATAGAGATCCGGGTATTCTCCCGGCTGAAGTATCTGCTCAAGAACAGAAAGTTTGCTTACTTCTTTGGATTTGAATGAATCCGGGTCATCAAGAACTTCACCGTCTCTGTTTCCGAGAATGTTTGTTGAATACCATCCTGTCATACCGAGCATCCTTGATTTAAGTCCCGGTGCGAGGAGGGTTTTCATGAATGTCTGGCCGCTTTTGAAGTCCTTACCGCCCATGGGAACACTGTTTTTGTCTGCCAGTTCCCAGAATGCCGGGATGTCGTTACAGAGGTTCGGCGCGCCGTTAGCATAGGGGATACCCATGTCAAGGGCTGCGTAGCAGTATATCATACTTGGTGCGATTGCAGGATGATTTTCTTTAAGAGCTTTTTCAAAGTTGGCGAGAGTGTCATGTACGCCTGGAACTATCTGCTGGTAGATTTCAGTACTTCCGCACCATACCATTACCATCCTGTCGAGCTTCTTCTCTTCTTTGAATTTTTTAATGTCCTCTTTCACCATCTGTGCAAGATCCCAGTGAGAGGGGGCGTCTTTCACCCATTTTCCGTCAAGGTTTTTGACGAATTTTCTGTTGAATACAGCTTTCCATGGTTTAACTTTTGAGAGCTCATCTTTAACTGAATTCAGGTCATCTTTTGTAAGAACCTGTGCGTTCATTGCTGATTCATAAGCACTGTCTTCGAATATATCCCATCCGCCGAATTCCATATCCTTAAGGTTAACGAGAGAGATAAAATCCTTAATATCGATATCTTTAGCGTCGTTACCTTTACCTACCCTGATTTTTCCCATCTGGGTCAATGAACCAACAGGCTTGCTGAGTCCTTTGCGAATCATCATAACTCCGGCGATGAATGTTGTACTCACCGCTCCAAGGCCGGGGATAAGAACACCAAGTTTTCCGTCGGCTTTTTTTATTTCAGTTTTCTTTAATACCACTGTAAGACTCCTTTTAGAAATATGTTAGCATTATTTATTAATGCAATTTGTGTGCCATGTATGCAATTTTTTTAATAATAATTATGACTGATTTAATCAGGGTTTATATTATTATTAAAACAGAGCTCTTTAAAAAGAATATAAAAATATTAATTAAATTGTCTCACTGTATCAAAAATACTACACGTTAAGACGTGTGACATAAAAGTCCAAAGTGAAAAAATCATCAATTAAATTTTAAGAAGTAGTGAACTTTTTCATTTTTCTCCACAAAGTTGAGGGATCTATGCCAAGCGATTCAGCAGCTTTTGAGCGGTTTCCGTTAAATTTGTCGAGAGCGCGCTGTATATATATCTTTTCAACTTCATCCAGTGTAAGGTTTTCATCAAATACTGTTTCCGGGGTGCGCAGGTGATGAGGGAGATGGTTTATACCGATGTAAACATCGCGGCAGAGAACAAAAGCATGTTCAATTATATTTTCAAGTTCCCTTACATTCCCCGGGAAGCCGTAATCCATGAGAAGGTTCATCACATCATCGGTAACCCCTTCAATATTTTTTCCTTTGAGGTTATTGAACTTTTTGATGAAATGATTGATCAGAAGCGGGATATCCTCCTGTCTCGCGGTGAGCGGGGGGAGTTTTATGTTGATTACATTGATCCTGTAGTACAGGTCTTCCCGGAATTTTCCGTTTTTTACTTCATTAAAAAGATTTTTATTTGTTGCAGCGATTATTCTCACATCTGCTTTCAGGGGCTGTGTACCACCAAGGGGTTCGTACTCCCTCTCCTGTATAAAACGGAGCAGTTTGGCCTGTATCGACGGGGATATCTCTCCGATTTCATCAAGGAAGAGTGTACCTTTTTCAGCAAGTGTAATCTTACCCGGCTTGTCTTTCCGCGCATCTGTGAAAGCCCCGGCTTTGTATCCGAAGAGTTCCGATTCCAGCAGGTTGTCGGGAACTGCCGCACAGTTTATTGCCACAAGAGGTTTCCCCTTCCTGCTGCTGAGATTATGGATTCCCCGGGCAACAAGCTCCTTCCCTGTTCCGCTGGGCCCCTCAATAAGAACAGTGCTGTCGCTTATTGCTATGTCAGGCATAATGGCAAAGAGTTCCTTAAAGTGTCTGCTCCTGCTTACTATATCCTCAAGGGTGTATCCTGATTCAATCTCCTTTCTCAGCGCTTCCAGTGTGGATATATCGCGGAATGTTTCCACTCCTCCGATTATTTCACCCTCCTCATTACGCAGCAGGGCAGTGCTTACTGTTATGGGGACTTTTTCGCCGCTGGCATTCACCACATATACTGTTTTGTTTATTACGTTTCTCCCTGTGCTCATGGTCTCTTTCAGGGCGCAGGAGTGTTCGCAGATGCTGGTGTGGAAGATTTCAAAACAGAGCTTGCCTATGGCTTCCTCTTCTTCAATGCCGAGAATTTCAGCGGCAGCCCTGTTTATTGATGTAATCCTGAAATCCATCCCCACCGTGAATACTCCGTCAGCAATGCTGTCCAGGATTATGTTTTTCTGATCTTTTTTCAGCATGGTTACAAGATGATGCGCGCCATTAAAAAATCAAGATAAAAGGGGTATTTTTTGCCGATTTTAAAATCGGTGATAAAATTACAGGTTACCCGCTATATTTATTGACAATTTAATGGTTTTTCAGCACTGGTTAATTAATTATACTGCAAAGGGGGTTTTATGCTGGATTTTGTTAGAGGGATGTTCCTGCTCAGGGATTGACTTCGGACA
>DAISJZ010000212.1:0-2959 GCA_036821145.1 Spirochaetota bacterium
TCTTTCCACCGCAGGAAGGGCAGTGTTTCAGTATATTTGAAGGATGAGTAGAGGGGGTCGCGGACATTATACCGTCTCCGGTTATATTTTTTAAAGGCTGAAATTTTATGAAAATACAGATTCTGCAATTTGATTACAGGGAGAGATCAGGGTTTCCTGATTCCGTAATCCTCCATCTTCTTATAAAGAGTGTTGCGCGCTATTCCAAGTTCCTGTGCAGCCTTTGATATGTTGAAGTTGTTGTTTTTCAGGCATTCAGTTATCACGGCAACCTCATTGCTTTTCAGGTTTCCTGAAATCTTAACATTTTCCGGTATTTCAATGCCCGGAGAGCTTTTATCGTTTACATTAAGTTTCATCTCACGTATATAAGGCGGGAGACAGTCCGGAGTTATAACTTCTCCCTCAGAAAAAACAAAGGCGCGTTCTATTACATTCTTCAGTTCGCGGACGTTGCCGGGCCAGTTGTAGGCAGTGAGCATTTCTATTGCTTCAGGTGCGAGAGTCTTCTTCTCTGTCTCAAACTGCTTCCAGATAATTTTCAGCATATGTTCCGCGAGGAGAGAAATATCGCTTCTTCTGTTTTTGAGAGGGGGGAGATGAAGCTGAATAACATTTATTCTGTAGTAGAGGTCCTCACGGAAGTTCCCCAGTGCAACTTCGTCCGCCAGGTTTCTGTTGGTTGCAGCTATTATGCGGACATCCACACGCTTGAATCTCGACCCGCCGATTCTTACAATAATTTTATCCTGAAGGAAGCGGAGCAGACTTACCTGCATCTCTTTAGGCATTTCGCCGATTTCATCGAGGAAGAGTGTGCCGCCGTCAGCAAGCTCGAACTTTCCCGGTTTACCTCCCTTCTGTGCGCCTGTGAAGGAACCCTCCTCGTAACCGAAGAGTTCACTCTGTAAAAGGTCTTTCGGTATAGAGCCGCAGTTTATCGCGATGAACGGGCCGGATGCTCCGCTCTCCATGTGAATGGCCTGTGCTATCAGTTCCTTCCCTGTGCCGCTCTCCCCTTCGATAAGAATGTTGAATGCTGACTTTGCAACACGTACTGCAGCATTCTTGACTTTGAGGAACTCTTCGCTTTTACCGATAATCTGGTCAAAGGTTGTTGCAGAGAAGGAGAGCTGCCTGTCGCGTATGGCGCTTTTCTTTGAAGGGGACGCGGAATCATCCTCAAAGATAAGAAGGCTTACAGGCCTGTGCTTGTCATCCATAACTATTCTGCGGATTACTGTGTATATGCCTGCTGCGGGTTCACCTTCTGTGGTGCCGGTGTTTTTAATTATAACATTTTTCAGCTCATTAAGATCCCCTGAAGGGAGGAGAATGCTCTCCAGCTTTGAGTTCCCTGAAATAAAGTCAGTTGCCTCTCTTCCAATGGTTTCTCTCAGTGTGACCCCCGCCTGGTCTGTAAACTTCCGGTTGGCAGTCACTATTTTTCCGGACTCATCAACACCCACTGCAATCTGTGAAATAATATTCAGAAGAATGGGCGCGTTGTAATCGGAGATCTGCTCCTTCACAAGTTCAGCCTCTATAAGCCTTGTGCCGAGGGAGACCATGGATTTGATTGCCGGGAGGCTCCCGCTGAGGTTAACCACTGCAAGGAATCCGGCAATACTTCTGTTGTAGTTGAATATGGCAGAGCCCACCTCGTGCCAGTTGCGGGCATGTTCATGCAGGTTCTCAAGGCCGATAGTTTCAGCGAGCTGCCCTGTGCGTATGGCTATCCCGAGCGCGCTGATTGTGCCGTTCATTTCGTGACAGCGGTGACCGAGTTTTATAGTTTCATTACCCTTCTCCAGGAGTTCTATGACATCACCCTCTTCATCAAAGAGTGCAACAACGTAAGAGTCTGATATACCGGAGAGGACTTCATTTATGTCGTTCATTACCGGGATTGATTTTTCGATGAGGTTGCGGTTTGCAGCTTTCTTTAATTGTATTTCTTCATCAGTAAGGAGTTTGGGTGTGTAATCGAGCAGGTTGCGCTGAAATACCTTAACCCAGGAGTCGGCGAGTTCAGGCCTTATGATATCTTTATCAATATTGCCGGTCTTTATAAAATGTTCCCATGCTTTCTTTATCTGATCGTAATATGACTGCATAATATCAATCCCTGTGTCTGCTGTACAAAAGGATAAAGTAAAGGTAATTGACGACAAGCATTTTTTAAAAAGGTGGAGTCTTTTGAAAAAAATTGAATATATTCTCCTGATGAGGTGAAGCCGATTAATCTTTTTCAATAGAAAAATTTTATATTAGTGTTTTTTGCCGGATGAGATTGTTCAGAAACTGAGCAGTGCGCAGAACTTCATCACAACAGCTGTTATAATTCTGCGCATTGTTTCTTACGGAAGATGCAGATGTTTCTACATCTGGTCGGCCAGATATATGCTGGTTAAATATTTGAAACCAATTATTATAAACGGAAAAAATCAATCAGAGACCCGGGCTTCAGATTGTTCAGATTCTGCACAAAAATGATCATCGCAGTTGTAAACTATTACTCCAATTATTCTTCACAGGCATCTTATTCATCCCTACACCGCAGTATTCCTCCATTTATTTCTGCATTAATATTTATGGCACGGAAAATGCTTTAACATCAGGCAGGAAGCAGAATCAGTCCGGCATAATTTTTGTACGGTTGATGTGAATCTAAAAAATCGAAGCAGTGTGCGCTTTCCTTGAAAGTGAAAACTGCCATGAGGTCAAATATGTCAAATGTAATTGTATGCTTTAAATGGGTTAAGGCTGAGGATGATCTCAGAATTGATCCCGCGACACTGGCCGTTGATCTTAGTAAGGCAAAGGGTAAGATCAGCGACTACGACAGGAACGCTATTGAGGCTGCCCGCATTGCCTCAGAAGCAGCGGGGGGTGAGGCCGTTGCTCTTACTTTCGGTGCTGGTGATGCAAAAACTGCGCTTAAAGACGCGCTTTCACG
>DAISJZ010000213.1:0-2940 GCA_036821145.1 Spirochaetota bacterium
TTCACTGATGAGTTTAGCAAGTTTTGATGAGCTCACGGCATTCACTTCCATTTATTAAAAGTTTATTCCGGGAAAACCCCGGCTTGTCATTGCGAGGAGGTGGTGTCCCCTCTGTCATTTCGAACGAATGTGAGAAATCTCTATGGCAGAATAATTTTATCATCAGGATAAGGCAGTATGGAATTTTTCCTGATTAAGAGATTTCTCACCCGAAAAACTGAAGAGGGTTCGAAATGACATATTGTTTAATACTGATAATTTAACAAAAGAAACAAAGCAAATTAATGGATCACTGCTGTTTTTGGTGTCAATGAATAAAATACATATAAAGCGGGAATTAAGCTAAAAATTGAGGTTTTTTATCGAGCTGTTAATCCTCTTCATCGCTGCTGAACTTCAGCTCCTTGTTCAGGATTGCTATGGCAAATTCACCTTTCTCTGTGAGCTTTTCAAGAACCTCATCCATCTCCCCGGCATTCAACCGGATGTATTCCTCGAACTTCTTGGTCATCTCCCTCCCTATAACAACCTCCCTGTGAGGGAAAACCTCTTTTATGTCAGTGAGAGTTTTTCTTATCCTGTGAGGTGATTCATATATTACGAGGATCCCCTCGTGCTCCCTCATCCTTTTAAGCTCATTAACGCGCCGCCCCGGCTTTTTGCTTAAGAAACCTCCGAAGAGCACAGACTTGTCAGGGAAGCCTGAAACAGATACAAGGGTTGTGAGGGCCGATACTCCGGGGAGAGGGATTACTTCTATACCTTCACTTCGTGCTATGGCAACAATTTTACTACCCGGATCTGAAAGTCCCGGTGTGCCCGCATCTGTCATGTAGCCGATATTTTTTCCTGATTCAATCTCCGCTATGAGTTCCCTGATTTTTCTGTCATCGGAGTGCATATGCAGAGAACGCAACGGTTTGCTTATTCCGAAGTGGGAGAGGATTCTCCCTGTCTGCCGTGTATCTTCGCAGTAGATAATATCGATTGTGTCGCGCAGCATATTTACCGCGCGGATTGTCATGTCGTCCGGGTTTCCGATTGGAGCTGCGATTATGTACAGGGCTGAGGTGGTCATAGTTGTTTCTGTTACTTTTCTCCAGCGAGGCCGACTTTTTTTGCCGCTTTTGTAAGTTCATTGTCCAGTGTCATTAGTTTTGCTTTTTTTCTGGAAGCTAATTCCAGATAAACAGCATCGTATGATGAGAGATTATAAAGCTGTGACATTTCAAAAACATTTTTTGCGAAGGTGATTCCATTTTCTGAATCTGTTTCAATATTGATATTATTTATAAGTTCCAGGATTCTCAGAACAGCAGTTTTATCAAGACGTTTTCTGCGGAGTGAGATATTCAGAACATTATTAGTTTCATACCACCATAATTGTGGAACGATTATAATGTCATTTTTTTTAAAATTAAGAAAGAAATTTCTGACATTATCAGAATTTTCATCAGGCAGAAATAAAGCTGAGGAGAAAGAGCAGTCTATGACATATTTCATTAATACTTTCTTCCCTCAGTAATGTACTCTTTAATACTAACTATATCCTTTACGGAATTTCTTATTGTATCGAACTGGAGAATGATCTCTTCAATTTTGACATCAGATTGTTCATTTCTGTATGGGATCAGTTTTGCCACAGGTTTCCCTCTTTTAGTAATAATGACTTCATCACCTTTCTGAATATCATTCAAAAGTGTTGATAGATGAGTTTTTGCTTCATTAGATCCGATTATTTTTTTTAATGTTTTCATGTCACCAGTATAATAAACCTCTTTCCCGTGGTCAAGAGGTTTACGCGGGTAATCAGTTCAGGGTTTTCAGGATATCCAGCAGGGCATTATAGCTGATAAGTTCCTGCTCAAGCCGTAGGTTTATGCCGAACCTGTTGCTTTTAAGGTTTTCAAAGAGTTCCCGTTCAGGTTCACTGAGCCCTGTAAGTTCACCTGTAAACCGTTTACTCTCGCTCTCCTCAACCCATGAATCCCGGTGGGAGAGAAACGTCTCCTCATCCATAAGTATAGACCTGCATTGCGGCAGAAAACTTCTCACTGCTGAGAGTATGCTGAACCCGTGAGTGTCGATGTCCCCCCAATAGAAAATGCAGCGGTTTTTCAGCCACTCTATGCTTTCAAGGATTTTTACTCCGTAACCCAGGCCGAAAATCACAATTGCGCTTTTCATATCCGGGAAGGATAGCCCGTTGATCTTATTTTCGGTGATAAAGATTTTCTCAGCCGGTATATTCAGCGACTGAAATTCTGTGACAGTTAGAGTTAAGTCTGACAGGGAATTGATGCAGAGTCCGGGGTCAAGTATCCTGAAGCGGATAAGGGGCTCGTCATAAAGAAGGCCGAAACGTTTTTCGAAGCCGCTCCCTGCCAGTTCAACAGGTGAGTCCCCGTAGATTTCCGGTCTCAGGAAAATCATAAGCTGCGCGATAATTCTTCTGTTCCGCTCTATAAATTTTGTATCTACGCCGGGGATTGTGATCTGTCGTATGTATATTCCCGGCTTTGGATTATCCAGCAGAAATATACATACAGAGATTATCTTCTCCCAGTCATTCATGTAGCTGATTAGAACAAGGGGGTGGCTCTGAATAAAGGGGAGGAGGGAGGGGAGTGCTCTCTCTGTGGCGGAGTAGAGTTTCCTGAAAGATTCAAACTCATTCCCTGTGCCGCAGATTGAGAGGAGGTCATCAGGTGTCCCGATAATAACCCTTTGCGGGAGCAACTGGTTCCCTAACTGGCGGTGTGAGACTGAAGTGAACTCAACCCTGTACCCTGTGCCGGTTTTCTCTTTTGATTTCGCAACCAGTTCACTTATCCACTTCCCGGCGGAGGTGAAATTTTCTGAGAGTGAACTCCCCTTTATGCTCCCTGCGGGGAATTCAATGGGGAAAATATTTTCACCCCGGCACCAGGCGCTGAGGAA
>DAISJZ010000214.1:0-2895 GCA_036821145.1 Spirochaetota bacterium
CCCCTTGCTTTTGAATAAACCAGTATTTTACTCATAATTCCATATTGACAAAATAGTTCCCTGCTTCTACTTGATACCAGCGCGAGTACATAAATGCGGTATAAAGAAAGTATTTATAAATCTACAAGATTTATCGTTTTCCTCGGATGTGCCTGCTTTGTTATATACCTTGTTTTTCTTTTAGTGTCTTATTCATCTGCTGTTACCCGTCTGGAGAAACAGTTTGAAGAGAGCACCTTCCCGCGAATGACAGAGCTGATAGACCAGAAGATTAACCTGTTTTTCAACTCCTCCGTGAAAGGCCTCACTATCCTCTCAAACACTCTTGACTGGCAGGAGCTTCTGACGGAGGCGGTATCGGACCCGGGGCGGTTTAAATCCCGCATGAAAGTATGGGCTGCTGACCTCGGGGTTAATTCAGTTGGTATTTCCGACAGGGATAGAAAAATCGTGTGGGATTACTGGTCGGATAAACCCATTACCCTTAATCCGGAGCTTTCCCGTGATAAATGGTTTTTCGATTTCTGGGGGAGAGAAAAGATCCCTGAGCGGACATTTACACTTTACACAGAGGATCCATCGGATAACTACCAGCTCTACATAGACAGGCTTATCCGCGGCAGGAGCGGCCGCCCCATTGGAAGCATTGCAGTAATGATGCCGCTTTTACGGCTTAAAGAGGAGCTGGAGCAGATAATAGGCAGAAATGAACGTGTAATAATCCTTGATGATAAAGCCAATGTTTTAATTGATATCTCCCGCATGGAGACCGGGGAGGGCGTTCAGACTTTCACCTTTAAAGATTCCACTGTTAAGAAAAACAGCAGCAATAAAGGGGACCCTCTAATCACGAAAATTTTATCACAGAAAAGTGATTATGGACATCTTGAAACAGTTAAAGATCAGTTATTTTTTAAGAAAACGTCCCTTTTCGAAGGCGCAATATCCATTCTGTCGATCATGGACAGAAATATACAGATTGAGAGGGAAAAAGAGAGATTAAAGAAAAGCCTTATAGTTCTGTTTACCGCCTTTACTCTTTTTATCGGCGGAATTCTTATAATGATGATGCTATATACGGAGCGGGTGAAGCATCTGGCAATAAAACTTGAATTAGAAAAATCAAAGTTTGAAGATCTTCTTTTTATAATTACGCACGGTTTTGGGAATGAAATTCTGCTGCTGCGAAAAGATATTGAATCCATCCCGCAGAGGCTTACTGCCGGAATTGCTTTACGGCTCAGTGAGATGAGCCTTATGGTGCAGAACTCGGTTAATGCAGCGAGGCTTGACAGCAGTAAGGACCTGATTATTTCAAAACCTTACTCTTTTTCATGGCAATGGGAAAAGCTTACAGGTAAATTTAAAAAACTGTCAGAAGTCAAGGGGCAGACCTTCTCCGCATCCCCGGCAATTGATTGTATAATTGATAATGATGAGGAGATGGTGTACCAGATACTGGCAAATCTTGTTTCGAATGCTGTGAAATACGCTCCGAAGAACGGCAGGGTTGATTTGAGTACCCGGATGGAAGGGGATTCTCTTTTCATAACTATACGGGATTCCGGCCCGGGGTTTCTCCCTGAAGAGAGATCTTTGATGTTTTTAAAGTTCATGAAACTGAGTGCCAGGCCCACCGGCGGTGAACGGTCTACGGGACTTGGACTCTATATAACAAAGCAGCTCGCTGACGCATGTGGTATAAAACTCACTCTTTCACAAGGGGATGGAAAGCCCTGCGGGGCAGTCTGGGAACTGGAGTTTAAAACAGTTCAGTCCGGGATGTAGCGGTATCCTGCACCACGGTGGTTTTCAATTTTTCCGGCACCTTCACCATGCTCATGAAGTATCTTTTTCGCTTTATTCATATGTACCCATATAGAATTATCGCTGACAAAGGAACCCTGCCAGATAATCTGTCCGATTTTTTTACTGGTGTATGTTTTCCCCGGATTCATTACCAGCAGGGAGATAATGTCGAATACCTTGCCTCCGGTATCGATAGCCCGGCCGCTGCATAAAATCTGGCGGGTGTTGCGATCAAGTACAAGGTTCCCGCATTTAATCTGTTGTGAATTTTCTGAATGGTACTCTCTCAGAGATCTTTTGATACGCGCAAGAGTCTCACCGCCATGATAAGGCTTGGTGATAAAGTCCTCTGCTCCAAGCTTGAAGCATTCCAGCCTCTCCTCCATGTCCAGTGTTGATGATACAACTATTATGTGAAGGTGCGGCTTAATCTCAAGTAACTGGGGAATAATAAAACGGCCGTTTATATCAGGGAGCTGAAGGTCGAGAAGTATAAGCGATATATCCCGTG
Organism: Spirochaetota bacterium; assembly: GCA_036821145.1. Lineage (GTDB taxonomy): Bacteria > Spirochaetota > UBA4802 > UBA4802 > UBA5550 > UBA5550. Next base: position 2,321 of record DAISJZ010000214.1, read on the forward strand.
ATTTGAGTATCTCAATTGCAGGGAGAGCTGCCGGTGCTTCAATATAGGGGTATCCCTCCTTTTTCAGAATGCCGGCAAGTGATTCGCGATCCCGGGCCTGATCGTCAACAATCAGTATAGTAGGTTTTTCTTCCATTTTTGTTCTGCTTCTTTTAAGGTTTATTACAATGGAGCAGAAAATCTGTCAAACAGTAGTTAAGAATTTAAGGTAAAATTAAGGGTTAGTTAAGGTGGTATTCAGATTCATTAATTGACAGGGGAAATGCCGGATATTGCATACAAAAGGTATTAAATAAAATTCATAAGGGAAAAAATATGAGGAAGAAATTTATTGTTGCGCTCTGTTTGTTGTCGATGAGTTTTTTTTCTGTCAGTTCTGATGCCGGCTTTAAAGATAAAATAAAAAAAGCCAAGGATAAAACACTGATAAAAGCCGGTCTTAAAGATGAAAAGAAGAAACCCCAGGTTGTACCTGAAGTAAAACCTGAAACAGAAGAAACAGTTAAGGCAGATAATACAGCTAAAATTGCTGAACTGGAAAAGCAATTGGCCTCACTTCAACAGCCAAAAGGACT
>DAISJZ010000215.1:0-2874 GCA_036821145.1 Spirochaetota bacterium
GCACCGATTATTGGATAGACAGATGAATGATGTTTTATAGAACTGATGAATCCATTAAGCAATAAAACCAACATGATAGAAAGCATTATAAAATACAGTGAATTTGCATGCGGCATAGTACTGCTGCTCTTTGCAGTTATCCAGCTTGCGTATAAAAACAGGCAGTTCATAAACTACAACATAGCAGGACTTTTTTTCTGGTTTTCCTATGTGATCCTCGCTTTCTGGTCTTTCAAGTCAGGATTCATCTATTCTGTTCCATGGCTGATATACACTGATATTACAGCAGCCTATGCAATAGGCCCGCTGGTTTACTTTTACATCAACACAATGCTCGGAGATAAAGCACCCGAACCGGGCAGATACCTGCTGCACTTTATTCCTGCGGCTTTAGTGATGTGCATAATAATACTTAACAATATAATTGATTCTTCAATTATATCTTATTATATCAACAACCGCCCTTCTTACCCCGTGTACACTCTTCGCCCCGTAATAAGAATTATTGATATTACATCAAACTTCTACATGATGTCATACTTCATTCCTACGGTGATAAATATTTATAAGCTGCTGACCAGCGGGAAGCACAAGTCCATGGAACAGCTGAAAACAATCCTGTATTATATGTTTTTTATTATTTTTTTCAGCATGCTTATGCTCATAGCAAGCGCAACCGGAAACAGTGTATTAAATATAACATCAATATATCTGCTGACTCTCGCTGCAGTATGGTACTTTATCTTTTCTTTCCGGCATCCGGAATTTACGCAGAAGGCGATTAAAGAAGCTAAAACTTTACGATATGAGAACTCAATGGTGAGCGGAATTGACACAGATATTGTGCTTCAAAGGCTTGATGACCTGATGAATGAAGAGAAGATATATATAGACGCTGAGCTTACACTGTCGAAGCTAAGCGAATACCTGATGATTACACCGCACCAGATGTCGAAGATCCTCAATTCAAAGCGGAAGATGAACTTCAGAACGCTTGTGAACTCCTACAGGGTGACGGAATCTATTCGGCAGATGGCTGATCATCCGGGAAAGACAATCCTTGAGATTGCGCTCGCGAGCGGGTTCAATTCAAAATCATCATTCAATTCAGTGTTTCTTAAATCAACAGGGAAAACACCCAGCGATTACAGGGGGAGTCTTAAACAATAAAAATATAATACAGCTGCACTTTCAGTCAAGCCTGTCTGAAACCGAACTGTTAATTCTCTCCTCAAGTTCTCTAAAGCTGAATGGTTTTATAAGATACCCGCTGAATCCCTGTTCGACATCCATATCCTGATAATCTATTGCAGTGTAACCGGTCATTGCTATTACCGGGATATCCCTTATAAAAGAACGCGCGGTATTTCTTATTAAGCTCAGCGCAGTTACACCGTCCATATCAGGCATCTCAATATCCATAAGCACAACATCATAATCTGATGCATCAAGCTCTTCAATTACCTTCTTTCCGTTTTCCACAATCCTGTAAGTATAACCCAGCATCCGGAGATACTGCTCTATGAGCAGCCTGTTTATAACGTCATCCTCCGCGACAAGGACCCTGATACCGCTGTACCTGCCCGGTGCAGTAGCCCCGGGAACAGATTCTGCCGGAACTTCATTTTTCTCCTCAGGCATAAGTGGTATATAAAATGAAAAAACACTCCCCTCTCCCGGCCGGCTTATAACACTGATAGAACCCCCCATGAGTTTAACAAGTTCCCGTGAAATTGTGAGCCCCAGGCCTGTGCCCCCTGTTCCTGCATCGGAAACGCCTGGCAGCTGAATAAAACTTTCAAAGATAGAATCAATCTTATCTTCCGGCACACCGGGGCCTGTATCTGAAACAGTGAATAAAATTTTATATTTTTCACCATCAAAAGATTCATTTTTAATATCAAGCGAGATGCTTCCGCGCTTTGTGAATTTAACAGCATTGCTTAAAAGATTTATAAGCACCTGCCTGATTCTTGATGGATCTCCGTTAAGAAACCGCGGAATACTTTTATCAATTGTATAATTCATTGTCACATTTTCTTTATCAATACCTGTTTCAAGCGACCTTACAGTGTTTTTTACAAGATTGAAAAAATCAAAATTATCGTGGTACAGCACCATCTTGCTCTCTTCAATTTTTGAATAGTCAAGAATATCATTTATTACTGTAAGCAGGTGGTCCGCGGAATCTTTCGCGATATCAAGATACTCTCTTCTCTCTTTTTCCGACTCTGACATAAGAGTGAGAGTAATCATGCCGGCAACTGAATTAAGCGGCGTCCTTATTTCATGACTCATATGCGCCAGGAACATCGACTTGGCCCTTGTGCCTGCTTCAGCTTTATCTTTTGCTTCAAGAAGCATAGCCTCAGCCTGGTCAGCTGCCCGGGAAAAAAACGTCGCCATAAAACCTATTGAAAATAAACTTGCTGCCGCATTAAAAAAATAAATAAGGCCCAGCGGAATTACTGATGCGGGGGGATAAACTGCATGCATATCCAGGTACCGGTACTGGATAATATAAAGTACCACAATGTAAATAAAAAGAAAAAACCTGAGGAAGGAGTATTTTCTGAAAATAAAAATAAATACAGTAAGAGAATAGAAGTAATAAACAAATCCCGCTTCGTAACCGAAGGAGAGCTGACAGCAGAAAGCATGATATGATATAATAAAAACAACGAGGATATAAGTTATCCTTAAACGCCCTTTATAATTCATATATATTGCTGCGGCGTCAACAGCCACTGCAAGGAGATTATTATAAAAGCAGAGACTGCTCCCCAGCAGATAGAAAACCGGAATAAATGCTGTATGCCCCACAAAAATAAAGGCAAGTATATAATTAGTGAGAACATAGTTTCTGATATTAGC
>DAISJZ010000216.1:0-2864 GCA_036821145.1 Spirochaetota bacterium
AATTCAACAAACCCCTTTTCAGAGGGGAGAGAGGATATTGAGTAAGCCCTGTTTACGCTCTCCCTCCCTTTGTATTTACGCGACTCAAGCTGCACATACTGCCCCGCAGTAAAGTCAATCTCCCGGGGTTCAACCAGTTCCATCTTTAATTCAATTATATCATGAGTGAGGGCCCGTTTGCCTGCAACCTTTGCCCTGAATTTTCTCACAGAGAAGAGTTCATCAGGCACTGAGATGCTCATCGCGCCCCTGACCTTAACCTGGCAGGAGAGCCTTATATTATTTTCCATTTCCGCGTTTGAGAGCGACGGGAGTTCAACAGGGCCCACTGCACCGCCGCCGGAAAGAACCTTCAGCTTGCAGTACGCGCAGCTCCCCCTCCCTCCGCATGCTGAAGGAATATAAATACCGTTTTCAGCAAGCCCTGACAGGAGAGAGCCCCCGCCATTAAGATCGATCTTTTTCTTCCCTTCATTTATATCGATTGTGCAGACACCGTAGTTCAGGATCCTCCTCTCAGCAAGAATAAGAAGAATTGCAAGGACCACACCTGTGGCGCAGAGAAACCCCACTGAGATGAAAATCTGATTCCACGGCAGTGAACTCAATACATGCATATACATATCCTAAATTTTTATCATACCGGAAAACCCGGTGAAAGCCAGTGCTATTATACCTATTATTATAAGAGTAATGGCCGGTCCCGCAAGACCCGGAGGGAGCTTTGACTCATCCATCTTCTCCCTTATCCCTCCGATAATCATGATTGCAATAAACCACCCCACGCCGCCCCCTGTGCCGTATATCGCTGTGTCGATAAAATTGTAAGGTTTGTTGAGCATGAAAAGTGAAACACCCAATATGGCGCAGTTCACTGTGATGAGCGGAAGAAATATCCCCAGGGAGTAATAGAGAGTTTCAGAAACACGTTCAATCACCATTTCAATAAGCTGAACTGTTGCGGCAATTATAATAATAAACGTTATAAGTTTCAGATACTCAAGTCCAAGGGGCACCAGTATATAATTATATACAACGTAATTAATCATGCTTGTAACAGCAGTGACAAAAACAACAGCTGCGCCAAGACCGAAACTTGTATCCATCCTGTTTGATACACCAAGTATTGAACACATGCCGAGAAAACGCGCCAGCAGAATATTGTCAGTAAAGGCAGCGGATATAAAAATAAGAAACATCGTAAAAAGCGGAGTATTCGTAACTAATGTATCCATAATCAGGCCCTCCCTCCGCTGCTCTCTGTTCTGCTCCTGGCAAACCAGGTTATTATACCCAACATAAAAAAAGCTCCGGGGGGCATAACCATTATTGTCCACTGGTGCCACCATATCTCCCTTGCAGGGAGTACAACTCCTGCAAGGGTGCCGAAGCCCATGGGCTCCCTCACCAGCGCAATTGCAATGAGAATAAGTGAATAGCCGACGCCTGAAGCAGCTCCGTCAACCATAGATATAACAGGTGTATTGCGGCTGGCGAATGCCTCAGCTCTACCCATGATAATGCAGTTTGTTATGATCAATCCCACATACGGGCCGATAAACCTGTAGATGTCAGGGTTGAATGCTTTTATAACAATATCAACAACCATTACATAGGATGCGATTATAAGAACCTGCACAATCATCCTTATTCTTTTGGGGATATAGTTCCGCAGAAGTGAGATTGTGAAATTGGACATGATAAGCGTAAATATAACCCCTCCGCACATAAAGAGCGTGTTCATGAGAAGGTTTGTCACAGCGAGAGATGAACATATACCGAGCACCTGCCTGAACACAGGGTTGTCGTTCCATACATCTTTTATAAATACCTGTCCCGGGGTTTCTGCCATTGGTTTTATTCCCTCCCCACCTGATATATATTCCTGAAAGAATCAAGCTCCATGTTAAGCATGTTCATAAGAGATACCGATGTCTGGGTTGCCCCTGTTATGGCATCAACCCTGTTTTCTGCGGCATTATCACCGGATCCGATTATTATTCTCTTCTCCGGGGAGTTTCCCCATTTAACTGTTATCCCTTTAAAACTCTCCGTAAATCCCTTTTCTTCAATCCGTGCTCCGAGCCCCGGGGTCTCCTTCTGTTCCAGAAACTGGATGTTTCTTACTGTTTCAAGGTCGCCGGAAAGAACAATGATACCTGTTATGCGATCCCAGAAACCGGTGCCGCTGAAGATGATCCCGATATCCCCGTTATCCCTGTTTTTATAGTATATTCTTTCGCCGGCAGGTAAAGCCGCTTTATGCTCTTCAATTTTTTCGCTGACAGCCTTTTCGTATGACAACGGAGAGGTTCCTTCAGTTTCAAGCATGAAAGCCCGGGCTATTACACGGTTTTTATGCATTGCTTCATTTTTTTTAAGTATATCAACAGTGGCGTAATTCACCACTGAAATTATAAGCCCGAAGAAGAGACTCACTGCTGTGATGAAAAAAAGTATATATCCCGGGGATTCTTTGTTCATTAGACGCCCCCCTGTTTTAATTTTTTCCTGATTCGTCCCATCATCTGATCTATAAGGGGCGCTGTCATATTTCCGAATAGTATTGAAAACGCAACTCCACCGGCAAATACAGATTTAAACCTGAAAAAGACAATCAGCGCGCCGATAAACAGTCCGTAGATCACCTGCGAAATTTTGTCTTTAGGAGCGCTTATCGGATCAGTTACCATGAATACCGCTGCGTACAACAATCCTCCGGAAAAAAGGGTAAACTCAAGGGGAGGCACCTGCTCAATCCCTGCGATGTAATGAAGTATCAGGTTAAGAATTACTGCACCGGCGACTGCTGAAACAGTGAGGCGCCACTGCGCGGTCTTTGTCCAGAGGAGGTAAGCACCTGC
>DAISJZ010000217.1:0-2802 GCA_036821145.1 Spirochaetota bacterium
ATATAATTCATGCCGGAATTATGCATCTGATTGTTTTTTCAGAAAATGCGCGCTTAATAAAACAAATTTCCGGGGCACTGGAATCGGTGGAATGAATTTCTCCAGTGATTAATAAATATTAAACAGTTGTAAAAAAAACTCAGGTAACTTGAAAGTGCTGATTTATCATCTTATTTTGAATTAAAGCAGGGGGGGGGGATGTTTTTCAGGAGTGGAATTCTGAGATTTGTGATTTTTCTTTGCGCCTCTTTGATGCTTCTGCACGTTCCGTTATCATCTGAACCGGCATCAGAAAATAAAAAAATAATCATAGGGGCCTGCGACTGGGAACCTTATACAGGAGAGAAGATGAAGGGCTTGGGCCTTTTTTCAGCCTTATCTATTGAAGCTTTGAAACGGGCAGGATATGAAAGTAAGATAGTCATTTATCCCTGGGCAAGGGCTTTAATTGAGGCCAGGGAAGGTAATATTCACGCCCTCCTTGGCGCATCGTATACTGAGGACAGGATAAATTATTTTTCCTATCCGGAGCCGCTCTGGACAACGAAGGTTGTATTTTTTACCTCTATGAATAACGGCAGGAACAGGAGATTTACATCAGTTAAGAATCTGGCTCCTGCAAGAATAGGGGTATTAAACGGATCTAATCTCGTTGCTGAACTGAGCGGAATTGAGGGGATAACGCTGGATAAGGCCGCTGCTGTTGAACTTAATATTAAAAAAATTGCTTACGGACGTATGGATTATCTTGTTGAGGATAAAACTGCTGTTGAATATATAATTCAAATGAAAATGCCTGAACTGAAAAATAAAATTGTCTACCTGTATCCGCCATATAAAAAAGAATCTCAATATCTTGTTTTCTCAAAAAAAAATCCGGGTTATAATAAACTTACTGCTGATTTTAACAGGGGGCTGAAAAGCATTATTAATGACGGCACATATAAAAAGATCGTGGAAAGCTTTGGTTTTAGCTGTGACAGGTGATGGAGCAGAACCAGGTTATGAATCTGAATAAACTTCGCAATGAGGTACTGGCATGGCTGAAGGCGTAGCAGCGTCAGAAAAAACAATACTTATTGTTGAAGATAGCCCCACGCAGATGAAGGAGCTTAAGCGTATCCTTGAGACAGGCGGGTATAATGTTAAAACCGCGGGCAATGGTAATGATGCTCTTTCTTTTCTTTATAATAACAGGCCCGATATTATAATTACAGATATTATAATGCCGGAAATGGACGGTTATGAATTGTGCAGAAAAATTAAATCTCATGATAAACTGAAGGGTATACCGGTTATACTTCTGACTGTTCTCTCTGAGCCGGCTGATATTCTAAAGGGGCTTTCATGCGGTGCTGATAATTTTGTAACAAAGCCGTATCATGAGGAATATCTTCTGTCAAGGATTGAGTATATCACGTTAAACCTGGAAGCTCGAAGATCGGGAATAGGGGAAACCGGTGTTGAGCTTGTTTTTTCCGGGAGGAAAATGAATATAACATCTCCTAAGATTCAGATTCTTGATCTGCTGATTTCAGCGTATGATACTGTAATACAGAAAAATCGTGAATTGGAAGCAGCAAACAGAAAACTCAGAGAAGCCAATGAAAAGATAAAGACACTTTCAGGGCTTCTGCCAATCTGCTCTGTATGCAAAAAGATACGTAATGATACAGGTTACTGGGATAGCCTTGAGAAATTTTTCGCTGAGCACATTGATATCAGTTTTTCGCATGGGTACTGCCCTGATTGTGCGAAAAAGATTCTTGATGAAATTAAAAAGAGATAGTTCTTTCTCCTGCATTATCAGGAGATGCTATTATTCTCTTTACAAATATAACTTCTTTTAATAAAGGGGTGAAATAATAATTATTTAACCTCAGGGGGATTTATGCCTACACCGAAACTTCAGCGACAGGTCACAACACTCTGGGATTACCCTTCACAGAATTACGGACGTGAAGATCAGGGTGACCGCGGCTATACAGGCGCAACCCCCTCATATATAATCTGGAACTGCCTCATGCGCTACACAAACGAGAAGGATCTTGTTGTTGACCCCATGTGCGGAAGCGGCACAACCCTTGACGTGTGTAGAGATACAAACCGCAGGCCCCTTGGTTATGATATAAATCCCACAAGGAAAGATATATTCCGGTCAGACGCGCGTAAGCTCCCAATAGAAAGCGGCAAGGCTGACTTCGTCTTTGTTGATCCGCCATACGGTGACAACGTGAACTACTCTGATGAAAAAGATTGCATCGGCAAACTCCCGGCTTATGAGGAGGAGTATTTCAAGGCAATGGAGAAGGTTATTGCGGAGATTAACCGTGTACTCCGTCCTGACAGGTACATGGCCTTATATGTCTGTGATTACTTCGATAAAAAGAAAGGATTTGTTCCAATCGGCTTCAGGCTCCACCAGATGCTTTCAAAACATTTCACCACTATTGATATAATCTCCGTGACCCGGCATAACAAAACCCTGACAATGGGGAACTACCGTAAAGCTGCTGACGAGGGGAACTTCTACCTGCGCGGATTCAATTACCTTTTTATCATGAAGAAGGAGGGAAAGGGTGCGCCGAGAGTTGTGGGAACAATGCCTGATATTACTGAAGAGAGTAAACCTGAGCAGAAGAGAGTGAGTCGGGGAGATGCACCATCTTTCAAAAGCAGGCCTTCATCCGGTACACGCGGCACAGATAGAGATAAACCTCAAAGCAAAGGACGAACAGGCGGTACGGGCGGTTACAGAAAAGATTCAGGGCGTGGGAAGGGTGATTTTAAGAAGAGGGGGGA
>DAISJZ010000218.1:0-2764 GCA_036821145.1 Spirochaetota bacterium
GAATGAGACTTCAGGCATCAGGAGAAAAAGATGAACTGTGTAATTTGTAAGCATTCAGAAACATCAGAAGGTTTTGCCACAGTAGTACTGACAAGAGGTGGCTCAACCATTATTATAAAAGATGTACCGGCACAGATTTGCAGCAATTGTGGTGAATACTATCTCTCTTCTGAAATGACAAAAGAAGTATTCAGAATTGCAAACGAAGCAGTTAAAAAAGGAGCTGAAATAGAAATTATAAAATATGCAGCCTGATGTACTTCTGCAATTCTTATATAATCTGCGGATTATGTTGATGCAACCTGCCGAAAGGTAACCTGCAGTAAAGGTTAAACACGATTATCAGTTGTTCCCGTGTCCAGTTATCTCCTGCCATGATTGAAGATGAAAGACTGCGGGGAGCGGTTTGTCAAATTGAATTTGGAGATGTAATGATTTAAGGATAGTATATGTTCCTGCACCCTGGAGCTTACAGGACGTAAGCGACTGGTGCGTGCGCCGCACGATGCGGTTTCACGCCCTGCAACATTATATCGTAGACCTTGCCCAGGATAAATATCTGCAATTGAAAATAGACTCATGCTTAAAATTCAGGTCGCCGGAATAAGCCGCTCCGGCGCCTGAGGAGTAAGGCACTCTGCCGCCTGAAGAGCCGCGGGGATCGCGAAGGGGTGGGCGGTCCCACCCCTTGCAACAAAAAGTAAAGGAATAATAAAAATACCTTCACCGGCAAAAATCCCGGGAAACATCCTCATCCAATTCGTAACAAGGTGCAACCCCTTGTTAAATCCTCTCAACTGCAAATGTATACCTCTAAGGTATCAATAAAGATACTTGACTCAATATAAATATGTGATTAATGTTATATAAATGCGGCTAAGAGGTGATCAATGAATAGATATACAATCCTTGTAAAAGCAGATAAATTAAAACAGGTAATCCCTATTCCGCCAGAATTTGAAAATAGAGAACTGGAGGTTATTATTAAGCTTCCAGAAAAAAAGAAATTTAATGCATCCAGGTTTAAATCAATTTTTAATATTCCTAAAGATGAAATAGATCGTGATATGGAACTTATGAGAAGCGAATGGGAGACAAATGGAAAATAGTTATCTTCTTGATACGAATATTCTTATATATTATGCTGACGGACTTTTAACCAACTGGCAGTCAGCTGATTCTGTATTTGAAGATAGTTTTTAAAATCTATTATTTCAAAGATCGAATTTCTTGGTCGGGCCGGTTTCCGTGGTAATGATAATCAATATAATGCTGCAAGAGATTTTATCAGTAATGCGTTTGTGTATTATCTTGATGATGATATTGCAGAAGAGACAATTGTTATCCGGCAGAAATATAAAATAAAAATGCCCGATGCTGTAATTGCAGCTACAGCACTGATAAACAATCTAACTCTTGTAACGGCTAATGCCAGAGATTTTGAAAGTACAGGTGTAAAACTACTTATACCCGAACTACGATGATGTTCAGGTTATAACCTCTTGCTGATATATTAATCTCTTCGAGAAATTAGAAAACTACCACAGAAAAGCAGATGGAGTTCGCCAATCATCCCGGCAAGTTCAATAATTTGCGGATTGCGGTTATGTAACCTTCCGAAAGACGATCTGCAGTAAAGGTTAAACGTAAGTATCAGTTGTTCCCGTGTCCGGTTATATCCTGATACTTTATCCTACTTTTTAGTAAACCTTCGGGCTCCGCTGACGCTCTCACCGCTTTCAAGAACCTTTATCCCCATCCGGAATTCAAGCTCAAGGGCATCCTGCATCTCCATTTCAATCCCGCGGATCATCGCTTCACGGTCACTGCGCATGCAGAGCTGAGGTAACGCGGCAATCTCGCGGGCAAGCTTTTCAGCCTCTTTCCGTACCGAGCCTTTATCAACAAGGCGGTTCACAAGACCGATATTGTGTGCCTCTTCCGCCCCGATGGCTCTCCCTGTAAGGATTAAATCCATAGCGCGGCTTGCGCCTATTAATCGCGGCAGCCTTTGTGTCCCGCCGTCAATGAGCGGAACCCCGAACCTGCGGCAGAATACGCCGAATACCGCATCGTATTCCGCGACACGGAGGTCGCACCAGCATGCAAGTTCAAGACCTCCGGCAACCGCGAAACCTGAGATAGCGGCAATGACAGGTTTTGAAAGGGTAAGCCTTGAGGGCCCCATGGGAGCAATCTTTGACATGTCTCTTTCAAGAGGGTTTATCCTGCTAAGTGAATCATCATCGGGATTATACTGTGATATTGCTTTCAGGTCCGCGCCGGCGCAGAAAGTCCCGCCTTCTCCGTATAACACTGCGGCGGAAAGTGTTTCGTCACCTTCAAAATCAAGGAATGCTTCATAGAGTAAATGCGCTGTCTTTCCGTCAACAGCATTTTTCATATCAGGGCGGTTGATGATAACTGTACAGATTGGCGGGTTCTTCTCAACAAGTACTTCCATAGCGGCTCTCCTTTATTATAAGATTTTATGGAAACACAGAACATTAAGATGTGGTGATATCTTTACTGGTTCTGTTAAAGAGTTAAATGTCAAGGTTTATTTCTGAATAAAAGACCCCGCAGGGAGGAGCTTATCTGCCGGTATATGAATAAAATTTTGTATTTTTTTTCAGTAATAATTCCTAAAAGAATTATAAAGATAAAAAGCTCTAAAAAGTAACTGTAGTATATAATTATTATAAGCCCAAAATTTTGTCATTCCGGTTTCACCCCAAGGGTACTTCTTCGCTGCGCTCAGGGC
>DAISJZ010000219.1:0-2728 GCA_036821145.1 Spirochaetota bacterium
TGCGTCCATGCAGCCGCGGCATTAGCACTTCCATGTGCGTCACAATCTGTTTATGACACAAATAGTAACTTTTATAATAAAATGTTATAATTAGAACAGATTGCCGCGTCGCTACCGCTCCTCGCAATGACTAAAAAACTTTTTCTATCGTAAATTATAAAGATAACGTATACATTCAAAAACGGAATTAACTTAATGAAATCAGACAGCCCCTTCAGGCAGGACAGACTGCATTTTTATTCTGTAAGATATAACACTGAGGCTCCGCCATTTTTCAGTAAGCTTAAACTATGCCTTACAGATTTCGGTCTTCACTCTGTTGCTGTCTACAGGCTTGGCAGTGCTGCACTTAAATATTATAACAGATCAAAAATTATCGGGTTCATTCCCATTACAATATATAAACTGCTGAACTTCTTTGTTAAAGCAGTTCACCATGTTTATATAAGCAGCAGGGCTGAGATTGGGCCCGGGCTGCTCCTTATGCACTATCATTCAATAGTTATAGGGCCTGCAAAAATCGGGTGCAACTGCACTCTTCATCATAATCTAACGATAGGTGAAGAGGTGGCAAAACTTGATCATTCAATGCCTGACATAGGAGATAACTTATGGATCGGCCCAAATTGTGTGATTACCGGGGACATTAATATTGGAAACAATGTAACTATTTCAGCAGGAACTATTCTCTCGAAAGATGTTCCTGATAATTGCCTTGTGGCAGGGAATCCGGGGCGCGTGGTTGTAAACAGTTACGACAATACGACAATGTCGGTGAAGAGGAATACAAAGCTTTAGAGTGTTTCTTTATCCTCCCTTTCAAAGAGAGGTGCCCCTCAGGCCGGAGGGATATTTCAGTTAATTCTGTAATAACTATTTTGAAAAAACTGGTTGTCACATAACTGCATGTTTTATCTATATTAACGCTAACGATGGAAAGCATAGCATAAAACAAATGATAATTATCGAAACACATATCGTCCCCGAAGGGACTGAACGCGCCAGGTTCAGCGACTACGCCTGCGAAGTATTCATCTCAATTCCATCGCGGAAAGGGATCAAAAACGCAATCAAGCGCGGAGACTTCCTTATTGACGGAGTTAAGGGTGAAACAGGCACATGGATTATTCCGGGAATGAGGATTGAACTCATGGCTGACGAATCATCTCTCCCTAAAGAATATGAACTTGAACTTGATGTTGTATACGGGGATGAACACCTGGCAGCAGTTAATAAACCTGCGGGTATTGCAGTAAACGGAAACAGTTTCCGCACTGTGGAGAATTCCCTCCCCCGCAATATAAAACAATCATCCGAACCTGACGCACTCCGGTGGCCGAAGCCGGTACACAGGCTCGATGTTCCCACAAGCGGGCTGCTGCTCATTGCAAAAACAATGCGGGCACAGGTTGCATTAGGTGAGCAGTTCGAGAAGAAGATCATCCGAAAAAGATACCGCGCAATTGTCCAGGGGAAGCTTGAAGCACCGGGTCACATTGAATCAAAGATTGAAGGGAGAGATTCCGCCACAGACTACTCTCCGGTTAAGCATGTTCACTCTCTGAAAAACGAATGGCTCACACTTGTGGACCTCTATCCCCTCACAGGACGCACACACCAGCTGCGGCGCCATATGGCTGAACTGAATCACCCGATAGTTGGAGATACTCTCTACGGGCGCGAAGGTGATATTTTTAAAGGTAAGGGATTATTCCTTGCAGCAGTTGAACTTACATTCACTCACCCTGAAACAGGTAAGGTTACGACTCTTAAAATTGATGACCCGGAAAAGTTCAGAACTCATATGGAGCGCGAGGAGCGGCGGTGGAGAAAGTATAAATCAGATTAGTTCAGGGTAGTCAATCAATCCCTTCTTATAATCTTACGTACAATTTTTCTGCAGGGTTTAAGGGGCGACGGCCCCTTAAAAAGCCCCGCAGGGTATTCTATTTTTTATCATCTTCCTTCAGATAGACTTTAGTTCCGTGATCTGTATAGTAATACTGCCCCCCTCTGGGCCCTTCATATATCGTGCGGCCTTTATCATCTTTTCCAATATTTTTCTCATCAGAAGTTTTTGAATGTCTGACTTCTTTGTATTTTTTATCTTTCTTCTTCTTGTCAGTCTTGTCTTTCTCTTCGTCGTCTTTATCTTTCTTCGCTTTTTTATCTTTCTTATCTGCTTTTTCTTCTTTATCTTCGTCTTTCTTTGACTTCTTCTCTTTTTTATCCTTCTTTTCTTTCTTCTCTTTCTTTTCTTTTTTATCCTTCTTCTGTTCTGTTTTCTTTTTCAGCTTTTTCGCATCGTCATCAGCAGCAGACGCTTTCATGGTTATCCCGGACACAGCAATTGCAAGGCAGACCATAAATACTACCAGGTACTTTTTCATTATGTTACTCCTGTTTTATTATTAATATTTTATAAAGCGGATTGTTAATAGCATCTCTATTAACACAGGATTAAGATACACGATAATTAAAAAAAAGCAATGAAAATTCCTTTTCAGGTAAACCTAAATTCCGCTCAATCCGGTAAAAGCTTTTAACGGATGCGGGATTTTTTAAATTATTTATTGCCTAAAATTCATTATAAATGAATACTAAAACTACCAGAGAAACAATTTTATAATTACAAACGGCAACGAGATGAACAGCTTTAAGTACAGTACCCTACTCCCGAAACTGCCTGACGGCAAAGGGATTCTCGGAAGGGAGAAATATTTTAACT
>DAISJZ010000220.1:0-2703 GCA_036821145.1 Spirochaetota bacterium
TATATCAGATCTCTTCAATTTTATCAAATTCAACTTCATTTTCTTCTATAATCTTAAGGACAGTTTCCCGGTCAGAGCTTTTGATCCTGACACAATACCCGCAGTCGGAACTTAAGTGACGGGGTACGGGGATCATTTTATGTTCTATACCTTTCTTTTTCAGAATGTTAGACATCCTGATTGAATGATTATTTGAATGAAATAATATAACAGAGAATTCCGGCATTTTTTTCCTTTTATAACCGGAGGATGGCTCCTCCGGCATATGAAGTCAATAAAATTATTATTTGCTAACGCTGATTGTAAATGTATCACCTTCTTCGGATACAGAAGCTGTCATTTTATTTCTCTCAACGCATCTTATAACGTTCTCTTTTGATACTTCAGAGTCAACCATCACCTGGAACTCTGTTTTACCGTCTTTAATTGCTTTCTGTGTGAGAACCACAGGCTGCGGACATGAAAGTCCTCTTGCATCAATTTTATCTGCCATATAATCCCCCTTAGCTTACCTTTTCTCTCATTGTAAAACCTACAACAAGGCAGAATACAAAACCAATAATTACTGCAGCCGGTCCAAAGGCACCCGGACCTGCCGGTGAACTTGCAAGAAGAAAATTGTGTGATATACCTGCGCCCACAATCATCCCCACTACAAAAACCGCCGCGTCTGAATCGCCTTCCCCTGAAAGAATAAGCTGACGTCCGGGACAACCGCCGGCGAGTGCAAATGCAAGGCCTGAAAGAGCCATCCCGAGAAAATTCCAGAGATGAGCAGTATGTGCAACGGGCTGACCTTCAAAGCCGGGTTTAAACTGACCGAAAACAAAATTAAAAACTGTAGCAAAAATAAGAAGTGTCACAACACCGCTTGCGAGGTGAAAATCTTTAGCGAGAATTATATCTCTTAAAGAACCCATAGTACAGAATCTGCTTCTCTGGGCTATGGCGCCTATAAAAAGACCTGCCGCAAGGCTTATAATAAATGGCGCACGTTGTGCCCCCGGACCTTTAACACTGTAAAACAGCGGACCTGTATCTGATACCCTGAATCCGATAGCAACCATTATCAGCAGCGCCACCATAACAGCAGGAAAAACCCATCCTGAACTCATCTTCTGTTTATAGCTTCTCCCGAGACTGAATCCATTTTTAAGGAACATGACGCCAACAGCGATACCGGCAATAAGTCCTGCTAAACCGACAATTGCATTCCAGTCTCCGCCGGAAAGTCTCAGCAGTGCACGCCACGGGCACCCGAGAAAAACAAGAGCGCCTATCATTGCAAACATGCCGAGAAAAAATCTCAGTATTGTTGATGAACCGGCTCTGGGCTGATATTCCTTTTTTATAAGTGCAATTACAAATGAACCGAGAACAAACCCGGCAATTTCAGGCCTGATATACTGTACAACATCTGCCCTGTGCAGGCCCAGTGCTCCGGCAATATCACGTTCGAAGCATGCAACACATATCCCCATATTAGCGGGATTGCCCATTTTCTGAAGAGTTACTGCTAATATGCCTATCACAGCACCGGTAGCAATAATTCCCCACCTTGATGAAAAGATATTTTTCATAAAAACCCCTTATCGATATTATGAATTTTGTTTATTCAAATATTTAAAGAGTGTTTTAATTATTCAAGTAATAAATACGTTATATTGATTAAAATTAATAACCACTAAAATACTGTTTTAAATATAAAATGGGGTATTGTTAAATTTTTCCGGAAAAAGACAGGCGGAGTTTTACAACTAATCAATTTTTGGTGTTAATTAAATTTTATAACTGCTATAATTTCAAATCCGCTTTCTCAATCATCTCTACAAAGCGGGATGCGGGCTCAGTGAGGACTTTTGCTTTTGATGTAACAAGGTAAAAGTGTCTTTCAATAACAAGATCTTTCAGTCTGATAATTTTTACTTTACCGAGTTTAAGATCACGTTCTATGGCAATTTTAGATATGAATCCATATCCTATTTTATTTATAACCGCTTCACGTACACCTTCTGAGGATGTGCACTCCATTATAACATTAAGCTCAGATGGGATAATCCCGTGCTCCTGGAGATGGTTCTCTGTTACTGTTTTTGTACCGGAACCGCTCTCTCTTGAAACAAGCGGAATAGTTCTGAGATCATTAATATCACGTATTTCCTTAAAGTCCGGATGACCTATCAGTATAATATCATCCTTCATTATCTTTTTGAAATTAAGTGATGGATGTTTAAGTTCTTTTCCGGTAATCCCGAGGTCAGCTTCCCCCTGTTTTATTCTTTCAATAGTCTCTCTGCTGTTCAATATCTCTACGCGGAAAAAAATGCCGTTCTTCGCGTCACTGATAGATGATATGAATTGAGGAACAATATACGTTCCCGGAATTGAACTTGAAACAATATTTACAACACCGCCGAATGTTCCAGCCTGAATATCGGACTTCAGTGAGTTAATATCCTTCATAATCTTATCGCAGAACCTGCTGAATACTTTTCCTTCAGATGTCAGTGAAAAATCCTGACTTGTTCTATGTATCAGTTTTACCCCTAACATCTTTTCAAGCTGGCCTATCTGGTGACTTATGGATGCCTGACTTACTTTAAGATTTCTGGATGCATTTGTGAAACTCTTTTCATTTACAACTTCAATAAATGATTTGAGCTGTTTAAGATCAAAATTGAAATCTTTGAAGTTCATAGGTTC
>DAISJZ010000221.1:0-2619 GCA_036821145.1 Spirochaetota bacterium
CTGATCAATGTAGCTTGCGAATGCTGAACTGGCGTACAGCATTACCGACCCTAAAAGGGCTAACACAAAAAGTTTCCTATTCATCCAATTCCTCCAGAATTTATTAAAAAGCTTTTCCGCACTATTTTTTTATCGCGGTAAGCTTTATAGGCTTTTATTATTTACACCTTATCTTTCACCTCTCATTACTAATAACACCGTCCTTCCGGTTTTTATTTTTTGAAAACCAAAAAAAAAGCTGTATAAAATCCCTGCTTTTTTTCCACAAACCTGTAAACGGCTGATAATCGATAATCAATGATCTAATAGAAAACACAAAAAGTTAAATCAAACTATAACTTTAAATAAAAATTTTCAAGCAAAATTTTAAGTAACATTCAAATATATAATTACTATAAAAAATTTACCATAATAAATAAAAAAATAACTGCAGATTCTCAAGAAAACAAAAGAATATCACAGAATTCTTTTCAGCAAGTTCAGTTTTATGATTAATTTGCCGCATGAACACGGATGTAGAGGTGCTAACTAATTTTCAGGAAAAGATTTAACTGTTTATGCATACTTTCCGGATACCCCTCTACTGCCTGACGTCCCCCTCCCCTGAAAAGGGGGGAATAATAAAAAAACCCCTTTTCCAGGGGTGCAGCCTGCTCACAGGCGGGGATTCGTTCAATTCAGGATGTGAACAATTATAATGTCATACAGTCCTGTTATCTCAATATAAACATCCTTTTTCTTTCATCTGTTATAATCCGTGTTCATCTGTGTTAAAAACGTATCCCTTTCTCTATATCTCACCGGCAAAATTCAGCTTTTTTTTATTGCATCAATATCCCTTTCCACTTTTGCAAGTTTTGCTGTCAGTTTTTCAAGGGACTGTTCAATCCTATCACGTTCAGCTTCAAGGAAAGATAGCCGGCTGTCGAACTGTTCCCTCCGGCTCATTTCAGCTTTTACCATATCCGGAGTGTAAAAATTTTCCATGAAAGCCATCTCTACACCGGCGCGGGCATCCTCATCCTTAATCTTCGCGACTGTCTTCATATTTTCATACCCTATCTCAGGTTTGATGTCCATGGTAAAAGTTTTCATGATGGTTTTCGCTTCACTTCTGTGGAGACGAAGCACCCTGTCCACATAATCCTCAAAGCTGGCGTGATGCCGCCTGCAGAGCTCCTGCGCTTCAAGAAGAATCTTTCCGAACTCCTTCATAAGCTCGCCGTTACGTGAAAGGTAATCCCTCTTGAGCCTGCCTGTTAACTCCCGGAACTCAGGTATTGTCTCAAAAACATTAATGTATATCCCCTTCTCTTCAGCAGTGAAGAGAAGTTTATGAAAGATACTCCAGAAATCTGTTGTATGAGCCCTTGTTGATACAGGGGCATTTGTTCTGCAGAATTGAATATGATGAGCATATTCATGTATTGCCGTGTAGATGAGCTGGTTGTTTTCTACAAAATTTCTATCATGTATCAGAATCTCTTTTCTTTCCGGATAATAAAGTCCGTCGTATTTCTTATTCATTCTTCCGGAAAATAGCACTGTAAAATCCTCTGCGGGTTCCTCTATCTCAATAAGTTTAGTTTTTACGTGGTCCTCGTTCATCCTTTATCCTGTTCAGGTATTCAACCATCTCATCCGGAGAAAGCACAAGCTCCGCTCCCCCTCTGTCTATGGCCTCTTTATTCATCCCAAAAACTACTGATGTTTCCTTATTCTGCGCGATGGTAAGAATCCCCCTCCTGCGAAGTTCAATCATTGAATGTACACCGTCATCGCACATCCCTGTCAATATAACCGCTATTATACGGGAGGGATCATGCTCTATTGCTGAACCGAACAGGACATCCACCGAAGGCCTGAACCTGTTCACCGGGGGATCATCATTTATCCCGATCCTGAAAGGCTCACCCTCCCGTAGAAACATATGCCTGTTCCCCGGAGCGATATAAGCTTTTCCAGGCCTGACTTCATCATTATTAACGCCTTCGTACGCCGCAAAGGGGGTATGATTTCTGAGACGTTCAGCCCACATTCCGGTATACCCCTCCGGCATATGCTGAGCTATTAAAACAGCATAATAATCCTTATTCAGGGTTTTCAGCATCCCCTCAATTACCGGCAAAGCGCCGGTTGAAGAGCCTATAAGCAATATTTTAAAATCTTCATCTGTCATTGAAATTTCTATATATCAAAAAGTTCAGGGTAAGCCGTAACAAAAAAATAACCTGCTTTAACTGTCAAGTCCCCTAATCCCCATCTGCACAAAACAACTTACTGAACCGGAATATTCATAAGTGATGAATGGATTGCGTTAGCCATCACTGTATTATCCTTCTCACCCCTTACTACATCGAATGATAGAAACATTATATCATATTGCCAAAACTGCTTTATTTTCCTCAGCGAAAGGTTGTCCACAATATTATACATCTTTTCTCTGTTTGGCCCCTCAAATAAACTGTTGTTAAGAATAAACTTATCAAGAGCCGCTCTCCTCTCATCTCCCTGTTTAAAATATGAAAAATTCCAGGCGATTGCGGCAAAATAGATCATTGTTTTAAACTGTAAAAAATTCTCTTTATCAAGATTGGATATTAGAGGTGAAGCAAAATC
>DAISJZ010000222.1:0-2543 GCA_036821145.1 Spirochaetota bacterium
AGAATGAGACAACCTAAAATAAAGATTATACGGTCGATCATATACGGGCCTTATGATCCATCTTTTCGTCAATATGTTTGTTAACCTGACGTACTATTATATTTATACCGGATGACACAATAATATAAATTGAACTTGCAATGCCGATTATTAATAATATTTTAGTCATAAGATTTCTCCTCTTTAAGAGTTTATATAAATTAGGCAGCCTTCCTGATATCGTCAACATTATTTTTAGTGGATCTTAAATTCAGCTCTTCAGCCATTACCGGTATTGGCCTATGCACTGGCTGAATTCTACCCTCTTCGGTTATTACCGAACCTGTTAACCGATCAATATGATAAAATCTGGTAGTGAAGACGGTTACATATGAGCGGGCGCAGACGCCTGAGCGGCGCCTGCGTGGATGAATGATGTTTTATCAGGCTTTTTTTGCCGCTTTCTCCTTTTTCTCTTTTCTCTTCTCTTTAATTGTTTTTTCCGGTTTTTTCTTCTCTTCAGATTTAGCTTTATCTTTACCTTTTGCCATATAAAACCTCTCATTCTGCATAATTTAAATAGCAGGTCATCTTCTTATCTGACCCTTTTTAATATCTGTAATTATAATAAACAATATGTTTCTTTTGTCAATAGAGGATTAACAAAAGATTCCCCCCCATGACATCGATTTCCGGTAGTCTTAAATCCTTGACATATAATACATTCTCTTCTGAAAGTACTGAAAATGCCTCAAGGAGTAAATATGCCAAGCTGCAGTTGCGAAAAATGTATCAGTGCCTGTAAAAACGATCCCGGGAGGCTAATCCCCGAAGATCTCCCTAAACTTGCTGAATTCCTGGACCTCTCAGTTGAAGAGCTTATTATCAGTTCCCTTGTACTGATTCCCCTTTCAAAAAAACCTGAGGTTTATGCCTATGCTCCGGCAAAATTAAAGGGGAAACGGCTTCTGGCAAAACCGGGAACAGTCATTCCTGACTATTACTCAAAGGAACGGGGTACATGTATATTTCTCGATGAAAACGGATTCTGCACTGTCCATGATGTTAAACCCTTTGAATGCGGCGCATATATGGGATGCAAACACACATTCATGGGGAAGCCGTATAAAGAAAAACAGGTTGAAGAGTATTTCCTGATGAAATGGAAAAAATACAGAAAATAATTCCGCTTGACTAAGAGTTAAACTGCTTTATAGATTCTACATGCTTTTAGAGATAGAAACATTTATAGCGCTTCTCGGGGGATCAATGGGCCTTCTTGCCGCCATGGGCCAGCTGCTCATTCCTGATAAAAGAAGTGAGAACTATAATCTTGCAGCTCTCTCATTTGCCCTGGGGCTTTTGCTTTTTCAGAATGTTGCCGTGTTTACCGGTTACTGTATAAACCACCAGTGGACACTGATCTATCATATGACACTCATCTGGATACAGGCACCCCTTCTCTACCTCGCATATTTTTATCTCACTAATACAGAGGATAAATACCCTGACAGGATATACAGGTTTTTTATCCCCAGCATTATAGCCTTCCTCCTTGACACTGTTTCCATCATAGCGTACATGTCAGGATACCTGCCGAACCTGCTCTGGATTTTTCATGATGACACAGCGTCATGGCTTGTGCTGAAAAAGTATCTTCTCATGGCGGGGACTCTTCAGATCATCATTTATCTTATAGTCTTTTTATTAAAGATGCTCCCTGCCTGGAAGTTCAGCGAGAGAAACAGCATACTCACAGTTACAATATCTTTTTCATTCTCCTCACTGATTGCCACTATTATTCTTATCATGGGATACACAACTGTAAATGTACAGTACCTGAAAACAGCAGCACTAATTGCCGCGGTGGGACTTATAATCATTTATCCCCTTGGGCAGAGATACCACAGGTTTTTCCAGATCCTCCGGACAGAAGTAAAAAAGGAGAAATATAAAAAATCACTGCTGGAAGGTAAAGATGTAACACCTGTAATGAATCAGCTTGTTCAGCTGATGGAGGAACAGAAACTTTACAGGGATGAAAACCTCACCCTTAAGAACCTTGCTGACTGTGTTGCAATGACGCCGCATCAGCTCTCACAGCTTCTTAATGATAAGCTAAACACAAATTTCAGCAGCTTTGTCAACAGGTACCGTGTAACTGAAGCTGAACAGATACTAACAGAGAAACCTGACAGGCCAGTGCTTGCCATAGCCTTTGATGTGGGATTCAACAACAAAACAAGTTTCTATGATGCCTTTTCAAAATTCAACGGCATCAGCCCGCACAAGTTCCGGAAAGACAAACTGAAGAATTAATTAATTCCGGATTTATAATCCTTTCCTTTATCGCATCTCAGAGAAGATTATCCCCATAACTGATAAACTCAGCCCCATTTCCGGAATCATAATCCGTACCCCTTTTTTTTTCCGTAAAGATATATCCTGTCGATCCTCCATTCATTTTCCGTTAACCTCCGGTTATCAAAAAACGGGAGGTATAGAGGAAGTCAGCAGAAAAATAATAATCATTATAACGGTTCAGCTTTACTGATAGTTATTCA
>DAISJZ010000223.1:0-2526 GCA_036821145.1 Spirochaetota bacterium
AGGGTTATATCAACTGCAGCGCGGAATGTATCCTTTACAGTGAAGCCGTGCCATTTTATGATAATGAGAGAACGTTCTGTATCGTACCTCACTGATACGGTGGGTGCACTGAAAATAATCATGATTTCCTCAAAATTAGTGCATAAAACAGCAGATGCACGGTGAAAGTATATATATATTTGAGTATATACATACATGATGATGTTTTTATTTCAACTATAATAATTTTTTGCTGATCAATAATAATTCACACCCGGTTTTAATTGACACTATAAATTCATGCTTGATCTTTTATTCTTTCTGTTTAGAGAATGTAATAAATATCAGTATTGATTCCTTAACATATTACTTGAGTCAGGCGAAATTTATCATTGATGATGAAATTATTGGTTTGAAAATTATAATTATTTTAAGTATGTCATTGCGAACGACCGGAGGGAGTGCGGCAATCTGTGAAGGATAGAAAGAGTTCCGGCTAATACTGAATATTTTCTATCATGAACAGATTGCCACGTCGCTATCGCTCCTCGCAATGACCGATTCTCAAAATATAATGCCGGTATCCTGATGACAGGATAAATATTCCTGAATAATAATTGAGAGTTTATGACTAATAAAAAAAAGCAGACAATAATACTCCTCGAGAAAATAAATCCGGACTCCATCCGGAGAAAAAGTATCATTGAAGAAAACGGGTATGATGTTATACACGCAGCAGCAATTGAAGAAGCTTCAGACATTATCAGAAAAACACCCGGAATAAACCTTGCTTTGCTGGATACAGAAACTGCCGGTGCAACCTCTGAAACAGCCGCGGCTGAAAGACTGTTTGAAAAACATCAGATCCCGGTTGTATTTCTCCTCCATGACGCGGAAAGCAGTATTATTGACAGTGTGATAAAAAGCAATACCTACGGCTATGTAACCAGGGAGAGCGGGGATAAACTCCTGACTGCCTCTATCGAAACAGCTTTACGTTGTTTCGCAGTAAAGAAGCTGGAGAAGGTTAAAGAAAAAGAGGTCAGGGCAGGTAAGGACAGATACCGCTCTATATTTGAAAACACCGGAACCCTGATGTTTATAATTGATAATGATATGACTATCAATATGGTGAACGATGAATTTGTAAAGGAGTTCGGTTATTCCAGGGAGGAAGTGGCAGGGCGGATGAAATGGCCTGAACTTGTTGCGCCTGAATGCCTCGAGTTCATGAAAGGCCTGCATAAACTGAGGCGCAGTAAACCGGAAGAGGCTCCCCGGTCCTATGAATTCAAATATATTACTAAAAGCGGTGATGTGCGCTACGGCATAATGTCAGTTGGGATGATTCGCGGCACAGATCAGAGTATAGCATCTGTTACAGATATAACTGAACTGAAAAAAGCCAAGGTGGATTTAAAAAGAAAAAACGATGAACTGCAGACAGTGAACGAGGAGCTTGCTGCAATCAATGAGGAGTTTGAAGCTGCCACAGAGGAATTGATAGAAACAAATACACTCCTTGAAGAGAAAGAGAGATTTTACAGGACACTGTTTGAAAACACAGGGTCAAGTATAATCGTAATAGAAGAAGATACCACAATCAGCCTGGCTAATGAGAATTTTGCAAAAAAAGTCGGTTATACACGTGAGGAGCTTGAAGGGAAATACAAATGGACTGAAATGGTTTCAGAGGATGATCTTGACAGGATGCTGAAGCAGCACAGGCTGAGGCGTAATAAACCTTCTGAAGCTGAATCAAGTTATGAATTCCGTTTTAAAACAAGAACCGGTGAGCTTCTTGATACTCTTCTTTTTATTACACTTATACCCGGTACCGGTAAAAGTATTGCCTCTCTTTTTGATATTACAGAGCGTAAAAAAACTCAGAGGGCTCTCCAGGTAAGTGAGAATAAATACAGAACAATTTTTGAAAATGTACAGGATGTATTCTACCAGACAGACCTGGAGGGGATAATTACTGAAATAAGCCCTTCAATAGAGAAATACTCCACATTCACCCGCGAGGAACTTATCGGTATGCAGGTGAAGAGTGTATATTCTGACACAACCGAAAGGGACAGGTTTGTTGATCTCGTACTTCAAAACGGCAGGGTCACGGATTATGAACTGCAGTTAAAAACAAAAGATAACAGGGTTGTTATTGTTTCTTCTAATTCGCATCTTTTGTATAATTCCGCCGGTCATCCTGTAGGGGTTGAAGGGACGCTGCGTGATATAAGCGAACGGAAACTCGCTGAAAAAAGCCTTCGTGAAGCAGAACAGAAATACCGCACACTTGTGGAAAACCTCATAGAGATAGTTTACAGGCTTGATGGTAATGCGGTAATAACTTACATTTCCCCGAATGTTGAAGATATTATAGGTTTCAGTCCTTCTGAAATTGCGGGGAGAAAGCTTAGTGATTTTATAAACCAGGAGGATTTAAGCGACAACCTGGAGCTTCTGAAAAGAGTAATGTCCGGTTCAATCAGCACTTTTGAATACCGCATATCCGGTAAAAACGGTTCAGAACACTGGTTCAGA
>DAISJZ010000224.1:0-2513 GCA_036821145.1 Spirochaetota bacterium
ATAATTCAGCATTAATCAGAATTGGTACGATAAAATATATAGACTCACCGGGGGAGATAAATGGCCAAAATAAAACTTAACAGCATCAAAAAACAGATGATGCTGAATTTCAGTATTCTGCTTCTGCTTCATCCTATAATTAATATTGTAATTCTTTTAAGCCGTGCAAACGATTCATCTATACTCAGAACAGTTATAGCTGTTGCAGTAATAGCTTTTCTGGTATGCGGACTTTCAATATTTGCCTACAGCTTTACTGCATCAAAGCTTCAGAAATTTGTTGATGATGAAAACTACAGTGATGAAACAGTCCGCTTTGCCGGAAGCCTCCCTGTTAAAGCATCACTTATCTTCTGTATTCCTATATTAATAACTTCATTTATATTATCGATTCTTGCCTTCCGTTCAGGTGCGATTTTAAGCTCCTACCAGCTTGTTCTTTTTTTTATGAAAGATATAATCATCACACTGGGCCTTGCGCTTTATCACTACTACAGGCTCAAAATTATAATTTATCCGGTATCAAGCGCAAACAATATCAGGTCTCTTTCAATGTTTGAAAAGCTTGTTGCCCCTATACTGAGCACACTGATGATCCTGCTTTTTATAACAGGTTTCATCATGTATTCAATAACTCTCGATAAAACAATCTCGAATTACAAATCAAATACCATTGCACTGTCTGACAAGACTTTACTGGCTCTTGACTCCGAGTTCAGTAATGTTGCTACTGAACTCAAGTCATACATGAATATATATACACCTGACAAAATTTCTCAAGCTGAAGGTTATGCATTAACCGGAAGACTCTTCGAAAGCAGAATAAGTAAAAATATTGAGTCGCTTTTTTTCGCGAAGAATGACGGGACAGCATATTCCAACAGGGGGAAATCAGTTAATATAGGCGACAGGCCGTATTTCAAAGAGATGCTCAGAACCAAAAAAGAGGTGTGGTCAGATCTTATAACAAGCAGAGACACCGGAAACATGGTTATAGTCTGCGTTGTTCCCAATATAATAAACGGCAATGTTAACGGTTGTATAGCCGCCACAATAAGCGTTGATGATATGAAAAATATTCTCAATAGCGCCAGTTCATCTGAGGAGACTAAATTTTCACTTGTCAACAGCAATGGTAAAATAATCTACCATCCTGAAACGCGTCTCCTTGATAAAATTCTCGGGAAAGACCTCCTTGATAAAAAGGGGAGAGACATTACCGCTTTTATAAACGGTACGGACACTGATTTTCATAATTTTATAATAAACGATCAGCCTCTAATGCTGAGGAAAACAAAATTGAAATCAACCGGCCATTACCTTATATCAACAAGTTATGAATCATACATGCTTAAGCCGATTAATTCCGTGGTAATTAATATCATTTTCGGGATTGTTTTTATTAACATTATTGTATTTATCATGATATACAGATCAGGGAAGAGCTTTTCTACTCCAATACGCAACACAATAAAAATCTTCAAAAAGTTATCAGAGGGTGATCTCACCGCGCGCAGCGACGACTACCTTGCTGATGAATTCGGCGACATGATCCGGAACATGAAAAAGTTTCAGGATAAGATTAAAGAGGTTGTGGACACCGCTCTCAATTCATCAAACCAGCTTGCTGCATCCGCCGAAGAACTTGCTGCCACAAGCTCCTCCCTCTCTGAAGGTGCACAGAGCCAGGCAGCATCAGTTGAAGAGGCCACAGCTTCCATGGAAGAGATCTCCGCCTCAAATGAATCAATAGCAAACAATGCAAGGATGCAGTCTGATCATTCAAAGAACACATACAGGGCAATGGAGGAGCTGGGAACACTTATTACCGCGGTAAATGCGGATGCTGTAACAGCACTTAAAGTTGCGAATGAAACAAACATAGAAGCATCAAAGGGCAACGAACTGATGCAGAATACTGTTAAGGGGATTAATAGTATAGAAGAGAACTCAAGACAAATTGCAGAGATGGTTACGCTGATAAGCGATATTTCCGACCAGGTTAACCTGCTGGCGCTTAACGCTGCAATTGAAGCAGCAAGGGCCGGAGATCATGGCCGGGGATTTGCTGTTGTTGCTGACGAAATCGGCAAGCTTGCTGAGCAGACAGCTGACTCTGCAAAAAACATTACAGGCCTTGTGTCAAACGGTGTAAAGTCAGCACAGCAGGGTATCAGGGACATTAATGAAACATCAACTGCGCTTCTTAATATTATCAGCCATATAAATAAAACTAAAGAGCTTGTTCAAAAGATTGCCGATTCATCTGAAACACAGGCCAGCGCCAGCGACTCAGTTCTCCAGGCGACAAAGCAGGTTATGACAATGGCGGATGATATTTCAACTTCCACGCACGAGCAGACAACAACCCATACTGAAATTTCAAAAACCATGGACCAGATTAACGGCCAGACACAGTCACAGGCTTCAGGCGCAGAGCAGATTGCATCTTCAGCAGAGGAGATAAGCGCCCAGGCTGAAAGCATGAGGGATCTGCTGGAATTTTTTAAAAC
>DAISJZ010000225.1:0-2496 GCA_036821145.1 Spirochaetota bacterium
ATGTCCCAGAAGTTACCCATGTCGCTGCTGTTTTTTTTGAATGGAGTCCGTATCGCTGTCCAGCGCTCGGTGTCGGGAATGTCATACTCAGCCCAGTCGTAGATGTACCTGTCCCATCCGCCAGCGACCTCGACCTTGTTGACTACAGAAGCGCCAGCACCATACAGGATACCGGCGTTCCCTGCCTCGATGAATTTCCACTGACACGCGGGCCTGTTATTGTCATCCCAGGGTACAACGTAGGTACCGTTCGCGTCGGAGTTGTTGTTCGCGCAGAGGATTTTTTTACCTCCGCCGCGGTTTATGTATATTTTGTATTTTCCTCCGCCGATATCCTTGAACTTGAACTGCTGGTTGGAGTTATCTCTCAGTTTCCAGTCCCATATATGAACTTTTGAACCATTGGGTATTTTTCTGTCAGAGACATCCACTGCACCTCGGAAAGCCCTGCCGAATGCCGCATTTTTAGGCGCGATGTAGTTCCACCCGTTGCCTGCAGGGGTGATCATGTAGAGACGGTCATCACCCTTATCGAAAGACCAGAGCTGCAGCCGTTCACCTTTCTTGAATCCACCCCCGCCGGGGAGGTCCCAGAATCCCCTGTCCTCATCACCGGAGAGAACAGATTTTATATGGTAATATTTCTTCGCGTCGACTGCTAAGGTGTTATCTGCAAAAAGAGCCAGAAAAAACAGGGGAAGAATCAGCTTAAAAGGGAAATGTTTCATTTGATACTCCTTGCTGAATGATTTGATTGGTGATTTTTTATTAATAGTTATATTGCTGGCATTAAAAACTGCAAAATATGTGAATATAGATGATAGAAAAGCCCCTGCATGAAATTATGGTTGTTAAACAGTCTGAGATTTAAGCAAAAAATTATCATAATCATTAATGTGAATAGAAAAAGCCTGCACGGGTGAAATTTATCAAGTTATTTTTCTGGAATAATATAAATAATGCGTGTGAATATTCATTTTGTCTCAGTTAGAGAGGTTGAGACAGTCCTGATAGCGCTTAATTAGAGAGTTTAAAAATAATGATCCTGATAAAATATTACAAGGGTTGAAAAAAACCCGGCTCATAAAATAATAGCATATTATCAGAGAAGAATTCTGGCGACAATTATAATCATAATGATACTTATATTGTACATATCAACACTGGCTGTAATTGCAACGGTATGTTTTATCCTCGGATTACACATTTTATTAAGAGATATTTCCTCTAAGGTAAACAGACTTTTTTTTATTAATTCTATGCTTCTTAATACTGTGATTGCATTTACAATCTTTATTCAGCTTGCCGATGATGTGGAAACAGCAAAATTTTTTCAGAGTATGTATAATATTATTTTTATCAGCTTTCTGCTTGAATCTCTCTATTTCAGCCTGGTTTTTACACAGCATAGATTGAATTTAATTATGAAGGTGATAGTCTCCGTGGCAACATCCGCTGTGTTTATTTTTTTTATTATAAAAGGGGGAGAGCTTATTGCTCTTACAAAACAGGGCGGTGTGTGGATTTATAAGCTTAAAAACATCAGGTTCTGGTTTTTCGTATATTCCCCTCTTCTTTTCATTATTGTGTTTTTTATGATTTCAACACTTTACCGATACAGCAGGGCAGCATCATCAAACAAGGGGAAGAAACAGGCAAAGATAATGCTGATTTTCATACTAATATCATGCAGTGCAGGATTCTTTTTTCTCATGATAATGCCTCTATTTGATGGTTTCAGGGCCCCTCTGCTTACTCCCTGCTTTTTTGCTTTATATCTTTATGGAGTATTTTTTGCCATGACAAAGTACAGGTTCATGGTGTTTAATATAAAAGATATTGTACAGGATGTCCTTACGCAAATACAGGATATGGTCATTATACTCGGGCCTGATAAAAGAATTCTTGAAATGAATAACAGCGCTTCAGCTATGTTCAGATCTGTTTCAGGCGGGGTTAAGGGGAGTTTTTTTACAGATGTTGTTTATGAGAAAGAAGCACTGGAAGCCGTTCTTGATTTGCTTCTTGAGAAGAGAATCTTTATGAAAGAGAGGATAACTTACCTTTCTAAACCTGATGCATCTGTCACTGATTCAACTATTTCAGCAGTGTCTGACAAGTTCGGCGATTTATCAGCGATTCTGATTATATCGCGGGAAAACAGGGGAATAAATTATTTCAGGAATTATTTTAAACTAACCGCAAGAGAAATGGAGATAATACTTCACACAATCTCGGGTATGACAAATAATGAAATTGCCGCTGTGCTTGATATAACAAAACGCACAGTTGAGACCCACCAGAATAATATTTACAACAAGCTTGCTATCAGCAATAAGATTGAACTCCTTAATATAACAGGAGATTTCGGTATTAAGCCGCTATAGCTGAATTTTTCCTCCATATATTACAAATCTAAAAAACAGCACCCGGATTTTTTATTAATCTTTCACAAATTTTTCACATCTACGTATCTGCCACGATGACAGGATTTAC
>DAISJZ010000226.1:0-2398 GCA_036821145.1 Spirochaetota bacterium
CAAATGTTGAACTGCTTAACGCGAGCCATATAATCCCCTGGCGTGTTGATTCCACAAACAGGCTCAATCCAGGGAATGGTATTTGTCTTAATGCCCTACATGACAGGGCATTTGGATGTTAAAACAACTTACCCTGCAAATCGATTTTAGGATAAAAAACACCAATTACGATAAAAGGATTCCTGGATTTGACATGGTGTTCCTTCGTAGTACCTAAAAACAGATATATATCTTTCTTGCTGAATTCATCCATATACTTTTTCCTAACATCATCACAAGCTTTCTTTTCATCATTATCATGCTTTTTAAGACAATTCCAATAAAGCTTAGCAGCTTCCCAGTCTGAAATCATCAGTTCACTCTTCTTCTCATTAATATCTCTGAAACGATAATAAAAGTTATAAGGAACTTTTTTTACAATTTCCAGTTTTTTATGCTCCGGAAATAAATCCATCTGTTCTTTATTGATTGCGATTTCTTCCGCCTTTTTCCATTCACGTTCAGTTTCTTTTATTATTACATCATCAATAAAAGCAGGTTTAAAAACAGCAAGAGAAACCCATTTAGCCGGATCATGTGCTTCTTTAATAAGTACACTCATATCATTATAAACCTTTTTCAGGCATATTTCTTTACGTCTGTTCCATGTACCCTTTTCAGAATCTACAAAATCAAGCTGTGTTATTTTTTCATAATTAACTGGCCTATAACTTTCAGGTCTGAAATCTTTTGTATTCCTGACAAGCTCAAGCTCAATCCACCTGTATTTTTCAAACTGCTGCTCATACTCAAGCTTACGATATGGCATTGGATAAATCCTTATGAATGATCCATCCTCTTTAAAACCGGCAGTACATACGAGTTCTTCATAACTCTTTGAATACGTGGGATAGGTCTTAACAGTAATGAGGACCTTTTCTTTTGACATTACTTCACCTATAGATGAATTACTTTATCGACGGGGGAATATTTATCCAGTATATAGTCTGCGAGTATTTTTCTGTGACATTTATTAATATCTGCTTCAAAACATGTGAGCGCTATGCGTTTATATTTTTTTAAAAGTTCAATCACCAGTTTCTGCTGTTCTTCTGTATTCTCAAGTGTTTCATTTTTATACTTTTTAAAAAGCAGCTTATAGCTGTTGTCATCATCAATTTTTTCTCTCTCTTCTGAATCTATACCAAGTTCAGGTATAGAGATATAGGTGATACCGGTTTCATTGCATATATGTTCAAGCCTGTTTTTACTAAAACCGAACTTCATGCTCCTGGGATTTCTACGCACATCCACAAGACACCTGATATCATTTTTTATCAGTTTATTAATATATGCTTCAATGCTTCTCCCCTCATAGCCTATTGTGCATAGGGCTTTGTCTGATTTATGAGGCCTGATTTTATTTACTTCCTCGATCTCTTCAGGTGATAGGTAGTTATCCTTAACTGTGCTGTTCAGCGCGTAATATGGCGCGGATGTATAAACATAATGCATCATTGCACGTTTGCTTTTAAATTCATGGATTTTCAGCTTCAGCTTTTTAAGCCTTTCCTGGTCATCTGTTTTCAGAGATTTAATGAAGCTTTCATTACTCAATTTGATTATATCGTTATCATCGATCTTTATATAACCTTTTTCGCACAGGATTGTAAGATCGCTCCATGATGTAAATGAATAGCTGCCGAATTTATACGGCACAAATTCAAATACAGGTTCTTTCTGTGAAACAGTGGCAAGGAACAGATATTTCTGCAGCTCTATCTTTGACAGTTTGTTTTCAAAGGTTTCGAGCAGGGCAAGGAGAAGTTTCCGGCGGTAGAACATAGGTTAATTTAACACCTTATCCAGTCTATTACAGATCCTTCACATTCCGGACTGTTTGGGCAAACAATGAATTCATTTCCTCGTTTATCTCTGTAAACTTTATAGTCTCTGACATTTATTATTTTATCACAATGAATGCATCTTCGTTTTTCAGATAAACCGGGTACATTTTGAAAAGGATAATTTTCATTAAGATACCTTGACTTATCTTCTATTTCGATAAAACCTTCATTTGACGTTTTTTTGACTTTTGTCATAGTAATCTCCTGTAGCCCCATTACTTAACATGCAAGTAGTAATATTTAAAAGTGTCAATGAATTAATTATATAATGGTGAGTTTTGTTTAAAATGACATGATTTGGAATTTGATTAATATTTGTGTTGTGTTCCCCGTTCCCGTCATTGCGAGGAGCGACAGCGACGTGGCAATCTGTTGAGGTTAAAACACTTTATGCTTTAACCGGATTTTTTACGTGTACTATAAAATCCCTATCGCACAACTTACGGTCTTGCGGTTATCTGTTCTATCCTTTACTTTCTGTTGCAAGGGGGGCTGCCGAGCCCCCCTTCGCG
>DAISJZ010000227.1:0-2320 GCA_036821145.1 Spirochaetota bacterium
TGAAATTATTATTGACGTTTTAATAGAGACTGTTATGAAATAATCTATGATTATACATAATCGATAATCGTAAAATATAAAAAGACAGTCACACAAATCTGTACAATTTGAGCATCTTCTAATCAAACATTTTCGGGGGATTTTACACAAAAATGAACTACAATGCAGGTTACAAACTTAACACAGGGATCATCGATAATGATGTTGTAAAAGTTGTTGATGATGCGATCAGATACGTCGGGAAAGATATCGTACTGGGTGTTACACTGGCTCTGGGGAAGCCGGTAAGAATACTCAACGAATTTTACAGGAGAGCTAAAGAGGATCCTGAAATTTCTCTAAAAATAATAACCGCTCTCTCCCTGGAGAAACCGGAGGGTAAATCTGAACTGGAGGCCCGCTTCCTCAGGGATCTGAACAACAGGATCTTCGCAGGTGTCCCTGATTTTGACTATATGAAAGATTTCAGGAAAGAGACTATGCCACCCAACGTACAGTTATATGAATTCTACTGCAAACCGGGGAGCAACCTGAAAAATACCCATTACCAGCTCAATCACCTTGCGAACCATTACACTCATGTTCCACGCTGCGCTAAATCTTTAAAATGCAATGTGGGCACAATGCTGCTGGCATACAGGGAAATTGACGGGAAATATATTTACTCAGCAGCATGTAACCCGGACATAACACTGGAGTCCCATGCCAACCTGATGGAGGCAAGAGCTAAAGGTGAAAAAACTGTAATTATTGCTGAAGCTAATAAAAATATGCCTTTCATGTATGGCGATGCAGTAATGTATCCGGGGGATTTTGACATTGTTCTACATGGCGAGGAATTTAATTATTCTCTATTTGCGCCTCCGAAGGACCCTGTTGTATTATCTGACCATATGATAGGCCTTAACGTGAGTCCGCTTATTAAAGATGGGGGCACAATACAGGTCGGAATCGGTGCGCTGGGTGATGCTATAGTAGCGGGACTTATCATGCGGAACCAGCATAACAAAGAATATAATGAAATACTTCAGAAATCGGGTCTTATCGGGAAAAACCATGCACTCATCAAAGAATGGGGCGGGACCGGGACTTTTAACCAGGGGCTCTATGGCGCATCAGAGATGTTTGTGGACCCATTTATGCAGATGTATAAAAACAATATACTGACAAGAAAGGTATATGACAGCACAGCGCTTATGAAACTGCTTAACAGCGGGGAGATATCCGAAAACCATATCCCCGAAGATATTATTGAAAAACTTATTAAAATGAAAGCGATTCATTCGACTTTAGACAAAGAGGACTTTGATCATCTCAGCTGTTTCGGTATTCTTAAACCCGGCCTTAAATTTGCGGACGGAAAAATCTATGACGGCAATACAGCTTATTCTGCCGCACTTCATGATGAGGCTAACCTTGAAGCAATAAAAAAAATTCTCGGTAAAAAGCTTCTTAACGGCCAGGTTCTCCTTGCCGCATTCTTCATAGGGCCGAAAGCCTTCTACAATGCCTTAAACGGGATGAGTGAAGAGGAGAGGAGCAGGTTCGGAATGGCCGGCGTCGGAAAGGTCAACCAGCTTTATGGTGCGGAGGAACTTCGCTCACTCCAGAGAAAAGATGGACGATTTGTCAACGCGGGGATGAAAGCTACACTTTTCGGTGCTGCTGCGGCAGACCATCTTGATAACGGAGCAGTAGTCAGCGGTGTCGGGGGGCAGTATAATTTCAATGCCATGGCCCATGCTCTCCCTGATGGAAGATTTATTCTGATGATTAAAAGCACCAAGGGTTCAGGTAAAACTCTTAAATCAAATATCGTATTCTCTTATGGCGGCTGCACAATAACCAAGCACAGCCGCGATATTATAGTCACTGAATACGGCATTGCTGATATCCGGGATATGCCTGAAGGTGAAGTTGTGAAAAGAATGCTTAATATAGCAGACTCCAGATTCCAGCAGCAGCTTTTAAATGAATTGAAGAGTGCCGGAAAAATTGAACCCGATTACCAGATCCCAGCTGAATACAGAAACAATTATCCGGAAAAAATTGCTGAGCTTTTAAAGCCTTACCAGGACCAGGGTTATTTCAAAGCATTCCCTTTCGGAACAGATTTAACTGATGACGATGTTGCTTTAGGGGGCTCCCTCAAGGTAATGAAAGCTCTTGGTGAAAATTCCCCGGTAAAAATGGTTTCCGGATTGCTCCGCGAAATTTTCAGAGCTGTTCCTGCCTCAGCAGAACGCCATTTATTGAGGATGAACCTTGATAAACCTGCAACATTTAAAGAAAAGATCTATAGAAAAATGGTGGTATTTGC
>DAISJZ010000228.1:0-2281 GCA_036821145.1 Spirochaetota bacterium
GCCGGCGCGGCTTTCTTTACAGGTTTTTCCTCTTCAATAAAGAAATCATCATCAAAAGATATCTCTTCTTCCGGAGAAGTTAAAGTTTCTTCTATTTCAAGATTAATCCCTTTGGCAGATTTTTTTTCAGGTGTGGCAGCCGGTTCTTCAAAAAAAGCCTCTTCGCTTCCGAGATCCTGCTCGAAGGTGCTCTCTTTTGCTGAGGTTTCCTGCAAATCCTGTTCATCTTTCCCTTCATCAAAAAAGAGGTCTCCGGATGCCGGCTTTTCCTCCTGCTTCCTGTTGTCGAATATATTTTCGGTTCCGCACTTCGGGCAGGTAAAAGCGAACTTTCTGTTTGCCACTTTCTCATCATCAACAGCGAATGCGGATACGCAACTTGTACACCTGACAATCATCTTCTGCTCCTGTTACTTTATCTGCCCGGAAATAACTTTTCGTTTACGTTGTGCTGTATTATTATTGGAGATATGGGGAGAAACAGGATCATAAACCATTTCATGTCCCTTCCATTCATCATCTCCGATTTCTGCATATACTTAAGATTAAGATACAGGCTCCATACCCCGAAAGTGAAAATTGTAAGGAGAATGTTCATCACAGGGTCATCGCCGAATACTCTGCTGGTTCTTGCAAGCCACCAGAAATAATAAGTTCCCATTGTAATAATTATCAGAAGGAACATTACCATCAGGTTATTTTCAGGTATATACTCGTGCATCTCTGTACCTTTTATTATTATTTAGAGTGTATAAATAGTCTCTATCATATTAACGGTATTATTAGCCCTATATCTTAAGACTTTTTTTAATTATCGGGGCGCTCCTTTATCTTTACATAGAGTTTGCGGATTTCCCTGTTCCTCCATACGGAGATCTCAAGAGATTCCCCGATTTGAGCCTCCTCTATTGCCTGCATAAGATCCTGTGTTTTCCTGATATCCTTCCGGTTTACCTTAATAATTACGTCACCCACAAGTATGCCTCCGAGTTTTGCCGGGCTGTTTTTCACAACCTCTCCCACAAAGGCACCTTCATTATTTTCGAGTCCAATCTGCTTTGCATCTTCATCGGAAATGATCAGAATGTTAACGCCAAGATATCCTCTTTTAACCTTTTTATATTTCTGCAGCTGTGAGAGTACAGATTTTGCAGTATTTACAGGTATGGCAAAACCTATCCCCATGTATCCGCCGCTTTTGGAGTATATCATTCTGTTAATCCCTATAACCTCACCATAGATATTGATGAGAGGGCCGCCTGAGTTCCCCGGATTGATTGAAGCGTCAGTCTGGATATGTGAACCCCCCATGAAATCAACGTCTCTTCTACCGATGGCGCTTACAACTCCCACTGTGAATGTTTTATCAAGGCCGAAGGGGTTTCCTATTGCGATTGCCCAGTCCCCCACCTGAACTTTATCTGAATCTCCGAAATAGGCAGGATTCAGTTTTCCTTTCGGCTCAATTTTCAGGAGGCCGATATCTGTTTTTTCGTCTGAGCCCACAACCCTGGCAGCATAAGCCTGACCGTTTATGCTCACTGTGATTTTATCAACACCATTAATTACATGATGGTTTGTGCATATATATCCGTCGTCAGATATTATAAATCCTGTACCAAGACCTGTTCTCCTCTGCACCTGGGATTCTCTCCCTCTCCCGAAAAACTCCCGCATCACCGGATCATCGAAAAAGGGGTTGCGCACCCTGACAAGCTGTTCAGTTGTAATAAAAACAACACTGTCCTTGTATAGTTCGAATATCTTTCTGAATGATGACTGTATTTCAAAAGCTTTTGAAGATTCAGTTTCAGATTTAAGGGGGGATTCACCTGAATTGCCGAAAAGTGTTCCGGCACTATCCCTGCTGCATGAAAAATGATTAATCCCGGCTGCAAAAACTATAAGTATTACAGGTATAATATACGCCGCTTTTTTCATAAATAACTGGCTCCTTTTATTCCATCTCTTTTTGAAGTTTGTCAAGTCTCTCCTTCTTTTCCTGTTCCTTCTTAAGCTCCTCCCTGAATATATACCTGTCATCGCGGGAGCCGTCATAATTAATAGACTCAATGTCAACCATGGGGTGCTCCTTTTTATCCTTGCATGAGGGTATTATCATGGCTGGAATCAGCAGGAACAGTATTATCTTTTTTATCATCATTCTCTTCATATTTCTTTCAAAATCAGGTCCGGAGTCCTGTAACAGTTCAATATATCAATTATAAAGTATATACAAAAAAATACAAATAATTTTCTGTTAACCAGAAACCTGCTGCCG
>DAISJZ010000229.1:0-2273 GCA_036821145.1 Spirochaetota bacterium
CGGAGTATGCTGAGTATAAAAGAACAACCAGTTCCTTTATACCCTGGATACCGGGAAGAAATAAATAAATCAGGGGGAATCTATCCGCCTGATTCTTATTGTTTTCGGTGTAACAACAGTGAACGCATTATAAAACTCATTGCCGTGTGTTTTAATAATACGCACGGCAAGCTCTCCTTTTTCATGATTAGAAATGCCGAAAATACGGAACAGCACTACCCCGGTAAAAATCATCTTCTTACGAAAAACCAGCTCACCGAAATCTTTATCAGATGTTAATAAAAGGGCATTATTTGAATTAGCAATTTCCAAAACTTTTTCATCTTTAATGCCTCTCTCCATTTCAAGGATATATAGAACCTTAAAACCGGCTGTTTTAAGAGCTTCCGCTATTGAACGATCAATACTCTCATCAAGTACAAGTATCATACTTCGTCAGGCGCTTACAGGATATATTACATCGGATTTTAAAGCTTTAGCTGCAAAATTTAACGCAGCATAAATTGATTCCCTTGTTAGCTGAGGATATGATTCAAGAATCTGTTCAATAGATTCGCCATAAGAAAGCTTTTCCAGAATTAATTCCACTGTTATTCTCGTTCCGGAAATTACCGGTTTTCCCATCATAACTTCCGGATCTGATACAATCAGATTTTTATTCATAAAGTTCACCGCAATATTGATTTTGTACTTAAACAATAAAGCAATGATATACACTGAAGTCAAACTCTTTTATATCCATTAAATCCCACTTTAAATCATCAGATTTACAACAAGTCTGATAAAAACTATATCTCCATCTTTTCAATTCTCCATAGCGACCCCGCGATAAAAAGCAGTGACCATACTACTGTCATCACAATAGGGAGAATTACCTTCGCGTTCCATGCGATGTTTACCGAAAATGAGAATGCAATCTTTGAAAGTTTCCATGGCATGATAAAATATGATTCCGGATAGAGCAGAGGAACAAGATTTCCTGTGAGGAAAAAAAGAAAGGCAATACCAAGCACTCCCCCCCTTGTTTTAACAACTGTGCCGAGAAAAATAACAAAAGTAATATAGAATAAACAGATAAGCCATATAACACCAAGCCCTTTAAAAAATGGTATAAGGCCAATCTCTCCGTGGAAAATCCAGGTAATTAGAAACAGAAGAAACCCCTGGAGCAGCACCATAATCAATGTTATACCCATGAGGCTCGCTCCCAGCTTTGAAAGCACAAAAGCTTTACGCGAAAGGGGCTTTGAGAGAACCCATTCCGCAGTACCTGACTCCTTCTCGCTTATAATCAGATCATGCGTAAGAATAATAACACCAATTACATAAGTGAAACCGCAAACATTGAAAAAAAGCTGCAATGCCGCAGCGCCTGTACCAAGAGTATCATATATTTCCGGCTTTGCCGCAACGGGCAGAGTAGTAAAAACATAAAGTACAAAAGCAACGCTCCCTGTAACTACACCAGTCCAGAGTACTGTCTGCACAATCCACTTCCCTGTACCCCACCAGGCCCGGTTCTCCTTAAGAAACATATTCCACATCCCATCCGTCCACTCCTTTCTGTTCCCTTTATTATAATCAGCCATTACAGTCACCCTCCACTACCCTCATGAACACATCCTCAAGCTCATCTCTTCTCCGGGTAAACTCTTTCACTACGATATTATCATCACCAAGGATCATGCGGAGAAGATTTCTTTCAGCGGAAATTTCATCAGTGGCGGTGAGGCTCCACCTTGTGCATCCGCCGTCTGTTACAACTCTCACACAGGAGACCCAGGGCTGGGATGACACACGGGATTCCAGGGCTTCACTCTCCCCATGCATTACTATATCATATATAACGCTGTGACTTGCGGTGAGGAGATCCCTGATGGGCGCAAGGGCCACCAGCTCTCCGCGATTGAGAATACCCACAGTGTCGCTGACACGCTCAACATCATCAAGAATATGAGTGGAATAAAAAATTGTTGTCTTCCCCTTAAGCGCCCGCATAACATCAAGCACGTCGCGCCTCCCCATGGGATCAAGTGAGGCCGCAGGCTCATCAAGTATCAGGAGTTCAGGGGAGTTCACCTGCGCCTGGGCAATGCCGAGCCTCTGGAGCTCCCCTCCTGAAAAGCCTTTAACGGAGCGGTCAGCTTTATCAGCAAGGCCCGCCAGTTCAAGCACTTCATCTATCCTGCGTTCTATGATGCCATCTCTCCTGTTGTAGAAAAATCCCGCTGTAAAACGGAGAATTTCGCGCGCGGTCATATAGTTATAATATT
>DAISJZ010000230.1:0-2266 GCA_036821145.1 Spirochaetota bacterium
AAAAATCCCGCTGTAAAACGGAGAATTTCGCGCGCGGTCATATAGTTATAATATTTCGGGTTCTGGGGGAGATATCCAATCCGCTGCCTGATGCCGGAACTTTCATTGACAATATCAAGTCCGAAAACAGATCCGCTCCCTGATGTAGGTTTTATCAGGCCCAGGAGAAGTTTGATTGCGGTACTCTTCCCTGCCCCGTTGGGACCGAGAAAACCGAAAATAGAATTGCGCGGAACTTTAAGGTCAAGAGACCTCAGGGCCTCAACACCCTTATATGTTTTTGTCAGATTTTGAGTGGAAATTGCAAAATCATCATATCTATCTGTCATATCATCCCTCCGATGATACACAGATTTCACGCCAGCCGTGTAAAAAAATACCACCAGAGGGCGGGATGTCAAGATTAAATCGAACATCTGCTCATTTTTTTATTGTAAAATAATGCTCACCCATTAGAGAATGAGCAGAAATAAACAGATAAAAAAAGTTTTAACGGGGGAAATCATGAGTAAAAAAGAAAGAGAGTATTCAGCGGAAATTTCAGATAAGGTAATAGGGATGCTGACCATGTTCAAAGGGAAAGACCTTTCGGAATTCCCCATACCATGCCTGACAAAATGGTTGGGCGGCAGCATAATTGAGGCCGCACGGGGAATGATCGAAGTGGAGATAAAGGCGAACAGAAATATGACCAATCCGGCGGGATTCCTGCACGGGGGTATCCAGTGCGCCATGATTGATGACGCCATGGGATGGGCCTGTGCCACACTGGGCTACGAGCACCAGTTTCTTTCAACGAACCTTAATGTTGACTACTTAGGAACCGCCCGGGCTGATGACGTTGTGAGAATAAAGGCTTATATTTTCCGCGAAGGGAGCACACTTCTACACGCAGTGGCTGAAATCAGAAGAGATGATGTTATCATTGCCAAAGCCCAGTCCAATGTCTATATCAGCGGTAAACCTGTTGATTATAAAAATATTTCAGGAAGCTTCGGAAGAATGTGAATTCCAGGGAATCGCGGATCTTCGTGCCGACACAGAACAAAGGCATCGGCACATACAGGATTATACGGCATCCTGAACCGGAATATCCACCTGGTTGAACTGCCGTACACAGTCTCTGCACATTTTATTCCCGTACCTGTCGATTATCTCTCTTACCCGGTTTTCATCAACACAAAGCCCGATATTAACAGCTGTTACATCATATTCCATCTGCTGGCAGATAGAAGAGCCCTTCAGTTTGCATTTATTTCCATTTTTTGATGATAAAAAGATGTGATAGCGCCCTGTTTTCTCATTCATTTCAACCGAATATAGCTGATCACTCATATTCACTCCCGTAGTATTTTATAATACAAGCATTATACAGAGGTTAATTGATGCAATGAATAAATAAAAAAAAGCGTTTTATCACGATTCTACACCCCGGTTATACCAGCTTTGCACAGTGCAAAGTTCACAAAATCATTGACAGAGGGCACCAGAGGCAATAAATTAGAGTATAGTTATAATACTATTCACTGTTTTAAATAACTTTAGCAGGACTATTAATATGCCGGAGAACAGGATAGAAAAGACCGATACGCAGGATGATCTGGATAATCTCAATGAGCTTGTGCCCCTGAGGTACAGGGAACGCCTGAACAGCCAGCCTGTGAAGATCCGGAACAATGCTAAGTACTACCCGGATGGAACAATATTTGAACCATATATTTTCGTAATCGGCCTTGGTGAACGGCATTTCAGAGTATTCGATAAAGAGATTCAGAAGATTACTGATGAATTCCCCTGGATGCAGAAAAAATTTATACGCTTCATCATGAATGAGCTTATAAGCAATACACAGTTCTCCATGCTCCGGCAGATTGTTCATAATGTTGACGAGAACAAAAAATCTGCGGGTTATTTCAATGTTATAATATATCCCTGCGGCCAGTTTTTTTCAGCAGCAATAGAGGAGTTCGGCGATTTTTTTGATTACTTCAAATACCTCGACACACTCGCAGATCTTGATTACAATAACCCGGATCATTATGACTCAATAGATGAAACTGTTCTTACTGACAGGGATCTGCTGAATGACAACCAGGTGAAACTTATTCTTGATCATGACAGCAACCTTAAACTTGCAGACAGTTCAAACAGAATCGGGCTTAATGTGATTGAGCAGGCAACTGACCAGGATTTCTACATTACATCCTTTTATAAAAACGGAAAGTATATGTGGAAGAGGATATATTTCAGGATTGAGAATGATTAA
>DAISJZ010000231.1:0-2210 GCA_036821145.1 Spirochaetota bacterium
GAAAATAGCTTCCGTAAGTTAAAAATTGATGCCCGTAAGTGTGTAAATAACCTCTGTAAACATAAAAACGATACCTGTAGATAAGCTATGATAATAAAAAACCGGTTTATTAACAAACCGGTGTATGATGTAAAAGGAATTATCTGTATTCAGGGTTGGAGCGGCAATATACTTCTACATCCCGTCAGGTTTTCTGCCGGACGGGATGTGAGAGTAAAATTTTATTCTTCTTTCGGGGAATCCTGCTGGTCTTCTGCTGCTTTATTTTTCTGCTTCATTTTAAAATATCTTTTTCTGTTATATTCACTTGCATAACCTTTCAGACGATCTTCCCGTCCCACAAGAACATACTCCGCGTGTCTTTTCAGCTCATCAATGGCTTCTTTAAGATGAGTGTATGCCTGGTCCCTTATTTTGCGGCTGCCGCTGTAGTATCCTCTTTTTACTTTTACAGAGCTGTTCAGATCGCCGAGAATATCTGACATCTCAGCGGCAGTATCAAGAAGAGAAATGTTAAAATGCTGAGAGGTAAGGAAATCCTTATGCTCCATGCCGAATGCTGACAGGTCATTTAATGACTGAATAAGGGCATTAGCGCTGGAACCTTTGCCGTGTTTTCTGATTTTTGTAATCATAGGCTTGTTGCCGTTAAAAACAAATTTCAATGAGCGTACAATATGTTTCCTTAATTTTACGGCTTCATCGTGTTTTGCTTCCCATTGTTTTTCAATCTCAGCATCAGTTGAATCTGATACAGCCCAGAGCGACTGCATATCCCTCAGTATTCTTACTCTTGCGGGGATATCCTCTACAAGTGACCAGTCAAGATGGTTCGCCATAAGCATTTCTTTATCAGGCTGGCACCATTTGTACATGTATTCAGCTTCCTGGATGTAGACCTTAACTGGCACGCTTACAGGTGACTGAATTTTGTCATCAGGTATTGCTTTAATAACTTCAATTTTTTGTGCTAAATAGTCAATTTGGTTCATTTAATACTCCTATTCATTGGATTTTTTTAATTTATAAACACCCTGCGGGGTTTATTGCTGTTTTTTATAACTAAAACATATTATTATAGAGTCTTAAGTCAATAATATTTATATATAAATTATATTATTAATTAAAATAATATATGATAGTAAATATTTATGACTGACTTCCCGAAAAATTATATATTTTTCTGATGGTTATAATAAAATGAAATAGTGATTTATGAGATGGACTTAATTTATTATGGCAATTTTTAAGTATTGTTCGGCGGGGAAGGGGAGTAACAAAAAGTATTTCCCGGAATGAACGTTGGCCTGTGTGAAAAAAAAATTTAAATTATCCGGGCAATTAACGTAATAGATTATAATCAACTAAAGATAGTTGACTCAGAGAGTGTCTGAGGATAAAATTAATATCAAACACAGGAGATATACCTGATGGATAAAATCCGTATTTATCTTGATAATTGCTGTTTTAACAGACCTTATGATGATCAGGATCAGATAAAAATCAGGCTTGAATCAGAAGCAAAGCTTGAGATACAGGCCAGAATAAAGAAAGGTGAGATAGGTTTTTAATGAAAAGTGACAAAGAGATCCGACATGAAGGATTTAAAGCATTGTTCAGTAATATGGATATAGTTGAAGCAGAAAGATTTATTGCTTTAATAAACCGCGAGAAATTTGATTATACCGAATGGCGGAAAAACCTTTTTCAGGATATGACTGCTGAAGAAATAATCAGAGAAGGGAGGAAATT
Organism: Spirochaetota bacterium; assembly: GCA_036821145.1. Taxonomy (GTDB): domain Bacteria; phylum Spirochaetota; class UBA4802; order UBA4802; family UBA5550; genus UBA5550. Next base: position 1,753 of record DAISJZ010000231.1, read on the forward strand.
CGCAGTTGATTTCAGAAAAATAAAAGGTGAGATCTGAATTCTGTTCTAATTTTTATTGCCTGTTGCTTTTAAATCCGCAAACACTTAAAAATCTTCCAACATCGACCTTCCGGGGCTATGTTTATAAAGCTTCCTGTGATATTCTGATTACAGGGTAAAACCCCTCACCCGCGCTACTGCGCACCCTCTCCCATTTGTTGAAAGGAAGAGGGAGAGGGTTTTTGTGGCCGGAATTTTTTCTGTAAATATTAAACTTTTTTATCATTATCCCCTCTCCCTCATCAGTTTTTCCAATGGGAGAGGCCGCTCTTTGCCATCCATGGCACCGCGGCATTAGTGCATCCGTGCACGTCAGGGTCAGGGGTGAGGGCGTAAAGTTCAGAGAGGTAAAAATAACCATGAAACAATCAGTTATATGGGAAAGGCACACAGACTTTATTTCCAACAGGCAGGAGATT
>DAISJZ010000232.1:0-2126 GCA_036821145.1 Spirochaetota bacterium
TCATTAAAGGGGATGTTTCTTTTTTCGGGGAGGGGGAGTTATATTAGATCAGCAGATGCATATTGTTCTCTGCATCTGCTGATTCCGGTTTATTGCCTACTGAATTTTATACAGTAGGTTACCGTTCCATTTGCTGCCGGCATAAAGTATTATCCTGATATAATACTTTCCGGTTGAGGGAGGAGAAAATTCAAGGCGGGCATTGTTGCCGTCCTTTGCACTATCCCCATCCCGTTCAAAGGCTTCCCCTTCTCTTATACCTTTTTTAATCTGTGAAGATTTATATATTTCAAGGGAGGGATCTCCTTTCCCTGATGTTTCAAGCAGATATGATTTTCCTGAATTTAAAACTGTGACAAACCATCTTTCATTGTCATTAACCGTAATGGGGAGAGCCTGTGATTTCTGCAGTTCAGTTGTGGGAGTTATTACTATTGCCTGCAGCGGAGTTTTGCCGTTTCCGCTTTTCATGCTGCTTATTGCCTCAGTTCCCCTGAGGTTTACTTTTTTGCAGGAATTAAAAGCCATCAATGAAATTAACACAATCATACAACAAACAGTCATTCTTTTAATATTCATTAGTCACCTCTTATGTTGAATTATTTATTTTTAAGCTAACGCCTCAAAAGTGCGATGTCAAACAAAAAGGAATTTATGCGAAAGAAAATAAATCCATGAAAACAGGTGATATCAGCGCATTATTATTTACATAATCTTTCATATGTTGTATGTTATCCCTGTCATTGAATTTCTCTTTAAGCATTCATTACAGTCTCACGGATGGTTATATGAAATCACTCAGGGAACTTTACAGGATCGGCCCCGGACCTTCAAGCAGCCACACAATGGGGCCGTCATATGCCGCTGAAATATTTAAGTCGAGAACACCGGGAGCCGCGTCCTACAGGGTTACCCTTTACGGCAGCCTCTCTGCAACCGGGCGCGGACACCTTACTGACCAGGCAATAATCAGAACTCTGCATCCGGCACAAACTGAGATTCTCTGGGAGAGGAGGGAACTTCCTCTTCACCCCAATGGCATGCTCTTTGAAGCTATTGATGAAACAGGCGGTGTTATCGAAAGCTGGACTGTTTACAGCATAGGGGGTGGAGCCCTTATGGACAGCTCCGGAGCTTCTGCTACTCCTGAAGTTTATCCTTTTAATACAATGGCTGAGCTCCTTGATCTCTGCGACAGGGAGGGGAAGACTCTCTGGAATTATGTTGAGGAGTATGAAGGCCCCGGGATATGGGATTACCTGCGAGAGATTCTCGACGCAATGAAATCAGCCATTGACCGAGGGCTTGAGAAGGAGGGGGTACTCCCGGGCGGGCTTAATCTTATGCGTAAAGCTCCGACTTATTATATAAAGACAACCCAGGCGAAGGGGATAATCGAAAAGACAGGTACCATATTCTCTTACGCCCTTGCCGTGTCTGAGGAGAACGCCAGCGGCAATGTGATTGTAACAGCGCCGACATGCGGTTCATCCGGTGTGCTCCCTGCTTTGCTCTTTTTCCTCAAGCAGTATTATAATCTCAGTGATGAAAAACTTATCCGTGCTCTTGCGACTGCCGGGCTTATCGGAAATTTTGTGAAGCGGAACGCCTCAATCTCAGGAGCGGAAGTGGGGTGCCAGGGTGAAGTGGGTACAGCATGCGCCATGGCTGCGGGCGCGGCAGCTCAGCTCATGGGCGGTACACCGCACCAGATAGAGTATGCGGCTGAGATGGGGATGGAGCACCACCTTGGGCTCACATGCGATCCTATTATGGGGCTTGTACAGATTCCCTGTATAGAGCGCAATGCCATTGCCGCAGTGCGCGCCATGGACTGCGCCAGTTATGTGCTCTTATCTGACGGCAGGCATATTATCTCGTTTGATGAGGTTGTCCAGACAATGGCCCAGACAGGGAGAGATATGAAGCGGCAGTACCGTGAGACATCAGAGGGGGGGCTTGCTTTTTTCCATAGAATACCGGGGCGGAAAAGAAAGGAAAAAAAGAGAAAATAAAATAATAAAAACCGTATTATTTGTTCGCAATAATCTGTTCATCTATTATTTTATATTGTAGTTTATTAAAACATACAACCGGCGGTTATAGACTTGGAAGATCAAAGCTAT
>DAISJZ010000233.1:0-2118 GCA_036821145.1 Spirochaetota bacterium
TATGAAGAATTACAGCAATTGACAGAGACTGATGCTCGCGAAGTTCTTGATTTTGTAGGTTTCCTTAAACAAAAAAGATTGAAACAGCAAAACTTATCCGGTGATGTAAACGAGTTAGACCGCTTCGGACAGGTTTTTAAAGGCAATTTTAACAGAGATGAGTGCTATGACCGAAAAGTACTTCGTTGATACAAACATAATTTATATGTATTATAATAATATTAATAATAATCGTAGAAGTCATAAGAATATTAAAGAGAGTAGATTATGAAAGTAATTCTTGAAATTGAAACAGATAAAGATCGCAAACAATTGGAAGAATTGATGAAATCTGTGCCTGGCAAAATTAAGATGGTTAATAAAATGAAACGTCCCATTGAATCTCTTCTGTCATTCGCAGAAAAAAATGCATATCCGGTAGATAAAGTTATTATACCAGGCCGGGATGAACGTAATGAAAGATAGAGTTTTTATAGATACAAATTTATGGATTTATCTTTTCAGTAAGTCAGAATTACTTGAGGATATCAGAAAGAAAAAATCCGTAGTAAGTTTATTACAGAAATCAACAGATATTGTAATATCAGCACAGGTGCTGTCAGAAATGTCCAGTGTATTTCTCCGTAAAATGAAGTTTCCTGTTGATAGAGTCAGAAGCATTATGTTCGAAATGGGTGAATCTGTCGATATAATACCCATTGATGAAAGCCATGTTTCGTATGCCCTTGATATTGTTGAGAGATATCAGCTATCATGGTATGATTCTCTAATTGCTGCAAGCGCAATTTCTGCTCAGGTGGAAATATTATATTCAGAAGATATGCAGCACGAAATGATGGTAGATAATTCCCTGAAAATTATAAATCCGTTTTTACTATAGATTTTTTCCATGGCACACCTCTACCCGGCCTCAATATCAAACCACCCCGACATACCTGAATCAGAAAAGCAGGTATTCGAAAAGCTCGGTGCTCTGGATGATACATACCACGTGTTCCACTCCCTCACATGGCACGATGGACGTGACGGTGAATGCGACTTTATAATCTTCAATGAGCTTAAAGGATTCATCTCACTTGAAGTGAAAGGCGGAAAGATAGACTTCGACGGCCGTACATGGCGATCAACTGACAGCGACGGGCAGGTATATATAATAAAGAATCCCGTAGAGCAGGCACGCACATCAATGTTTGCCATAAAGAAGATCTACGAAAAGAAATACGGCACAGCAATCCCCGGCGTATACACCTGGGGAGTCTGCTTCTTTGATGGTAACTGGAAGGATGTCCACAGAACACTGGATCTGTCTGAGGCAAATGTGATAGATATAAAAGCCATGGAAAAACCCGTAGTATGGATAGATAAACTCTTTAAAGAGAGCGAAGAACGTCACGGTAAAAAGATACTCTCCGCAAAGGATAAAAGCTCTCTCCTCACTCTGTTCAACAGGTCTCTCTCCATACCAATGTCAATAAGGAGGGTAATTGAGGAACAGCAGAAGCGCCTGTCTGTGACAAACATGAACCAGGATTACCTCCTTGACCTCTTTGAGGACAAGAACCGTATTGCTTTCCAGGGTGCCGCAGGTACAGGGAAGACATGGATAGCTATGAAGAAGGCTGAACGGCTTGCAGCAGCGGGCAAGAGGGTGCTGTTCCTCTGCTATAACAAATCACTCTGTGCTTTCCTGGAGAGCAGGCTCAGTGAAAATGAGAATATTGATGTAATGACATTTCACTCATTCGCACAGTCAGTTCTCCGTGACTATATTTCAGGAGAGATTGAAGCGCACAACTGCGCTGAGAAGTTCTTCAGGCTAATCGGTGCTCTTGCCGGAGCAGGTTCCCGTTCTGATCAGAAGGAGAGGCGGGAATCATCTGATAAAACATTACAGCAGAAGATAAACGGTGTTATAGGGATGATGATGGCCCTGCAGCCCGGCGCTGATTATACAAGTGTGGTTGATGAGCACGGCGCCGCTCTCCCCAAAACTATTCTTGATGTGATATCGCTTTTACTCCCTTCATCCGGTTCTGCTGATGATTTCTTCAGCGATAGGCTCCCCCTTGCAGTTGAAACAGCTTTTAGTGCGGAGAGCAGTCACCTTGAACATTACAC
>DAISJZ010000234.1:0-2095 GCA_036821145.1 Spirochaetota bacterium
TTATAATTGCAGCAATCATATTATTAAACCTGACCGGCTCATCAGGGCAGGGACGGATAGAACGTTCAGATAAAAAAAAGGATATAGCGTTAAAAGCAAAGCAGATTGAAGAGAGGGGGAGCGACCATCTCGGTTTTTCCGGTGAAATCCTTGCAATGCTTGAAAACAGCTGCGGCATAAAATGCAGACCCTCAGCTGACGATTATTTTGAAGAGATCGACAGATCAGACGCCCAGGCGGAGCATGTGGACACTTTTTCAATATTCTCCGGTGGGTTATCCCTTAGACACGCTCTTCAGCTTGAAAGAGTTACACCCCGTGATGATAAAAACGGTACTATTGATCCCGCATCACTCTCATCACCTGTAATGAAACAGATACCTTACTCCTCCATGCTCAGGGGGAGAAAATACAGGATATACAACATAGACCGGTATACACCTGCTGATTTCTATTACCTTCATTTCTCAGATGCAGGGAAGGCATCTGACGTAATAACCTATATAGAAGATTCTGTAGCAGCGCTGAGCAGAAGAATATCCCCGATATCAGTTGATTACAGGACAAGAAGCAAAGTTGTTACACTCCTTGCAATTAAAGAGGGTGCGGCATTGAATAAATTCTACTCCTCTGTTATTGACGAAATGGTCATTACAGGTTCAGACCCCTTTATTATTGAAGGGAGCGACATTACACTGATTATCAGGCCCGCTGAAAGGCAGATGCTTGAAAAGAAGTTAGATGAATTCCGCAGGGAATATAAGTATAAGTACAGCTGCGAGGAGAAGGGGGTAACGGCCTCCGGAGTGCCCGGCAAATTACTCACATCACGGGGAGGTGTTGTGCACTCATATATGTTCACACTTCTTGACGGAACTGTTCTTATCTCCAATTCACTTAAAGCATCAGAGGCTGTGATAGACACAGTAAACGGCAGACGCAGTTCCCTTGCCGAGGCCCCTGACTATCTTTACATGCGCTCCATATTCCCGGCCTCACCTGCTGATGAAGACGGTTTCCTTTATATATCCGACCTCTTTGTCAAACATCTCTCCTCCCCCCTGCTTAAGATTGTTGAAGCGCGTAGAATGAAGGAAATTATGCGAATGTCTGTACTTGAAAAATACGCGGTTTACTACTTCATGCTTAACGGCAGGAGGAGCTCATCTGTAGAGGAGATTGCCGCTGCTCCGGGCACTACATCCCTCAATGAATCGCGAAAAAAAGAACTTGCAGCCATAAAAAGAAACCCTTCATACAGCCGGGCGAAAAAACTTGACAATGACAACACGGCGGACTGGGGGCGCTTTGAATCAGTTCTTTCCGTTCAGCCGGTAAAGAAAAAATCAAAAAAGAGAAGAAGAGGCGATACCGGAGCAGCAACTCTTGCGAATGCAATGAAGGTCTTTTACAGAAACATGACAGGGAGTTCGGCGAAATCCCCGGCAGATGTTCTTCACCTTATAGATATGGCAGGAAAGCCCGGGGGATTCAACAGCACCCGGTTTGAAGGGCTCAGCATAATAGACGGGACTTTTACAGCAATGAGTGACGTATACGGAAGGTCCGGGCTTATGACTCCGTGCATAGATATTGAAGCTGGCATGGCAACAACAGCGGAAGCTGAAAATTATAAAGACTTTGCACGTGATTACAGCAGAACAGGCGAAGCTTATATATCACCGGCAGGTATAAAATTCAAACCGGGGGGAAGCTCCTCTGCTGAAGCCTTTGTATACCGCACAGGGGAGAACCCGTTCTACTCGCTTATCTCCGCTTTCGCCGGTGGTGAGCCTGTTTCTCTCCATCCCGACTCCGCAGTAAAAGGTGATGTTCTCAGTATAGCATTGAAACTTGACCCGTCCGCCATTGACAGGTATCTCATCTTTAATGAAATAAAGGCCAGGAGAGATAACGGGAAAGAGATAGGGATGCGGGAGATTCTTTCAGGGGAGATTCAGCTTCACATGGGGGATTCGCTCCCCCCTGCGGGATTTAATTCCTCCGCACTGCGGCTCATCATGAACGGAGGTGGCTACGGTTACGCTGACGCCATAAGCGGCCTCATGGTATGGTCACTGCTCCACCCTGTAAG
>DAISJZ010000235.1:0-2075 GCA_036821145.1 Spirochaetota bacterium
ATCCTTCTGCAGATCTCCTCAAGCACTTTCAACGAGAAGAGAATTGCCTCATGTTCATGTTTTAAATCATCACTTGCGTATTTCATATCATACCTCCGGATGTTCTCATCTGTTGTCTGATTATAATAATATAACTGAAAAAAATAACAAATCAATGACTTGAGTCAATTACAGAGGTATTATTATATTATATGATTTATTTATAGCAGTTAACGATTGAATTAGTTCTCAATGTCATCTCCGCGCAGGCGGAGATCCATAATTTTAAAAAATTGAGTGCTATTAACAATGGATTAGCTGTCAGCTCTTCCTGCGGTCGCCCGTCGGAGTTTATCCACGCGCAGGCGGGGACGGGAATGACATTATGTATCAGATAACATAAAACAGGCTTAATTCATTCGTGAAATGCTATAACCATATAACAGAACAGTGGAAGTCTGTTGTATGTATTAATATATTACGGAGAACCGGAATGAAAAATAAAAACATTAAAGAACTGGCAGATTTTTACAGAAAAATCCTCGAAGCGGAAAGAGCCGGGGTACAGTCTATCAATGAAATCATATCAACTCTTGAGGATGGGGAACTGAAATCAATGATGTCCTCATACCTCCGCGATGAGGGGATGAACTGCCAGATTCTTATATCACTGATTAAAAACATGAATGAAGATCCCGGCAGTAAAACCGGAGACTTTGTTGAGAAAATCAGGGCTTTAAGCACATTGGAGGAAAAGCTGGCGCTGCTCATCAAAGGGCAGGAGTGGGTCGCGAAGCAGATACGGTACAACAGGCACCTTATGGACGCTGCTTCATCCCTCTACTTCATGGAGGCAATGAAGGTTCAGCATGAGGAGAATGTTGACAGGATGAAGAGGGTGCTGGAGATGCAGAATTCTTAATTCAATAATTTCTTGAGAAATCCCTATTATTCAGTTACCTTAATATTCAGATTTACTCTGCTTGCAGAAGGTGATTAAATGAATTCCCTGGAAAAGCTTCTCTCTGAAACCAATGAAATATTTCAGCAGATGTTCATTCAGCATAAGGCAATTATGCTTTTAATTGAGCCTGATTCAAGGAAGATACTCTACGCGAATCAGGCTGCTTCTGATTTTTACGGCTATTCCATTGAGCAGCTCCGCAGTATGTCCATAACTGATATCAACATGCTGCCGCCGGAAGAAGTAAACGCAGAGATGGCCAGAGCCGTCACTGAAGAGAGGCGCTACTTTGAATTTCCGCATAAACTCGCAAACGGCGATATCCGCACTGTTGAGGTTTATTCATCACCTGTAATAATTAAAGAGAAGTCCCTTCTGTATTCAATTATTCATGACATCACCGAACGTAAACAGATGGAGAACAGAATCAAATCACTGCTGGAAGAGAAAGAGATAATCCTCCGCGAGGTACACCACCGGATCAAGAACAACATGAGCGCCATTAAAGGGATGATTGAACTTCAGATGGACACAGTGGAAGACCCGAAAGCAATATCAGCATTACAGGCTGCCGAGAGCCGCATACAGAGCATGGTTGTTCTATACGACAAACTCCATATGACTTATTACACCAGCGATCTGAATATTAAATCATACTTTTCGGAACTGGTTGATGAAATAGTAAAGCTTTTCCCGAACTCAGATTCAGTAACCATCCTCAAGGATATAGAAGATTTCTGCATCTCCCAGGATAACCTGTTTATAACAGGTATAATTATAAATGAACTCATTACAAATATAATGAAATACGCTTTTCCAGAAGGCCATGGGGGTGTAATAAGATTCAGTGCATCCATTAAGAATAAAAATATTGTCATAGAAATCTCTGACAACGGCTGCGGGCTCCCTGAATGTTTTTCTTTAAATGAGCCTAAGGGGTTCGGGCTGCAGGTTGTGTCCATGCTTACAGAGCAGCTTGGGGGGACTATAAAGGCCGAATCAAAGAACGGGTCAAGGTTCAGGCTGGAGATACCGCGGGGGGATGCGTAAGGGACAGGCATGCCTGTTCCCTACGCATCCCCGCTTCAATTCATCAGGATGGGAGAAGGGCCGGGGATGAGGGCATTAAGTC
>DAISJZ010000236.1:0-1987 GCA_036821145.1 Spirochaetota bacterium
TCTTTTCTCGTGAGGATCCCCGTAAACCTTGCAGATAAGAGTATAAGCATTCTTGCCTCTTTCCTGATTATAAAATACATGAACCCCGATTATCGCGGCAATGCAGTAAAACAATAATGGGCTTATTTAATACGGTCAGAATAGTATTTTGTGCTGCCATTATCCTTGTGTCAGGTTTTCTCTATGCCGCGGATAATTCAGATATAAAGAGAATAACCGTAGCAGGTATAACTGATAAGCCTCCATATGAATTTGATTTAACCTCAGAAACCTCCGGTGCATATATTGAAATATGGAAACTGTGGGGTGAAAAGACAGGGGTGGAAATTAATTACATAATAATATCACCTGAAAAGGCGGAGAAGTCCCTTGCAAATGGTGATGTTGATGTAATTATGGGGTATCCCCTTTCCACTGGTTCAGCAGATCATTTCATAATTATACCCGATATTTATATCCTTGAAATCTATATATACCGCAGTAAAAAGCTCCCTCCTGTTGAACAGTTCCGTGATCTGCAGCCTTTCAGAACCGGGATAACTGTATCTGATGCTGTGCGGCTTGGTGAATTGAGTCATGATATCAGTTTCTTTATAAAAAGGAGTATAACTGAACTTATGGAATCATGCTATACAGGGGAAATTAATGTTTTCCTTGCGGAAGGGGCGCGTGCCAATTATCTTCTCTCAAGGAGCGGGAAGTGGGGGAACTTCGTCCAATCGTCAGATCCTGTTTTCAGTTATGGAATTTCAGCAGCCTTAAAGCGCGGGAATCAATCCCTTGCTGAAATGATATCTTCAGGATTCAGCAGGGTTACAGGAGAGGAGAGGCATATAATAGAAAAGACCTGGTCAGGGGGTGATTTCAAGTACAGGATACCCTGGGGTTATATAGGCACAATAACTGTTATATTAATAATAATCGGCGGTGTTGCTGTTATATGGTGGTGGAATTTTCAGCTTCAGAGAAAAGTTGATTCCGCCACGGAAGAACTTAAATTAATGAAAGAGGAGGCCGAAGCAGCAAACCTTGCAAAAAGCAGGTTCCTTGACAATATCTCACACGAACTGCGAACGCCGCTGACCCTTATTTTATCTCCTGTTGAGGATGCGATTAACGGCAGGCCGCTATGCAGGGAAAACCTTGAAATGATTCAGCGTAACAGCCGCAACCTGCTTTCTCTCATTAATGATCTCCTTGACCTCTCCCGCATAACAGCGGGTAAGATGAAACTTAATGTTTCGGAGACTGACCTGGGGAGAGCTTTGAAGCTTTATTGCGCTGAGATGGAATCTGTGGCGGAGTATAACGGGCTCTCGCTGTACTGCTCAATTCCTGAAGAACCGGTAATGGCATATATTGACCGGGCTAAATTTTCGGGGATTATATCAAACTTTTTTTCGAACTCACTTAAATTTACCGGTGAAGGGGGGAGGATCGATATAAGTCTCCAGAAGAGCAGTGATGAGATACATCTGAAGTTTACCGACAACGGCCCCGGAATCCCTTCTGATAAGATAAACACAATATTTGACAGATTCAGTCAGGCAGAGGCAACAGTTTCACGGCAGCATGAAGGGACAGGGATAGGGCTCTCTATTGTTAAGGAGATTGCTGAACTTCATGGCGGATCAGTTTCGGTCAGGAGCAGATATTTTAAAGATTATCCCGATGATCATGGGGCTGAATTTTTCGTAAGTATTCCGGCTGGAGCGGAACATCTGCATGGGAGAGAGGATGTTGAGTTTGCTGAAAGCTCCACTGACAGCAATAATCTCCCATTCATGCGTGGAATAATTAAAACAGGTGCAGTACATTCCGCTGTTTTAAAAGATGACAGCACTGCAGGTGAGGATAAACCTTCAATTCTCGTTGTTGAGGATAACACTGATATGCGCTTTTTCCTGAAGGGTCTGCTTGAGGAGAATTACGCTGTGTATACGGCATCAGACGGTGCTGAGGCCCTTGATATCCTTGATAAGGGGGA
>DAISJZ010000237.1:0-1889 GCA_036821145.1 Spirochaetota bacterium
TACCTGAACAGTGTCCAGGCTGCGTCCCAGAGAACGCCTATCTCGTGCCCGCCCTTATAAATTGCAGGTGGTTCTTTATCTATGCCGAGCAGCTGGTATACCGCTGTTGCAGCTGTTCTGAATGAATATTCAACTGTGAAAACAACATCCTCAGGAACCTCCGCAAACTGTCCTATGAAAGCGAGGTTGGTTGACCCTTCAGGCACAACAAGGGGTCTGTCTCCAGGTTTTCTCATCTCAAACTGTGCTGTAATGTACGGCATCATGCAGGGGATAACAGTTGCTGATTTAAGTATCTCCGGCAGATGTTTTTCGAGCTTCAGTGTGTAGACAAGCTCAGTAAGTATCTCTTCACCTGTGCAGTCCGCCATTCTCTTTTTCACGTAGTTCCCGGTTTTATCAGGGAAGAGCCCGTATCCCCAGAAAACTTTGATATTATCAGGCTGGTTCCTGAAGTGGGGCTGGTATGCCACAACGATTGAATGGTACCAGTTTGAATCTTTGAAAGTCACAAGGGCCCCTGTGCCGGGTTCATTACCTGACCATTCAGCAATTTTGTTAATGAGAAGAGGATCTTTCAGGGTCACTGTGTATGAGAACCATTTAGACTCATCAATATGGTCGCAGAATTTTGAAGGGTTGCCGAATTCAGGGCGCCCTTCTGCTATTTTTTTCCAGAGGGACCATGCGCCGTCTTTCTGACCTGTTATAAGTTTTGCCGGGGTATTCATTGAACCCAGTGAGGAGTCAGCTGTCATGGAACCTATTGTTGCTATAACAATATCCCCCTCTTTAAGTTTGAATTCGCCGGTTTTCCCATTCTGTGTATAATGTATTTTTTCAACAGTTGTCTCTTTTACATCTTTTTTGAAACTCATGTTGGTGACTTTTGTCCCCATTACAAAATTTACGCCATGTGATTCGAGCCATTTCTGCATCGGGAGTACAAGTGAGTCATACTGGTTGTACGGAGTCCTCGCAACACCCTCCAGCGTATTAATCCGGGGGAATTCATGTATAAACCTGTCGTTGTATCTTTTAAATTCAAGAAGGCTGTGCCATGGCTGGAAAGCGAAAGTTGTTGACCACATATACCAGAATGTTGTATTGAAGAAGTGTGGAGAGAAGAATTCATTGATCCTTTTATCCCCGCAGGCCTCTTCAGACATTACACCGAGCCTGATCATGTCCCATCTGTCTCTCCAGCTGAATCCCATCTTTGTTGCGTCGAGTTTATTTCTGTTTTTATCAATTACCCTTGCCCTTGCGTCGGTTTTGATTTTATCATTAAACTCTTTTACCTCCTGGTAAACCGATTTCCCGGGAGTATATATTGAGGGGATATCCTTCAGCATCTCCCATGTTGTTTCATATGTGGGGAGATTCATCATCCTGCCGCCCCGTATAACATAATACTTATCCGGGTCACCTATCCCGTCGCATGCCCCGCCGGTTAGTTTAAGTTCTTCTATAATGTGTATGTTTTTCCCGGGAACTTTTCCGTCCCTTATAAGGAATGCAGCTGCCGCAAGGCCTGCAACACCGCCCCCGACAATATATGCCCGGGCATTTTCACGTGGAATATTATTTTTCGCGTTTTTTTTGTCGCCGCATGAAGTTAAAGCAGCAACTGTTATTATAAGAAAGATTGATAATAGTTTTTTATGCAATGTTTTCACTTTCAATTTCTCCTTTATTTTTTTGCTGATTACTTAAAAGAATAACCGGTTCGCTTCTGATAGTTATCCGGGGAATGAATTCTGTTTTAAGTCCCATGGGCTGGAGCGGAACCTGTGTAAAATTGCTTAATAGAATCTGTTGAGTTCGTTCCGTTTGAATAACTATCAGTAAAGCTGAACCGTTATAATGATTATTATTTTTCTGCTGAC
>DAISJZ010000238.1:0-1710 GCA_036821145.1 Spirochaetota bacterium
GTTAAGCAGTATATAAACAATTTTCTGATTTTCATAACCAATCTCCTATAACTCAAACTTCAATCCGCAGCTTACAAACCCTTCATAAAAAGGTTTCATGCCGGCACTCTCGTATAAAAAACCGTAATCAGCACCTACTGAAAAAGTAAACCTTTCACCCCCTGCGGTCAGCGTAAGACCTACAGCAGCTACCGGATCAATGATTGTTTTTTCAGTTTCACCGCTAAGTCCTGTATATTTCACACTTGAATAAGATTCACCAATCTTCACAAAGGGAAAGAATGAAAACCAGCTACCAATACCAAGATGATAACCGGCATAAACAGTCAGGGGGATCATAAACATGCTGTCAGTGTTCTTCTCTTCCTTCCCTTTGAATGTATAATACCCTCCGCTTAATCCCGCTTCAAAATTCTGGAACATAAAATTGCGCAACCCGATATTCAGCATCCCGCCGTAGCCGGGATCGAACATCTCCCCAAGATCTCCTGTTATCACTAATGCCGAAGGTGCAGCCGACACAACAAGTTGAAGCGGCATGAGTACGCGAACCTTCTCTGATTCGCTCCCAAGGTCATCCTCAGCTGTTATTTCAATTTTATAAACAGATACATTATCAGGGACTGTATACTCAGGTCTTTTCACTGTTGCAATTTTCCTTTTACCCTTATCATCAGTATTGTATATGTTGTATCCTTTGACTTTCCCGTCATTGTCTTTTGATTCATCCCATCTAAGACTGCTCCTGCCATTATCGGATTCACGTATAATCCCCTGAGGTTTATCAGGCGGGAGGTTCTTTGTTTTAAACTTCAGTTCATTGCTTGGCTCAGACTCATTACCCGCGGAATCGATGGCAGTTACAATCATGAAGTATTCAGTATTGCTGCTGAGATTTTTTATTGTCGTTGAAGTTCCCCCTGTTGTATCTGCGGGCTCATATTTATCAGACTGTTTCTTTTTTATAAAAAGTTTATATTTTTTAACAGGATCGTAAGGAGGGAGCCACTTGAGGCTTATCCTGTCTGTTTCAATTTCGCCAACAGGCTGAAGTCCCGAGGGATTCTTCTCGGCCATGAAGAGGACGTCATTTCTTTTAAGGGTAAACTCCTCCGGGCTGAAAAGCTCCTTCCGGAAAGTGTAGCTCTCCCTGTCTTCATCAACAAGGTGAGCAACAATTCCTTTACCATCCCTCTTCTGAACATATATCTTGCCAAGTTTTAGTTCGGTGTAGAGTATACGCATGATGTCACTGCGGGGTATCTGTTTATTCTTTTTTTCTACAGTCCGTACAGTGACGGAACCTGCACCATCTGATATAATGCTCCCCTCAACAATAGATCCGTCTTTTAAAAATACAGCTTCAGCAGCAAGTGGACTTTCAATGAGAACCGCAAAAAGCAGTGATGCTGATACCAGCATACAGAGCTTAACAAACTTTCCTGATTTCATTATTACTTCCTCAAAAACATTTCTTTATATAAAAAAAGAACCCTTTAGTGAACACATTAAGACCTGTCACGCACAGAGAGCACAGAGAATAATTATCACTCTTCAATTGAGTAATTACTTCAATCATAGCTTTATTTATATTATATTTAATAACTTCCTGTCGCCCAGATTTATAAATATAGACGCATCAGAATTTTGCACCTGCACCGATTATTGGATAGACAGATGAATGATGTTTTATAGAACTGATGAATCCAT
>DAISJZ010000239.1:0-1678 GCA_036821145.1 Spirochaetota bacterium
GCAGTGCGGAGTTCATCAATGCTTCTGATGGGAGCCCCGTATCCGGAGTATGCATGATTCCCCTCTATTGTAATTCCGGAGGAATTAATAAGAATGAGAGACTTTACTTTTCCGGGGTATTTAAGAGCGTAAGCAGCAGAGATATGTCCTCCCATTGAGTTGCCGCCAAGATGAAATTCATGAAGTCCAAGTTTTTCAGAAAAAATATTTATAAAATCAGCCTGCCCATTAATGCTGAAATCGTTATATCCTGTACGTGAATTATCCCCATGACCCGCAAGGTCCGGCAGTATTACCCTGAAATGCTGCGACAAACCGGCCGATGTCCGGATAAATGAAGTTTTGTCGCCCCCAAGGCCGTGAAGCAGAATAATCGTTTCGCCATGGCTGCTGATACTTTCGTAGTAGTGAGCGGTATATCCGTTTATAGAAATCTTTTTGCCGGCGAGACCGGCGCTGTCTGCCATCTTCGAATAGATATAGGCAGCCCGCACCGACGGAAGCCAGATGTAAATGATAATCAGCAAAATAAATGCGATGCCTGAAAGAATTAATACATTTTTTTTCATCACAGGTAAACCGGTTTGTTTTTATAATAACGAAAATCCGGCTAAAAGAATTATTTTATTGCAGGATCGCTGTCCGTTTTACTGCCGTTAAATCTAAGCTGTGATATTATCATACCGGTAAGCATAAGGGCACACCCTGTGTATCCCCTCATACCCATTATTTCGTTAAGGAGGAGAAAGCCTCCAAGGCTCGCAAAAACTGTCTCCATACTGAGAACAATGGCTGCGTGTGACGGCTTTGCGTATTTCTGTCCGAAAACCTGAAGAGTGTACGCAATCCCGACGGAGCATATCCCTCCGTAAAGAATCGGCACAATGGCAAGCCTGAATCCCTCCATGGTAACAGTTTCGAACAAAAATGCAATCGCAAGGCTTAATACGGAACAAGTCATAAACTGAACAAATGAAAGTTTCAGCGCATCAATACTTTTAGTGTAATGGTCAATCACAAGTATGTGTACAGCCCAGAATACCGCTCCCGCAAGTTCATAAAGGTCCCCTTTTGATATGGTAAAGTCACCGGTAACACTCAGAAGATAGAGCCCCGCTATAGCAACAGCCGCACCGAGCCACATATTCAGGTTTATTCTGTGTTTTAATAAGATTCCGAAGATCGGGACAAGCACTATATAAAGACCGGTAATAAAACCCGCTTTACCTGCTGTTGTATCCGAGAGGCCT
Organism: Spirochaetota bacterium; assembly: GCA_036821145.1. Taxonomy (GTDB): domain Bacteria; phylum Spirochaetota; class UBA4802; order UBA4802; family UBA5550; genus UBA5550. The sequence continues at coordinate 1,251 of DAISJZ010000239.1, forward strand.
ATCTGCTGCAGAGACGCGGCCAGGAACAGTACACCGCCGGTAACAGCCCCGGCTATAATTGTTTTAATGTTCGGAGCATCAATAGATTTATGACTTCCGCGATTCATATAGAGAAGGGGGAGCAGCGAAAGCGCACCCAGAAAGAACCTGGTTCCGTTAAATGTAAATGCGCCGACATAGCCCGCACCTACTCTCTGAGCTACAAAAGCAAATCCCCATATTGCGGCAACCAGCAGGAATATCATGTTTGCCTGTATTCTTTTATTATCCATTGAATATCTCCATAAATGTACAGGTAGGCGGTTTATATTGGTGATACAGCTATAACACTGTTGTCCGGTGTCAACAGGATTATTTTATCATCCCCCTTTGCCTGTAGTAAAAATAATCAGATTAGTATAAATGTTAATGAAGTGTCTTCCTGACTG
>DAISJZ010000240.1:0-1620 GCA_036821145.1 Spirochaetota bacterium
AGAGATCATTACGGTTTGGTTTTATCTGCCAGATGCATGTGAGCCCCGGCTTCATCGAAAGCCTTCTCCTCTGCCAGAGGTCATACTGTTCCACTTCTGCCGGAAGCGGCGGGCGGGGGCCAACAAGGCTCATCTCTCCTCGAAGAACATTTAAAAGCTGCGGCAGCTCGTCTAAACTTGTTTTGCGGAGAAACTTCCCGATGTACGGAATAATTCGGGGGTCATTCGAGATTTTAAAAGCAGGGCCGTCTGCCTCATTCATCAGTTTAAGCTCCGCAAGCCTGTCCTCTGCGTCAGGTACCATTGTCCTGAATTTGCAGATTGAAAACTTTCTGCCGCTAAGCCCCATTCTCTCCTGTTTAAAGAATACAGGGCCATGGGGTGAGAATATTTTTATAAGGAGCGCTGTGATTGCAAAGAATGGCACAAGGAGTGTAAGGAGCACTGCTGCTGCTGATATATCTATAACATTTTTAAACAGTCTGTTTACCTGGTTATGGTTATTGGCTGAAAGGAGCATTGTAGGGAAGCCCCTGAAGTCGTCATAAGATACTGTTGAAATACCGGGCTGAAATGCTGTTGAGTTGATATACCAGTCAGGGATAATCCTTACATGTATTCCAAGCATCTCAAGGAGGAGTATGTAAATATCCACACCCTCAATCTTTTTAAGGGGCATTGCGAATATCACTTCATCAACTGTATTATGCAGGGTAATGTTTTTTATATCTTCAATTGTACCGATATTTTTAATATCTTTTATTACCTCTGAACCTGTGAGTTCCCTGTCTGTATCAAGGCAGCCGATAATTTTATAATGCTTTTTGTTTTTATTGATATGCTCTATTACCTGCTTTGCTCTCCCTCTTGTACCTATTATAAGAACATTCATCCTGTTGGAATCCTTTTCAAAGTGCTTTCTGTACATGTAGAGAATTGCACTTTTACTTGCAAAAAGAAATGTGAAAGCAAGGCCGGAAAAGAGCATAAGGAGCAAACGGCTTGTGTCTATCTTGAACATAAAGTCTGTTATTATAAGGAGCACAGCTACTGCTGAGATCATCTTAATAAGGTCTTTAATTATTGAGAATACTGTCTGCCTGTAGAAGTTCCTGTTTGGTGTGAATATCATCTCCGCTATAAGCCATGTAACAGATACCTGGGCCAGCATGAGGTAGTAATTAGGTAATGTGCTGAGTCCACCCAGGCTCCCCGGGAGGAGGGATCTTTTGATCCAGTAAGCAGATATAAACGCTCCGGCAACAATAAAGAGGTCCAGGAGGACATGCATCTTCTCAATAAAGCTCTGTTTCTCTATTTTGCTGTAGTTAATGCCCGGTTCTTTCCTGTTCCTCTGACGGATTATCGTGTTCATAACTGTTACCTATATGGAGCTTTAATATTTAATAAAAGCCTGCGCGGGTTAAAAATGTCAAATTTTTTTTTAAAATTGAGCAATTAATATCAAATAAATTCTAAAGAAGTGTGTAGTAACTTCCGATAAGATGGGGTTTATGTCGCATTTGGGAGTATTCATCGTTCCCAATACCATACAGCCCCCGCACCCCCGGAGGGGGCAAGGCGTTTTAAATGGAAGGCAGGATATGTGTATCAGTTCAG
>DAISJZ010000241.1:0-1616 GCA_036821145.1 Spirochaetota bacterium
ATAAACCGGGAGGAGCAATTACTGTCCCCTGGATATGGCACATATTAAAAAAAATCAGTCTATCTTATTGGACTTTCTCCATATCTTCATATTTTCAGCTTCTTTTATAAGTTCATCCCTGAAATCGGGGTGAGCAAGGCCGATAATCTTCTCTGTTCTTCTCCAGAGGCCGAGCCCCTTGATATTTACACAGCCATACTCTGTTGCCACTGTGCTTATGACAGATCTCGGTATTGTCACTATTGAACCGGGAGTGAGTGCCGCTTTAATCTTTGAATGGAGTTTACCCTCTTTATCCTTAAACGTTGAAGGGAAGCAGAGAACCGCAGTTCCTCCATTTGATTCATATGAGCCCGCAGTAAAACTGAGAGCACCTCCTGTGCCTGAATACTGTGCTGCTCCGATTGATTCAGACACGGCCTGCCCCACAAGGTCAAGCTCAAGTATTGAGTTGATGGAGAACATATTGTCCTCCTGCGCGATTGAGAAAGCATTTGTCACATAATCGCAGTTATATGAAGCTACAAGGGGATTGTTGTCAAGAAAATCCATTGTCTCCTTTGTGCAGAGAGTAAAAGTGAATACGCTTCTCCCTGTATCACGTTTCTTTCTCATGTTTGTTATCTTGCCGGCTTTATAAAGATCAAAGAACGCGTCACAGAACATCTCGCTGTGTACACCGAGATCTTTCAGGTCAGACTGCGCAATCATTTTTCCGATAGCGTTCGGCACACCGCCGATTCCAAGCTGAAGGCAGGCGCCGTCTTTGATGAGCGGAATTATATTCTCCGCGATCCTGACTTCAACATCTTCAGGCTCCATGTGAGGGATGCAGAACATCTCCTGGTTGGAACTTTCTATAATATAATCGATCTCATCAATGTTTATCGACTCATCCATTCCGCCTAACACTGTGGGGAAATTTGAATTAACCTCAACGATCTTAATCGGGGTATTTATTACATCCTTCCTTGTACCGCCGTTTGTAACACCGTAGTTAAAATTTCCGAACCTGTCCATTGAACCCGCCCTGAACACAGCAATGTCCCTGCGGAGGTCCTCATGCCACACAGGTTCAATCCTTGTGGCTGTGCCATCCTGGTACTGGATAGGCACGAAATTTACAACTCCCTTTCCGTGCAGCATCCTCTCAAGGGGGCCGTACCATGATGTGTTGTAGCCGAAGTCACCTTTGTCACTCATCTCAGCCATTTTAAGGAGCGACTGCGGTACAGGCATTATTGTTCCCACTATAAAAATATCGAGCTGTTTAAAATCACCATTGGCAACTCTCTTTGCCAGGGCCTCATCAAAATCGATGGGCTTTGTGTGAAAGCTTCCATAGGAAACTTTCATTCCATCCTTCACCATAGAAGCAGCCTGTTCCGCAGAGATAAGCTTGCTTCTGTATTTTTCCTGGATCGTATTTAACATGTAGTTCATCAGATTACTCCGGATTATTAGGTTCAAACTGACATTCCGGTTCAGAATATTTCTCAACCGTATGCTGTTTTATTTCACAAACCGTCCGGAAAGTCTCTTCAGTATATATTCTGACTGAAAAAAGTTCTTTGCAAAATATATTTTGACATATGGAATTATAAAAAATAAAGAGT